>JBJDXT010000024.1:0-13300 GCA_051866795.1 Candidatus Onthomonas sp. | reverse complement strand
TCCTCCACCGGCTGCAGGAAGGTGCCGACGGTGGTGCAAAAGCCCCAGTTGAACTCAGTGAACACGTTTTTCAAAAAGATGCCGTACTGTACGATGATGGGATCGTAATAACCCCACGCGGTACGCATATCCTCCAACTGCTTGGCATACCCTCCGGTCACCGCTACGACCGGATTTGGCAGCATCCGAATCAGCACAAACAGCATGGTCATAATGATAAACAGACTCACTATGAACAGGCCGATTCGTTTGCATATGTATTTGAACATCTGTATTTCTCCTCTGCTATCTGATGCACTTTAAGGGAGGACAGCCGTTGAGCTGTCCCCCTGAAAAGTGCGTTCGGTGATGATGCGGCAAGTATGCTGCCAGCAGTCAGGGCGGTTTCTATGCTCAGTAGCTCAGGCTGTTGCCCTGCTCAGCACAGTAGTCGGCCCACTCGGCATCGTTCATGGTATAGGTCATAAACTGGATGCCGCCCCGCTTTACGATGGAGTTGATGTACTCGTCGCTGCCGTAGACCAGCCGCTGAGAGGCCAGGGAGGCTGCGCAGGAGGAATACAGCGGGATCACGTGGTAATTGAGCAGCAGGCCCTTTTCGATGCCGGCCAGGACTTCGTTGCGCACGTCCAGGTCAGCGGTGGCATAGGTGCCGTTATAGAGCTCATTGTACCAGTCGTAGAAGCTCATAGTGATCTCCTCACCTTGGACAGAGAAGGTCAGATCCTGATAGGGATCAAAGCCGTATTCGGTAATGTAGGAGGGATCGGTGTAGCAGCTCATCATGCTGTAGGGATCCAGATCGGCCAGACCCCAGCCGCCGGTGATCATATCGTCCTGACCGCTGATCATGGTGTTGTAGTAGTCCTGATCCTCCACCAGCAGGACCTTGATCCGGCCCTCCAGAGAGGTGCCCACGGCTGCGGCGGACAGAGCCTCCTGAATGTAATCCACCGTTTTCTGGTAGATGGAGTCGGTGCCGTAGACGTGATACTCAATCTCCACGACGTCAGTATCGGAGATATTGCCCTCGGCATAGCACTGGTCGTAGGCGGACTGGATCAGTCTGGAGGCCTCTTCCTTGTTGTAGCCGGTCAGATCCTCGATGTTGTCCACACCGTAGACTTCCCGCAGGGTGTTCTGGGCGTACTCGCAGTCGCGGTAGGCCAGGCCGGAATCGGGATCGCAGATGTACACGTCGTTGAGCAGGCCGAAGGCGGGATCCGCGGCGGCGGTGCAGCTCTTGACATAGTCGGTACGGTCGAAGGAGTAGGACAGGGCCTTGCGGAAGTCCACATAGGTCAGGATGGTCTTGTTGACGCCCGCCACCTCACGGCTCTTGAGCATGTCATAGTCGGTGTTCAGGGCCAGGTAGTAGGTGAAGCTCTCGGGGGTGTAGTAGACGTAATCGCTGGTGCCGTACTTCTCCATATCGTCCTTGGCCAGGCCGACCTCGTCCAGGTTGCCCTGGAGGAACATGGACAGCTGGGTGGTGTGCTCATCGATCTGCTGGAGGACGATGTCAGTGGTCTGGAACTGGCCGTCATAGGTGCTGTCGCTGTAGCCGAACCAGTTCTCGTTCTTGGTCAGGGTGACCTCTTTGGACTCCTGATAGCTCACAAACTTGTAGGGGCCGTAGGAGCTGTACTTGGAGACGTCGGTGCCGTAGGCGGACTTGGTAATGCCGCCGGTCTCGGTCTTGTTGGCCTCATACAGGGTCTCGTTGAGCAGGACCAGGTTGTCGATGTTCATCTCAATGTTGAACAGGGTGCTGGGATTTTTCAGAATGATGGTGAAGGTATACTCGTCATCCTCCACATAGCCCACCTGCTCCCAGGTGGTGGCCTCCATCAGGCCGTCCTCCCGGTAGGTATAGTTGATCAGATCGTCTCTGGTCTCGTTGCCCCAGCTGTCGCTGCCGGTGAAGGAGAGCATCGCCTCGATGGACTCGTCGGTCATGGGGATGTAGCCGTCCTCATTGGCCAGGGCGTACAGGGTGTTGTAGGTGTCCTCGGTCATGTATTCCCAATAATCCAACAGGGAGTAGCCGCCCATCCAGTCGTTGTCGATGGCTACGCTCCAGCCGAAGTAGGCCTTGTTGCCCTCGGCGTCCACATACTGGCCGTCTTCGCCGGCGCTGAGGTCGGCCATGGCGATGCCCAGCTCAGTGGCGAGGGACAGCTTGGGTGCGCCGGCCTTGTCGCTGTTGTAGTAAGCCTCAGCATTGGCCAGGCCGGTGCCGCCCAGATAGAACTGGGAAGCGCGGTAGTTCTTCATCTCGGGATTCAGATACTGCTGCAGGGAATACTCCACGTCGTGGGCGGTGATGGGGGTGCCGTCCTCCCAGGTGGCGTCCTCACGCAGCTTGATCTGCCAGGCATAGCCTTCGGTGGCGTCCGCCGGCACGCCGTAGGTCTCGTTGCCGGCGTATTCGGTGGTCAGATCCACGGGGAACTCTGCCGCCAGCTCACAGACGATGTCGTAGCCGTCCTTGGTCTCATTCATCCAGAAACCGTAGAACGAGGACATGGTGTAGCTGATCAGCGTCCACTCCGAGGCGATCTCCCAGTCAGTGGGGGACCAGGTGGATACGCCGCCATAGGTGCCCCGGTAGGTGTAGGTGGCACTGGAGTCGGCGGCGTCGCTGGTGCCGGTGCCAGTGCCGTCAGAGGGGGCGGTGCTCTGGGTGTCCTTCTGACCGCAGCCTGCGCACAGTGAGAGCACCATGGCAGTGGCCAGAAGCACGGAGATCAGTTTTTTCTTCATTGATTTTCCTCCTGTTCGTTTTGCTGTCGTACAAACGAATCTATGAATTAAAGCCGCGTCTGCAGCCAATTCATCAAATCCTTCAGGCTGTCCGCCTCAAAAGGGCTCTCCAGACCGGCGGCCTGAACTGCCTCTGGGAAATTCAGATTTCCGGATGCCTTGCAGAAGGTTAGATAACTCTGCCAGGCCCCGTCAGGATCTTCCCTCATCCAACGGAAATATTGAAGGGCACACACCTGAGCCAGCGCGTAATCGATGGCGTAAAACGGCCATAGAAACACATGGGGAATCCGCTGCCAGCTGGCTCCGATCTGCGCTTGCGCCTCCTCTGTGTATTCCCGATAGGGGAAGTATTCCTGCTCCAGCCGTGCCCAGACTTCATTGCGCTGCTGTTTGGTGAGCTGGGGCTGCTCATAAATGATCTGCTGAAATTCGTCCTGCTGGCACTCGTAGATGATCAGCGCCACCGCCTTTTCCAGGTGCATTCTGCGATAGTCCTCCGCCCGGGGGCCGAAAAACAGCTCCATATAGGGCGAGACGAAGAACTCCATGGACATGGCATGGGTCTCGGCCATCTCTGAGGTGTACCAGCTCCGCTCCCGAATCTCTTCCTTACGTTTGAGATAAAAGTAAAAACCGTGCCCACCCTCATGGCTCATGATATAGGCGTTTTCGCTGGTTCCGTCGAAGTTGGCGAAAAGAAACGGAGTCCGATAGGCCTCAAACTGGGTGCAGTATCCGCCAGTCTGCTTGCCGTCCCGGACGGTGACATCGTACAGGCCATTGTCCAGCAGGAAATTGATGTATTCTGCTGTCTCCGCAGAGAGACTGCTGAACATCTGCCTGCTCATCTCCAGACAGAATTTTTCGTCTCCCAGAGGAACCGGGTTTCCCTCCAGGAAATAGATTCCGTTGTCGTAAGGATACAGATGCTCCAGACCGAGACGCTTTCTGCGGCGCTCATTCAGCGCTGCCGCAAAAGGTACCAGATATTTTTTTACCTGCTCCCGGAAGCGCTTCACGTCCTCCGGTGTATAGCCGATGCGATTCATGCGCAGGTAGCTCAGGGAGACAAAATTTTGATGTCCCAGAGCCCTGGCCTGCCGGTCCCGGTTCTGGACCAGCCGGTCATAAAATTCCTCCAGCCCCTCCCGCTGGGCCTCCCAAGAGGCCGCTACTGCGCGGCAGACAGCCCGCCGCACCGCTCTGTCCGGAGACTGCTGCTCTGCTGCCAGGCTGCTTCGGCTGACCTGCCTGCCGTTGTAATCTACCTTGCCGTTGGAGACGAACTGGCTGTACTGACTGATCAGACTGTTTTCCTCCTGCTCCAGAGGGATCAGATCGCTGCTGTGCCCCTCCAGCCCAGAGCGGATGAGAGAGAACGCAAAGAATCCCATCAGCCGTTCAAAGCAGGAGGAAAACGGCGAGGCGGTCAGAAGCCGGTCAAATTGGTTGGACAGATCCGCAACCTTCGGTCCGATCTCATCGTAATACTGCTGTTCGGCGGAAAAAAAAGGGTCGTTTACATTCATGCTGTAACGGACATAGCACAGGTCGATGGGGGTCATCTTCTCATAAAGCCGATAGCGGCTTTTCAGCACCGCCAGACAATCAGCCTCGTCGGAGATGGCCTCCAGCTGCTGACACAGCTCCTGATAGCACGCTTTGATCTTCTCGTAGGTGATGCGCTGGTAGATCATGTCCTGAAAATGCATTGCAAGCACCCTTCCTGCACCGGCCAAAATCACCATGATTCTGACTCTGCGGCTCCAGCTGAGCCGTATAGAATGATTATGCGTCCCATTATACCGCATTTCATTGCGATTTTAAAGTATTAGTTGAGTAAAGAAAGAGGAAAAATGGGAGAGACGAGAGGAAAAAATTGGATAATGCGATACCGCGAAATATTTGCGGGGCGGTAAAGGGGGGATCGGATATGTATGCAGACGGTGCTGAATTCGTATACTGGACTTAACAGCTGTGGAGACCGTGATTTCCGTTGATGCCGATGGAAAAGCGAAGAGATAATACCCTGCGACAGGAAAAAAAGTATTTGCATATGGACTCAGAATATCTGTCACTTTACTTGACAGAAGAACTGAAAAAGACTTATAATAAATTCAATTCCGATATTCACGTAAAATGGAACCGCTGCTACCGCTGAGCCGATACGGCCTTTTCCACAGCATCATTGTAAGGGAAACCCGGCAGAGATGAGTGACCTGATGTTCGGTCGCTGATTTCGGCTGTTTTTTTCTTTTCCCAGAAGAGGCTTTCGAAAGAGATAAGTGTCGAAAAAAGGGGCGAGCAGCTTACGCCGGGCGGCGCCTATAGTCTGTGTCTGTTACAGCGGGATGAAAGGGGGGACAGAGCTGCCATACCGCACAGTACATCATAATCAATCGATAAAGGAGAGAATAGTATGGTTATTACAAACAGCTTTACTTACATTGCATTTCTGATGTTTATTGCCGGAGGTCTTCTGTTCCTGGAAAAGAAAACAAAGTGGAAGGTATTCAATGTGGTACCCCCTCTGGTGTGGATTTATGTGCTGAACATGATCTTCTGCACTGCGGGCTTGTATAACTCCGAAGCCTGCAGCGCTGCCTATGGCTCTTTGAAGAACAATATCTTGTACGCTATGATCTTTGTCATGCTGCTGCGCTGCGATTTTCGCAAGCTGGGCAAGCTGGGTCCCCGGATGATTGCTATCTTTATAGGCAGCGCGGTTACGCTGGCGGTTGGCTTCGTTGCACTGTATCCTGCCTTTGTGGGTGCCTTGGGTGGAGGTGAAAAGACCTGGGGTGCTGTGGCTGCGCTGTATGCCTCCTGGGTGGGCGGCTCTGCCAACATGGCTGCCATGCAGGATGCTCTGCCGGTGGATGCCGGCGCCTATAGCTGTGCCTTGGCGCTGGATACCGTCTGCTATTCCGTGTGGATTGCCCTGCTACTGCTGGCCGTCCGTTATGCCAACAAGTGGAACAAGGCTGTGAAGGCCAACACCGCCGGTCTGGACGCCATTGCAGAGGCCGCCAATGCTGAGGTCGCCAAGGAGAAGGATCGCAAGGCTACCGCCGGTGACTGGATCTTCCTGATCGGCCTGTCTCTCATGGTCTCTGCCATCTTCCAGTGGTTGGGCACCAGCGCCAACTCTGGCCTGCAGGCAATTGGCCTGGGTATGTTTGACAAGGGCACCTGCACCACCGTGTTTATCACCATCTTCGGCCTGATCTGCGCCATGACTCCTCTGGGCAAGCTGCCCGCCGTGGAAGAGCTCTCCAGCGTCTATCTGTATGCTGTGGTCTCCCTGCTGGCGTCTACCGCTACCGTGGTTGATCTGCTCAGCGCCCCCATGTGGGTAGTCTACGGTGTCTTGATTCTGGTGATCCATGTGGTGCTGATGTTCCTGCTCAGCAAGGTGTTCCATTGGGATCTGTGCATGTGTTCCACCGCGTCGGTGGCCTGTATCGGTGGCTCTGCCTCTGCGCCCATCATCTCTACCGCCTATGATGCCTCCTTCGCCGGTATCGGTGTGCTGATGGGCGTGCTGGGCGCAGCGATTGGCAACTTCTGCGGCCTGGCTATGGGTGCCATTCTGCAGTTCTTTGTCTGAAGATAAGCACTGAAATCAGAAATAGATGATGGCGCCAAAGGGCCCCGTCCCCTCAGTCGGGGCGGGGCCTTTTGCCTATAAACGAGAGATAGACAGGAGCGGATTGCCATGAACATCAATGAGACCTTTCGATATCTGAATATTGGCCTGCCGGAGGATATCCAACGGCGAAAACTCAGCGGCGATCTGAAAGGTGCGGTGCGGCTCATTGACCAGCGGCTGGCCATGGACAATCTGCCCCAGGCCATGCGGTGCTGCCTGACTGCCCAGCGGGAGATGATCCTGCGTCTGCCGGAGGACTTTCCCTACACCAGAGCTCAGGCGCTGGAGCGGATACGGGCGAGGATTCCTGACTTCACTGCGGCGGAGTTTGACGCTCGGGTGGATGCCGGACAGATTCGCTGGAGCTACCAGAACGGGGAGATGCGTTTCTTTGATCGGTTCCTGGAATCCCTGTGCAAGGCCGAGCCGGACTTTGCCTGCCG
The DNA here is from genome assembly GCA_051866795.1 of Candidatus Onthomonas sp. Classification (GTDB taxonomy): domain Bacteria; phylum Bacillota; class Clostridia; order Oscillospirales; family Oscillospiraceae; genus Onthomonas. The sequence continues at coordinate 6,436 of JBJDXT010000024.1, read as the reverse complement.
GGCGGGCGTCTTCCTCTCAGGCAACGAGAGTGCGGGAAAAGGTTCCCGGGAGGACGGACGGCTGGAGCGCTGTATCCGCGTCATGCGGGAACGGGGAAGCATGGGTGTTCGCATCCGCATTCGTGCCACCTTGCGGCTTTCGGACAGCCAGTTTACCCCCGGCATGTGGGTCCGGGCCCATCTGCCCATCCCGGCGGCCTGTGAACAGCAGAGCGAGATCACCCTGGAGGAGATCGATCCCCCCAGCGGCGTGGCCGCTCCGGAGGACGCACCTCAGCGGACAGTCTGCTGGGAGGAGCGGATGGAACGAAACCACGAGTTTGCCGTGCAATACTCCTATGTCCACACCGCCAGATACCACGACACAGAACGGGTAAAAGCTTGCGGGGTGCAGCCTGACTTTTTTATCAGAGAGGAACAGCCTCATATTGTCTTTTCCCCCTGTATCCGGGCGCTGACAGCGGAGTTGACTCAAGGGATGGACGATCCTCTGGAGAAAGCCCGCACATTCTATGATTTCATTACTTTAAATATGAAGTACACCTTTATGCCCTCCTATTTCAGCCTGGAGGATATCCCCGGAAACTGCGCCCGGAGTTTCACCGGAGACTGCGGCGTGTTTGCCCTGCTGTTTCTCACTCTGTGCCGGTGCGCAGGCATTCCGGCCTGCTGGCAGAGCGGACTTACGGCGGAGCCGGACTTCTGCGGCGCCCATGACTGGGTGCGGTTCTATGTGGCCCCTTACGGCTGGCTGTATGCCGATCCCTCTTATGGGATTGCGGCGGTGCGGATGGGCAATGAGGAGCGGCGCAGATTCTATTTTGGAAATCTGGACCCCTACCGAATGGTGGCCAATAACGCATTCCAAGCCCCTTTTACCGTGGAAAAACGGCACTGGCGGGCGGATCCCTACGACAATCAGGTGGGTGAAATGGAGACGGAGGATCGGGGCCTGCGATACGGAGAATTCCAGCGCACCAAGCAGGTGCTGTCCTGTGAACAACTGTGAGGAGGAATTTGAAATTGGATTTTCGGAGATTGGTGGCGGAAAAGCGGGACGCACTGGTGGCCGACCTCCAGCGCTGTGTTCAAATACCCAGTGTCTACGCCGATGACCAGAGTGGTCTCCCCTACGGAAAAGCGGTGGGGGAATGCCTGGACTATGTGCTGACACGGGCTGGCGAACTGGGCTTTGCCACCTACAATATGGACGGCCAGTTGGGCTGGTGTGAGTACGGACAGGGAGAGGAGATGGTGGCGGTCCTGTGCCATCTGGACGTGGTTCCGGAGGGAGACGGCTGGACCGTTCCGCCTTACGAGGGCCGTGTCATCGACGGTAGAATTTATGGCCGGGGCACCATGGATGACAAGGGGCCTGCCATGGCCGCTCTGTACGGACTGCTGGCCCTCAGAGAGGCAGAAGCACCTATAAACCGCCGCGTCCGCCTGATCTTCGGCCTAAACGAGGAGACGGGCAGTGCCGACATGAAGTATTACCTCAGCCACGGCGGCGAGGTGCCGGTGATGGGGATTACCCCTGACGGCGAGTACCCGGTCATCAACGGCGAGAAGGGGCTTGTGACGGAGCATTTCTCCTGCCGTGTGAATCAATCAGGGGAGATCAAGCTGGCAGAAATTTGGGGCGGAACCGCCCACAACATCGTTCCCGCCCAGGCCTCCGCCCGGCTGATCTGCCCGCCGGAGGCAGCCCGGGAGATCGCGGCCATGGAGGCGGAACAGATCGCCTGCACCTTGACCGGAGACGGCGTGCTGGTAGAGGCCGCCGGCATCGGCGCCCACGGCGGCAGCCCTCAGGAAGGAGAGAACGCCATCGGGCGGTTGATGATTTTCCTGAATCGGCTGCCGTTGGAAGGCGACTTGGCCCGCATAGTGAGCCTGCTGGCGGAAAAAATCGGTATGGAGTATAATGGAACCTCCCTTGGCATCGCTATGGAGGACAGTGAGTCCGGCCCGCTGACGGTGAACCTGGGTGTCATCCAGGGAGATGGAGAGGAGCTTGCGGTAAAGCTGAACTACCGTTACCCGGTCACCCGCAGCTTTGCCGAGTGCGGTCCGGCGGTGAGGAATGCTTTTGAACAGGCCGGCTTCCAGGAGACTTTCCTCCAGCACAAGGCCAGCCTCTACATGGCGCCGGACAGCCCGCTGGTGAGCAAGCTGCTGCAGGTCTATTCTGATTACACCGGCCAGAGAGCGGAGCCCAAGTGCATCGGCGGCGGAACCTATGCCAAAATGATACCGAATACCCTGGCCTTTGGCCCCATCTTCCCCGGCGATGAGGTGCGGGAGCACAAGCCGGACGAGTACATGGAGATTGACCGGCTGGTGGACAATGCGGCAATCCTGGCGGCGGCCATGTTTGAGCTGGCCCGCTGAACAGGCATTGAAACGAAAGAAGGTATAACGATGAAGATCACAGAAGTAAGACTGGGTAAAATTTCCGTCCCCCTGCGGGTCCCCTTTAAGACCGCTCTGCGCTCTGTCTCCAGCGTGGAAGATGTGATTGTGGAGATCCACACCGACACCGGCGCCGTGGGCTACGGCGAGGCGCCTCCTACCGGGGTGATCACCGGTGACACCACCGGCGCGATTATCGGCGCCATTCAGGACCACATTGCCAAGACCATTATCGGGCGGGATGTGGATGACTTTGAGGACGTGATCCAGAGCGTTCAGAAGTGCATCGTCAAGAACACCAGCGCCAAGGCCGCTGTGGACATGGCCCTGTGGGATCTGTACGGCCAGCTGTACAAAATCCCGGTCTACAAGCTGCTGGGCGGAGCCCGGAAGCAGATTCTCACAGACATCACTATCAGCGTCAATCCGCCGGAGGAGATGGCCCGGGATGCTGTGGACGCTATCAAACGGGGCTACGACTGCCTGAAAGTAAAGGTGGGGGCCGACCCAACGCTGGATGTGGCCCGTCTGGCGGCGGTTCGTAAAGCAGTTGGCGACGACGTGTGCATCCGCATCGACGCCAACCAGGCCTGGCAGCCCAAGGAGGCAGTCCGTATCCTCAACCAGATGCAGGACAAGGGGCTGGACATCGAGTTTGTAGAGCAGCCTGTCAAAGCCCACGACTTTGAGGGACTGAAATACGTGACGGAACGCTCCTATGTGCCCGTTTTGGCAGACGAGAGCGTGTTCAGCCCCGAGGATGCGCTGAAGATCATGCAGATGGGAGCCGCTGACCTGGTGAACATCAAGCTGATGAAGTGCGGCGGCCTGTATAACGCCCTGAAGATTGTCTCTGCCGCCGAGGTCTATGGGGTAGAGTGCATGATCGGTTGTATGCTGGAGGCCAAGATCAGTGTCAATGCGGCGGTGGAGCTGGCCTGTGCCAAAAAGATCATCACCAAAATCGACCTGGACGGACCGGTGCTGTGCAAAGAGGACCCCATCCTGGGCGGCGCGGTATTTGAGGAGCAGAAGATCACCGTGTCCGACGCCCCCGGACTGGGCATCCGGGGCGTGGAGGGCCTGGAGTATTTGGATTGATTGAAAAAAGAGCCTGACGGCGATCAGCAGCCCTCCGCTTGCCCAGTGCAAGCGGAGGGCTGCTGAATTTGTCTGATCCTGTGGCGGAGTCATTGCATTTTACAGAATACGAAATATAATTACAGTATGATGAGGTGAAAAAATAGAGCAAAAGACAGAACTACGGTTGGAGGGAAAAGCATGGCATACGTTTTCATCAATGGCAATCGCTCCAGAGGTGGGATTAACCGCAATATTTACGGTCAATTTTCAGAACATCTGGGCCGTTGCATCTATGACGGCTTATATGTAGGGGAGGACTCTCCCATTCCAAATGTCAATGGTATCCGTACTGACGCTGTCCAGGCGCTGCGTGCGATTCACGTTCCTATCCTGCGCTGGCCCGGCGGCTGCTTTGCCGATACCTATCACTGGCGGGACGGCATCGGACCAAAAGAGGGGCGAAAGAAAATTGTCAACACCAACTGGGGCGGTGTCACTGAGGACAATTCCTTTGGTACTCACGAGTTCTTGGAGCTATGCCGGCAGTTGGACTGCCAGCCCTATTTCTCCGGCAATGTGGGCAGCGGCACTGTCCAGGAGTTCAGCGACTGGGTGGAGTACTGTAACATGGGCGGCGTCTCTCCCATGGCGTCTCTGCGCCGGGAAAACGGCAGGGAAGCACCCTGGCATGTGAAGTACTGGGGCATTGGCAATGAGGCCTGGGGAGGGGGCGGCAATATGCGGCCGGAGTTCTATGCGGATCTCTGCCGTCAGTATGCCACCTTTTTGCGCTGCTATGATCCGGAGCATCCGGTTTACAAAATTGCCTCCGGGGCAAACGCGGACGACTACCGATGGACCAGAGTGGTCGCGGAGCGGGCCGGCGGCTGTTTCGACGCTATCTCACTGCACTACTACACCCTGACCAGAGCGGGAGACTTTGAGCACAAAGGCTCTGCTACCGGTTTTCCCCGATCGGAGTACTACGCCGTCCTGCACAATGCGCTCTTTATGGACGAGCTGATCGAAAACCACAGCAGGATTCTACGCCAGTACGCTCCGGGCCGCAGCATCGGACTTGCAGTGGACGAGTGGGGTACCTGGTTCCAGGTGGAGTCCGGCACCAATCCTGGTTTCCTCTACCAGCAGAACACTATGCGGGATGCCTTGGTGGCCGCTGTCAGTCTGAATCTCTTTAATAACCACTGCGATACTGTGGTCATGGCCAACATCGCCCAGATCGTCAACGTGCTTCAGGCTATGCTGCTGACAGAGGGTGAGCGGATGCTCCTTACTCCGACCTACCACGTCTTTGACCTGTATCAGGGACATCAGGATGCCCGTCAGCTGGAGAGCTATGCGGAGACCAGCCTGATTGGTCCGCAGGAGTACCAAGTGCCCAATCTCCACGTCTCTGCCAGCCAGTCTGCCAATGGTACCGTGCTGGTGACGGCGGCTAACCTCAGTGATACAGACGTTCTGCCCCTGACCTGCGTCCTGGCCGGTTTGGGCCGGGCGGAGCAGGTGACAGGCCGGGTGCTGGCTGGGACCAGAGATGCGCGAAATACCTTTGACGCGCCAGACGCGGTTTCTCCCCGAGCGCTGAAAGGAATTGAGATGACGGACAGCGGCTTTATCGCCCAACTTCCGCCCTGCAGTGTCGCCGCCTTTACGGTTACCCTGTGATGGGAGAAGGGAACGTCGCCATTCAGATCAAAGAGAAAGCCCTCACGGGAATGATCCTGTGAGAGCTTTCGGGTGGCCCAGGAAATGGAGAGATCTATGTGAAAAAGACAAGACTGTTTGTGGTGGAGGGAATCCCGGGCTCCGGTAAGAGCACGACTTCAAGCTATCTGGCGGATCTGCTGCGCAAGCGGGGTGAGCACGTGGTATGGATTGATGAAGGAACCGGAGACCATCCGGCGGACTATGAATTCCACAGCTTTCTGACCGAGGAGGAACTGAACCGGTTTTTTGCCGCGGAGCAGTCGAGTCTGAATGAGTATGCAACCGAAGCAAAAGATGGCCTGATTGTTCCGCTGAAGCATTTTTCCGGAGACCTGCTGGAGCGGCTACTGCCTTACAAAATCTACGATGGGCTGGCATGGGAGCAGGAAGCGCCTCTGATGCTGGACAAGTGGAGAGAATATGTCAGACAGGCGGAAGGGGATACGGTGTACGTTTTCAACTGCTGCCTGCTGCAAAACCCCATGTGCGAAACTATGATCCGGTTTGGATTTGAACCGTCCAGATCAGAGGACTATATCAACCAAATTATGGAGATCATTGCACCGCTGAATCCGGCAGTCCTCTATTTGAAGCAATCTGACGTGAAAGCGGCCATCTCTCATGTGTGTTGGGAGCGTCCTGAGAGTTGGCGTCAGGCTGTGATCCGGTATCATACGGAGGGCGCTTATGGTCGACGGCATGGACTGAGGGGGCTGGAGGGCTATATCTCCTGTCTGGAGGAGCGGCAGAGAAGGGAAATGCGCATCCTGGAGCAGCTTTCCTGCCGAAAGCTGCTGATTGAGGATGCGCAGCAGGACTGGGATGCGGCCTATGAGAGGATCGCCCATGGGATAGACGGCATCATGCGGGGAAAAGAGACCGGATAAGGCTTCGCTCATTTTGCCATCCGCTTTACCGCCCGCAGCTCGATATAGCCCCGCTCTCCCCGGGGCTCCAGCTGGATACGGGGATTTTCGTCGTCCCATTGGTATCCGATCACTGAGGGATCATAGCTGTCCATGGCGCGCTGCACCGCCTGAATGGCCTGGCAGTAATCCTCCTCCCGGAAGGGCTCGCCCTGGAACATCAGATATTCTGCCTTCGGCAGACGGATGACGTCAAAGCCCTCGGGAATGGCGCCCGGGTAATCCGTCTCCACCTCCACGCCCTGTACATAGGTGGAGGTGTTGGGCTTTTTATATCGCTGCGG
>JBJDXT010000023.1:0-13363 GCA_051866795.1 Candidatus Onthomonas sp. | reverse complement strand
CCTGCTCAAACTGCTGCAGCAGTTGCCGGTGGGTGTGGGCAGCGGAGATGGTGTCCGCATCCATCCGCAGCACAGGAGTGTCCGGAAACAGCTCATGCAGCTCTTCTTCCACCTTCTGAGTGCCGCTGCCTACAAAGGTCAGCGGACCTCCGCACCGAGGACAGCGCTCTGGCAGCGGCTCACTGTGGCCGCAGTAGTGACACATGAGCCGTCCGTTGGCACTGTGATAGGTGAGATTGACCGAACAGCGGTCACACTGGGGGACTTCGCCGCATTGGGCACAGATTACCATCCGGCTGGCGCCCCGGCGGTTGAGAAAGAGGATGGACTGTTCTCCACGGCGGAGGTTTTCTGCCAGTTCCTCCTGCAAAAGGCTGCTGATGACAGAGAGATTTCCCGCCCGCAGCTCTTCCCTGGAATCTGAAATCAACACCTGGGGCATGGCCTGGCGGTTATAGCGCTGGGTCAATGTGAAGAGATGGTACTTCCCCGCTTTCGCGAAAAACATGCTCTCCACAGAAGGAGTGGCCGACCCAAGCAACAGCAGCGCGTCCTGCTGGGCGCAGCGGTATTTGGCAATCTCCCGGGCGTGATACCGGGGCGTGTTCTCGGATTTATAGCTGGCCTCCTGCTCCTCGTCCAGGACAATGAGCCCCAGATCGGGCAGAGGGGCGAAAATGGCGGAGCGGGTGCCGATGACGACCCGGGCACTTCCCTGCCGGGCCCGCTTCCACTCGTCATACCGTTCACCGGCGGCGAGAGAACTATGCAGCACGGCTACCTGGCTCCCAAACTGGGCGGCGAACTGGCGCAGCAGTTGAGGGGTCAGGCCGATCTCAGGTACCAGCACCAGAGCGGATTTGCCCTGTGCCAGTACCTCGTGGATCAGGCTGATATAGACAGAGGTCTTGCCAGAGCCGGTGACGCCGTAGAGCAGAGCGCAGCTGGCCTTGCCGGACTGCGCCAGGTTCAACAGACCCTGAAAGGCGTCCTGCTGCTCCGGATTGAGAACCGGCCTGGGCTGAGGCTCCACCTGCTCCAGCTCGGGACGGCGAAATATCTCCCGGGTATAGAGCGTGATGACGCCCATCTTCTCCAGCTCATGAAGGGTCTTTTTTCGGGCGCCGGTAAAATAGGCGATGTCCTTGGCGGACGCGGAGCCCACATCAGCCAGCAGCTGAACAACTGCCTTTCGCAGCCTGGAGCGGCCTTTGGAGACCAGCTCCTCCGCCTCCTCCTGAGGCAGCGCCAAAAGGGCGATCTCTTCACTCTTGTCGCCCACGCCTCGCTGGGCGCTGGTCTCCAGGGTGAGAATACCCAGCTCTACCAGATTGTTGAGCGTTTTGGAGAGATCGCTGGGTCCGAATGCTTCCCGCAGATTTTTCCGGCTGATCCGACCTCCGGCGGAGAATACCAATCCCAGAACACGATCTGCCATGGGAATACCCTCTGCCGCCTGAGCGGCATTTTCCCGATTCATCCCTTCAGCCACCTGATAACAGTCCTGAAGATTGTAATACAATCCAGCCGGCAGCATCGCCTTGACTGCATCGTAGACAGTGCAGAAGTAACGCTCCCGCATCCAGAGAGCCAGCCGGATACCGGCCGGGTCAATCACCGGCGTCTCGTCCAGAATGGCGCTGAGCCATTTCAGCCGCTGGCCAGCGGATTCCTTGCGAATTTCCAGCACTACGCCTTCTGAGCGGCGGTTGCCGCGACCGAAAGGGACAATTACCCGCATTCCAGGAAGCAGGGATTCGGCAAAACTGTCCGGCACCAGATAGGTATAGGGTTTATCAATGGCATAAGTTGCGGCAGCCACCGCTACCTTACAGCATAATTCCTGCCCCAATCCGGTGCCTCCTTCCTGATGCTCTGCCCAGATGTGAATATGAGCAAAGGCAAGAGTGCATTTGGGGCGCATGGTCCCCTTTGCCCCTTGCCTTATGTTGCAGTGATATGAATTAATTTACTACTCTGCAGCTGGCTCCTTATCCTTAACCAGGATACCCGCACGGGCCTCATTGAGAGCCATCGTGACAGGTTTTTCTGTCAGCGGATCCTCATTGGTCTCAGCACTGGCAATCTCCCGGGCACGGTGAGCTACCAGATTGACAAGCTCATAGCGGCTGCTGATCTTATCCTGCAGCAACTCATTCATGGGATAGAGAATCATAGACTAATATCTCCCTTCACTAATTCCAGCCGGTTGGATACCCGGCAATCCTGGGCTTTTAAAATGGCGAGCACTTCCTCTGCCGCCTGAGGGATCTTGTCGTTGACGACCAGATAATCATAGTTGGGAATCTCCCGATATTCCTCACGGGCACGGGCAAGGCGGCCCTGAATGACCTCCTCACTTTCGCTTTGACGGCCATGCAGCCGGCGTGAAAGCTCTCCAAAAGAGGGAGGAATCACGAAAATCGAGGTGGCTTCCGGACAAACCCGACGGACAATAGCACCGCCCTGGACCTCGATGTCCAACAGAACATCGAAACCAGCTTCCGTCAGTCGGTCTACATCCGCCCGGGCAGTTCCGTAGAAATTTCCCTGATAACTGGCATATTCCAAAAAGGCGTCCTGGTCAATCATCTGCTGAAAAGTCGCTTTATCTACAAAGTGATAATGAACATGGTTTTCCTCGCCCTGGCGGGGCTGCCGCGTAGTATAGGAGATGGAAAAGGTCAGACTGGAGCGCTGATTGCGTACTTCGGCAATCACTGTGCTTTTCCCTACACCGGATGGACCGGATATGACAACAATATGTCCTTTTTTAACAGTTTTCGCCATCTTCTTCCTCCTTACTGACCTCTCTACCCTCCAGACGGCCGGAGATGGTTTCCGGAAGCAGGGCGGACAGAATCACATGGTCGGTATCTGCGATCAGGACGGAGCGAGTACGGCGTCCATAGGTGGCATCAATCAGCCGCCCCTGATCCCGACCTTCTTGAATCATGCGCTTGATGGGAGCGGAGTCCGGGCTGACAATAGCCAGAATCCGATCTGCTGAGACCATGTTGCCGTAGCCGATATTCAGAAGCTGCAAGATGCCTGCTCCCCTTTCTTTATTCTACGTTTTGGACCTGCTCCCGAATTTTCTCCAATTCTGCTTTCATATCCACCACGATCGTGGAAAGAGCCAGATCATTGCACTTGGAGCCAGTGGTATTAGTTTCCCGATTCATCTCCTGAATCAGGAAATCCAGTTTGCGACCAATGACGCCACCTCTGGCAACCATATCCCGGAACTGAGCAATGTGGCTGTGCAGACGCACGGTCTCTTCAGCAACTGCAACTTTGTCAGCGAAGATAGCTGCCTCGGTAAGAATACGCCCCTCATCAATCTGCTTGTCCTCCAGTACCTCCTGGATGCGGGCAGTGAGGCGCTCCCGATAGGCGGACACGGTTTCCGGAGAGCGGGCCTCTACTTGGAGTGTCTGAGCCTCCAGAGTATCCAGACGGCTCAACAGGTCAGCTGCCAGTTTTTCACCCTCACGGGCACGCATGGCATTGAAGTCGGTCATTGCCATTTGAGTGACTTGGCGAATATCTTCGGTCAGCTGTTCCAAATTTTCCGGAACTTTTTCTACCCGGAACACATCGGGGAAACGGGAGAGAAGAGAGACGGAAATATCCTCCCGCAGGCCGAAGGTCTCGCCCATCTCTCGCAACGCTTTGAGATATCCTGCAGCCACCGACTGGTTCAGAGAAACGGTGACAGCCTCTCCCCCGGTGGCATCTACCGTGACATTGACATCCACTTTGCCCCGGGAGACAGATTCCTTGACTGCGGAGACAACTGCATCCTCAGCGCACCCGTAAATGCGGGGCAACCGTACATTACAGTCCAGATAGCGGTTATTGACACTGCGCACTTCAACCACAATGGAATGCTGATGAAGCGCTGCCTCTGCCCGGCCGTAGCCTGTCATACTGTTGAGCATCAGGGACCATCCCTTCTTTGTACTGTCATTGGAACGTTTATTATAACAAAACTCAGAGAGACTGTAAAGAGATTCCGCAATTCAGCTTACGGGCTTTTCCTCCGGAATGGAGGGTGTTTCTGCGCGCTCCACTGTGATATTGACGCTGTAAGTGCCCAGTACACCCAACTCAGAAATGCCGATGATCTCGACCTGAGCCGGAACGGTAACCGTCGTGCCATCGACGATCTCCACCTGAGACAGATCCAGTGTGACCTGGACGTCCTCGTTCATCAGCATATTAAAATCTTCTGCTTTTCCGCGTATCCGAACTTCAAGATTGTCGTAGCTGTAACGATGTCCGTCCGGTGCGTTAATCAACTGGATATTGGAGGTAACGATGCGCCGGGTCTCCAGGCCACTGATGCTGACCTGAACGTCAGCGGTCTTAACATTATCCATGCAGCTGACGCCGGAGGGCAGTTTGATTTCAAACTGATACTCTCCTGTGGTGACAACCTGACTTAAATCCACAGTGCCCAAATTCAGCTCATCCAGGCTGTCCAAAACAATTTCCTGGCCGGAGACAGTAATGGTCTCAGGATCAACGGTATATGTGGCGTTTTCTGCGGTTGCGCCGCCTCCGGAGGTCATCGTAATTGTCAGCGGAATCTCCTTGGTGCACTCCACGAAGAAGGTTGCCGAAATCGAGGAAACCTCCATAGACAGGTTGTCCGGCTGAAGCACCTGGCCTTCCTGATCACAGAGGATCACATCCAGCCAGCCGGTCCAAGTATCTGTCAGATTGGATTCATCCAAAATAACCTTTGCGTAACTGACGGCATTGACCACACTCTCTTCACCGCTGATCTCTAGCTCTTTCTGCTGAAGGACAAAACTGTCCTCGTCATAGAAACGATTTTCAGCTACGGAACCGGCAAACTCGGGGTGAATGGGAACCGTTTTGCTGACCATTTTTACCACAGTTACGTCCACAGCAGAAGCACTGAGGAAGGAAGCACGCACCGTTTTCGGGCTTGCGCTGACAATTGAGCTGGGCAGGTTGATCGCGCAGTCCAGGCTGTAGACACCAGCCTCCGTAATATTGGAGGCAGAAGCAGTAATTGTGATATTGTCCCGGTTCAGTTTGGTGATGACGCTGCGGGGACCGGAGACGGAAATGCTGATGGTGGGCTGCTCGTCCAGCATCAGCAAGCCTTCCTCTTCCAGTGTTTCCTTTCCGATAAAAGAGACTGGGATTCCGCTGATAGTAACCTCGGCATCCGGAGTCCGTGCCAGATCTACATAAAGCCAGCAGAGAATAGCGGCAAGCAAAGCCAGCAAGGCATAGAAAAACCGGCTGTCGCGAAATTTACTCCACATGATCCCCATCCTCCTTCTTGCCCTTGCGCAGCAGCGACAGAAGCGTGTCCAGGGTGGCGGCGCCGGAACTTCGTTTATCTTCCTGTGCGGTGAGCAGCTCATTGCGCAACAACCGTTCCAGCGTCTCCGGAGCTAAATGCCGCTTGAGCATGCCCTCAACAGCGACTGAGATGGAGCCAGTTTCTTCCGAGCAGATGACAACCACAGCATCAGTGTGTTCGGTGATGCCCAGACCGGCCCGGTGACGGGTGCCCAATTCCCGGCTGATATTGCTGTTGCCGGAAAGCGGCAACACACAGCCAGCGCCTACAATCCGGCCTTCCCGGATGATCACTGCTCCGTCATGGAGAGGGGCCTTTGGATAGAAGATGTTTTTCAGAAGCTCCCCGGATACCTGTGCATCCAAAGCGGTTCCTGTACGGACATAGTCATTGAGAATGCTGGTTCGCTCGAAGACGGTGAGCGCACCCACTTTATTGCGAGACATGTCCCTGTATGCACTGACCGTCTCGGCAATGGCGGATTCCAGGGCACTGGAATCTCCTTGGTATCGGAAGAAACGCTTCATATTGCCACTGCCTACCTGGCCCAGAAAATGCCGGATCTCTGGCTGAAAGACGACGATCAGAGCCAAGAAGCCCATCTGTACCACGCTGTCCAAAATAAAATTCAGCACATGAAGATTGAACAGATCAGACAGCCAGAGCAGCGCAATGACCAAAATAACACCCTTCAAAACCTGGCCTGCCTGAGAGTGCTTGGTCAGCATCATGAGCTGGTAAAAGATATATGCGATAATGGCTACGTCCAGCAGATCAGAAAACTCAATGGTCTGGAAGTAGCGCAATACCTGCTGAATGCCGTCGAAATTGGAAATTTGTTGAATAAGAGAAGAAAAAGTTGACATATCCGTCACTCCGATCGGAAAGATGCGCCTGTCAGCTGATGTGCGTTTCCCGGAGAACCAGTGGAATATGGAACATTCTGACCAGTTCATACAGAAACAGATAAAAATCAGGGAAAGAATGACATTTAAATGCATGGAAAACCCATATCATAACAAATATAGTATACTCCCAAAGCAACAGCTTGGCAAGCGCATCTGTCTCTATTTTTCTGTCATCTGTTTCAAAGCTCCAGTCAGTGTCCGTAGTTCCTCCGGGCGGCTGAAGGGAGATACGCTGGCCCGGATCGTTCCGGTTTCCAGCGTCCCTGCTGTACGATGGGCCAGGGGCGCGCAGTGAAGCCCGGCCCGCAGGGCGATGCCTCGTTGGCCGAGCTGTGCGGCTGCCTCTTCACAGTCCTGTCCTGCCAAGCGGAAGGAGAGCACACCGGTAGACAGTTCCGGATCATTTGGGCAAATCAACTCCAAGCGAGGGATATGGACCAGATGCCCTTTGAGCTGGCGAATCAGTGCCTGTTCCCGGCGGAGCAGACGTTCCGGGCGTTGCTGCCGGACGAAGCGGACACCAGCCAGCATGCCGGCAATGCCAGGGAGATTGTGGGTTCCAGCCTCCAGCCGGTCAGGCAGGAAATCCGGCATGGCCTGGAGCAACGATTCGCTTCCGGTACCTCCGGTGAGCAGAGGGACAGGATTGCTGTTTTTTCCGCACAGCAGCGCTCCGATTCCCTGAGGACCGCAGAGGCCTTTGTGACCCGGAACGGCGACATATTCGGCTTCCCATCCCTCCAGATCCACCGGTAAAATGCCTGCGCTCTGGCTGGCATCCACGATCAGGGGCACCTTTTTCTCACGGCAGAGCTTAGCGATTTCCGGAACCGGCAGAATGTAGCCGAAGACATTGGAAACATGGGTGCAGATGACCGCACAGGTGGGTTTCTCCAATGCCTGCGCAAAGGCTGCCAGGTCGGAGGCGGGGTCAAACAGTGCTCCGACCGCCACCTGCTGGACGACGTCCGGGATACTGGCCAGGGTCCGGGTGACGGCGTTGTGCTCATACCCGGAGAGAACTACCCGGTCACCCGGATGGACCAGGCTACGGATGGCGATGTTCAACCCATGAGTGGCGCTGGAGGTAAAGACCACTTGCTCCGGACCGGTTGCCCCCAGCAACTCTGCCAAAGCAGTCCGGCATTGAAAGGCAGTTTCCGCCGCCTGAGTAGCAGCTGAATAATTGCCTCTGCCCGGGCTGGTGCAGTGCTGCATTGCCCAGATCATGGCACGGGACACTTGTGGCGGTTTTTGCAAAGAGGTGGCTGCGCTGTCCAGATAGATCACAGCTGAACCTCCCGATAACTGCCGTCTGCCTCGGTGATATAGATCTGGGTAGGGGTTAAATCCACTCGTTTGAGCACGGTCAGGGCCTGTGCCAGCCGTCGCTGGGAGATTTTGACACTATGACTGCAGCCGGTGGCTGAGATGGATTTTGGGGAGCGGAGGATATGGGCTGCAATTCCCGCCCGCTCCAGGGCTGCCGCAGTCTGCTGGGCGTAGGTCAGCGACCGGCAGACGATAAGATAATAAATCATGGTTCTCGCTCCTCTCATCCCAGTTTATGCCTGGGATTCCAGAGCGTGAATGGGCGAAAAACGGAAGAAAAAGAAAAGACGGCCGTTTTCTGGCCGCCTTTTGACAGATTCCATTTGCGTGCCGACCCTCAGAACACGACTTTTTCCAGCAAGGCTACACTGTGCGCGGCCATCCCCTCACCGGAGCCGGTGAAGCTGAGTCCCTCCTCGGTGGTTGCCTTGATGTTGACCTGGTCAGCGGGGATGCCCAGACGCTGTGCGATGTTCTCCCGCATCTGCGGAATATACGGAGCCAGTTTGGGACGCTGGGCCACGATGGTGGCGTCTACATTCACTGTTTGGAAGCCTTTGGCCTGGATCAGTTCCACTGCGCGCTCCAGCAGAATCATACTGGAAATGTCCTTGAGAGCTGGGTCATTGTCTGGAAAGGCGTGGCCGATATCCCATAATCCGGCGGCGCCCAGCAGAGCGTCCATAATGGCGTGGGTTACCACGTCGGCGTCCGAGTGCCCCAGAAGGCCCAACTCCCAGGGGATCTCCACGCCACCCAAAATCAGCTTCCGGCCTTGGGTCAGCCGGTGCACGTCATAACCATGTCCAATTCTCAGCCCTGTCGGCATTGCAAAATCGCCTCCCCTAAAATCAGGTCGATGGGTGTTGTTATCTTGATATTCTCATAGGAACCTCTGGTTAGCGTTACGCCCATGCCCATGGACTCCACTGCGGAGCAGTCGTCTGTGATGGGCAGATTTTGCTCCATAGCCCGGTGCAGAGCAGCTTTGATCAGATCTGCGTCAAAGACCTGCGGTGTCTGAACGGCCCGGAGATCCTCCCGGGGAACAGTCTCCGTGACAATCTCCCCTGCCCGAACTCGTTTGACTGTGTCCTTCACCGGGACGGCGGGCGCGGCTGCTCCCACAGAGGCGGCTCTGGTAAAGACCTCCTCCAGCACTGCCTGGCTTACCAGCGGCCTGGCTCCATCGTGAATGCCGATGAGCTGAGCTTTGGGATCGGTCCGGCCCACGCCGATGGAGACAGACGCCGCCCGGGTGGAGCCGCCCCGAACGATCCGGCTCACCTTTCTGCAGTCATACTGACGGGCAATCTGTCCGATGGGCGCCATCAAATCCTCCCGGGTGACTACCACAATTTCATCCACATAGGGACATTGCTGTAGCGCCAGGAGCGTATGGGCGATCACCGGCATTCCCGCCAGATCAGCCAAAATCTTATCTGTCCCCTCCATACGGCTGGCATTGCCTGCCGCCGGAACCACCACAGAGCACCAGGGACGCTCTCCTCCGCGGCTCTCTTTTTTGGTTCGTGTCCAGGAAAAAAGAAGCCCCATATTGCACCTCCTCTGTTTTTTCATTGAGTGTAGCACATTTTAAATGGAAAAGGAACCCCCGTTATCCAGCGGAGGTTCCCGAGAGACAGAGATTCAGTTTTCAGCCTGATCCGAGACAGAGGTCTGGGAAACGGCCGGCTCCTGCGCATCGGCCGCTTTCAGCTCCTCCTGAGAGATGGCCAGTGCCAGAACCACTAAAACAACCAAAACAATGGCCCGGGTTTTCAGGTTAACCCGGTTTCCCAGGGCGAGCTGAACGCCGGGAAGGCAGCCCACCGAGACGATCAGCATCAGGATGGCGGAGATAATGGAGACCTGGGTGGCGCCGATCGCCATCAATACGCAGAAAACCGACAGCGCGCGCAGCAGGCGCATAGTACGTTTATCCATAACAGTACCCTTTCCAGAACACTTTTCTGAAGCAAAAGGCGGCATAGATCACTATGCCGCCTTGCTCATGGCAATAGATTCCGTTCCCGGTTCCGGGGCAGATTACTCCTCGTCGTCAGCGGCCTGCAGAACAGCGCGGCGGGAGAGAGAAACCTTCTTGGTCTCCAGGTTGATGTCGGTGATCTTGACGTCCACCACATCGCCTTCCTGCAGCTCGTCCTCGGGCTTCTCCACGCGGTGGTCAGCCATCTGGGAGATATGGATCAGACCATCCACACCGGGCACGACCTCGGCGAAAGCACCGAAGCTCATCAGCTTGACCACCTTGACGGTAGCCACATCGCCAACAGAGTACTTGTTCAGGAAGGTCTCCCAGGGGTTCTCGTTGGGGTCCTTCATGCCCAGAGAGATCTTCTTCTTCTCGGGGTCATACTTGATGACATACACGTCCACAGGATCGCCTACAGCGACGACCTCGGAGGGATGCTTGATCCGGCTCCAAGACAGCTCGGAGATGTGAACCATGCCGTCCACGCCGCCAATGTCCACGAAAGCGCCGTAAGAGGTCAGGCTCTTGACGGTGCCGGAATAGCGCTTGCCCACCTCGATGGTGTCCCACACGGCCTTGCTCTTGGCAGCCCGCTCCTCGCTGGAGACGCTGCGGATAGAGCCCACCACACGGCGGCGGCTGCGGTTGACCTCGGTGATGTGCATCCGGACGGTGGCGCCCACCAGACCGGTCATGGGCTCGTTCCGGCGCAGGCCGGTCTGAGAGGCGGGGACAAAGACGCGGATGCCCTTGTAGTTGGCAACGACGCCGCCCTTGTTCTCCTCACGGATGGTGGCCTCGATCACGGTCTTGTTCTCCTTGGCCTCCTCAATCTCCTCCCAGTTCTTGTTGGCGTCCAGACGCTTCTTAGACAGGGAGACAACACCCTCGCCGTCGTTGACGCGCAGAACGAGAACCTCGATCTGATCGCCGGGCTTCAGAACCTCTTCGGCCTTGACGCTGGGATCGTCGGAAAACTCAGACATGGAAATATAGCCGGCATGCTTGGTACCCAGGTCTACCTGGATGTCGGTGGGGGTGATCTGTACGACAGTACCTACTACCTTATCTCCTGTATTTAAAGTTTTGATCGACTTCTCCAGCATTTCAGCGAAGGATTCTTCGATCTCCATTTTGACTTCATTAGACATTTTGGTTTTGACCTCCTTTATTATCCACCCGGGCGTCGATGCTCCCGCAGTGATTCCAACACAAGTTGCCCCCGCCAGGGCGTCCACCGGAAGCTCATCAGCTTGTTCGATCCAGTAGACCCGGCTGCACTGCTGCTTACACAGTTCAGCCAGATGGCGAGTATTGGAGCTTTGGTGGTCACCGATTACGATCATCACGTCGCTCTGGGCAGCCAATTCCTGGGCTTCTGACTGCCGTCGGGCGGTAGCATTACATATTGTATCAAATAATTCTGCGTTTGTACATTCTTTTTTTGCAATTTTTTCACAATTTTTCCACGCCGACCTGGTTGAGGTGGTCTGAAAGACGAAAGTGAGCGGCATTTCCCGCCGGTTTTCCCCTTCCGAGAGCCATTTTTCCAGCGCCTCAGCGTCCGGAAGCACGACCGGAGCCTTGCACCAGCCGGCGATGGCCACTACCTCCGGGTGACTGGGCAGGCCGATGATCACCGGCTGTCTCCCTCGCTCTTCCGCCTCCTGGACCAGCTTGTGGATGCGGGCCACACTGGGGCAGGTGGCGTCAATGACCGGAGTGCCCTGGGCCTCCAGACGGTCGTAGACCGCCTTTGCCTCTCCATGGGAGCGGATCAGCGCGGAATAGCCGGGAGGAACCTGATCTGTCTCCCGGACGCTGTCCATTCCCTGCTCTTTCAAATGATTTACCACATGGTCATTGTGGATGATGGAGCCCAGCATGACGCAGGGGCTGCCGGACTGGGCCGTCTGCTCTGCCAGCTCTACAGCCCGTTTGACGCCGTAGCAGAAGCCGGCCGTTTTCGCCAGGGTAATCTTCATTGAACCTTACTCTCCAGGGCGTAGATTTTCTCCAGCAGCTCATCGGCCAGCTTGCGGTTCTCCTCCGGAGTGGCCCGTTTGCCTGCGATCTGGGGATGATAGGGCTCGCCGAACACCATAGTCATCTTATGGAATTTCCTGGCCCGGGTGAGATAGACGGGAACCAGGGGCGCGCCGGTTTTCAGGGCAAACATAATCGCCCCGGTCTGGGCCTGAACCTTCTCTCCCTCACGGACACGGGTGCCCTCGGGGAAAATAATCAGCTTGCTCCCCTCTTTCAGGCAGCGCAGGCCGTTTTTGATGGGCGCCATGTCGTTCTCGCCCCGGCGAACACCGAAGAGGCCGATATTATAGAGAATACGGCCCAAAACAGGGATTTCCAGCAGCTCCTGCTTGGCGATTGTCCGGGGAAAGTGCTTCCGGCCCATGCCAAAATAGACCATGGGAGGGTCAATGGCGGTGCAGTGCCGGGGGCAGATGACGGCAGGGCCGTCGGGGATATTCTCCCGCCCGATCACCTTGAGACCGTAAACCAGCCGGTAAGCGATAAAGGCCACAGAATAGACAATGTGATACCAGACGGTGCACTGTTCTCTGGTGCGATAAGGAAATTTCTTTTCCTTTTTCACCTGCTTCTCCTGTTTTTCTTCCATTAGCTCCGACGCTCCTTTACTGTGCGCAGCATTGCCGCAATACTTTCTTCCAGATTCAACTCAGAGGTGTCTACCAGAACAGCGTCCTCCGCCTGACGGAGGGGTGCGATGGCCCGGTGACTGTCGTCGTAGTCCCGCTGTTCTACCTCCTGCAGCACCTGCTCGTAGCTGTCACTGCTTCCCTTTTCCTGCAGCTCCTTCCAGCGGCGCAACGCCCGGACCCTGGGATCTGCGGTGAGGAAAATTTTGACGGTGGCCTGGGGAAGCACCACTGTGCCAATGTCCCGGCCATCCATGACCACATCCCGGGTGCGGGCCAGCTCCCGCTGCATCTCCAGCAAAAAAGCCCGGACAGGGGGCAGCGCGGAAACTGCGGAGGCATAGCGGGAGATTTCCGGTGCCCGGATCTGTCCGGTCACGTCCTCCCTGTTGAGGTACATATGTTGGACTCCGTCCGCTTCCACCCGAAGCTCCACCTGAAGGGAGGACAGCAACGCGGTGACCGCCTGCTCGTCGTGGGGATCTGTCTCCATCCGGCGGACATAGAGACCCACTGTCCGATAAATTGCCCCGGTATCCACATAGAGATAGCCCAGCTCCTTCGCCAGGCTACGGGCGATGGTGCTCTTGCCGGCTCCGGCAGGGCCGTCGATGGCTATGCTGACAAATGGCATTGCTATGTCTCCCCTTTTCAGTCCCAGGCTGCCCAGCAGCCGGCGGCATAGCCGGTGGACCAGGCAATCTGGAGATTAAATCCTCCGGTATAGCCGTCCAGATCCATCAGCTCTCCGGCAAAATACAGGCCGGGCAGCAGCTTGGAGGCCATGGTGGAGGGATTCACCTCGGTGACACGGACGCCGCCGGAGGTGACAATTGCGTCCCGCACCGGCCGGGGGCCGATGATGCGGACGGTAAAGTGTTTGAGTACCTGAAGCAGGCTGCGGCGCTGCTCCCGGGTGAGGTCGTGAACCTTGGTCTCCGGTGGAATACCGGAGCGGCGGATTACCTCGGGGATCAGTTTTTTCGGCAGCAGGCCGCCCAGGCTGTTCTGAAATTCCCGGTTGGCGTTCTCCTGAAAGTCCCGGAGCAGCCGTGCGTCCAGCGTCTTTTCGTCCAGGGCGGGCTTCAGATCGATCTCTACC
>JBJDXT010000022.1:0-13555 GCA_051866795.1 Candidatus Onthomonas sp. | reverse complement strand
TGTACTGTGCTAAACTACTAAAATAAACCCATGCGTATTTCAACTGGGAGAAGGAAATAAAACAATGATCAAAACGTGGGATATTACCATTCCGGAGCTGACCGGGGATGAGCCTCGCCGGGCTTATGTCTATGTGCCCGATTCCTGGGAACGGGAGCCGGACCGGCGCTACCCGGTGCTGTATATGTTCGACGGACATAACGTATTTTTTGACCAGGACGCCACCTACGGCAAGAGCTGGGGCATGAAGGACTATATGGATTACACCCAGACCCAGCTCATCATCGCCGCTGTGGAGTGCAACCACCACCCGGACAACGGAAGATTGTCCGAGTATTCCCCCTTTACCTTTGAGGATCCCAAGCTGGGCTGGGTCACCGGCCGGGGCAGGGAGACTATGGACTGGTTTGTAAACAGCTTCAAGCCCATGATCGACGCGGAGTACCCCACCATCCCCGACCGGGAGCACACCTATATCGGCGGCAGCTCCATGGGCGGCCTCATGAGTCTGTACGCCGTGCTGGAGTACAATCAGATCTTTTCCCGGGCGGCGGCCCTGTCCCCCTCCATCTGGTTTGCAACGGACCAGCTGGAGGAGATGATCCGCAAGGCGGATCTGGGCCCGGACACCATGGTCTATATGGACTACGGCTCCCGGGAGATGAAGTTCCACGCCAATATGGAGCACCAGTTCGGTGAGGTCACCGCCCTGCTGCTGGAGCGCCGGGTAATGCTGACCAGCCGCATTGTCCCCTGGGGCAACCACTGCGAGGCCAGCTGGGAGCGGCAGATTCCCTTCTTTATGAATACCCTGCTTTACGAGAGATAAGCGGAGAGGAGAAGAGAGATGGAAACACAGTATTTCAGAATGTACAGCCCGGCCCTGGGCCGGGACATGGAGTGCAAGGTCTACGGCCACGCAGGACGGCCGGTGCTCTTTATCCCCTGCCAGGACGGCCGGTTCTATGACTTTGAGAACTATCATATGACCGACGTCTGGTCTCCCTGGATCGAGTCCGGCCAGGTGATGGTGCTGTCCATTGACACCATCGACCAGGAGACCTGGTCCAACAAGGGGGGCGACCCCTATTGGCGTGCCCGCCGCCATGAGCAGTGGATGAACTATATCACCGACGAGATGATCCCTTTCCTGCGGGACATGGTCAACCAGCGCAACGGCTGGACCGGCTATCCCGGGGTGCTGGTCTTTGGATGCAGCCTGGGCGCCACCCATGCCGCCAACCTCTATTTCCGGCGGCCCGACCTCTTTGACCGGCTGCTGGCCCTCAGCGGCATCTATACCGCCGACTACGGCTGGGACGGCTATATGGACGAGGTGGTCTATCAGAACTCCCCGGAGCACTATCTGGCCAATCTCCCCTGGGATCACCCCTTTATCGACCAGTACAACCAGAAAAAGGCGGTCATCTGTGTGGGTCAGGGCCCCTGGGAGCTGCCTGATTCCACCCGCCATCTGGACGCTATCCTCCGGGAGAAGGGCATTCACGCCTGGGTGGACTACTGGGGCTATGACTGTGCCCACGACTGGCCCTGGTGGTACAAGCAGGTGAGCTATTTCGTGCCGTATCTGCTGGACTGAGGCAGAATACAGATAGAGCAGAAAGAACAGAAAGAGAACGGAGCGTAGAAAGACATGAAAAACTTTATTTTTATCTCTCCCAACTTTCCCACCAATTACTGGCAGTTCTGCCGGGAGCTGAAGAAGAACGGCCTCAACGTGCTGGGCATCGGCGACCAGCCCTACAACGAGCTCAAGCCGGAGCTGAAGGCCAGCCTGAACGAGTATTACAAGGTCAGCAGCCTGGAGAACTATGACGAGGTCTACCGGGCGGTGGCCTTCCTCATCTTCAAGCACGGCCCCATCGACTGGCTGGAGTCCAACAACGAATACTGGCTGGAGCGGGACGCCAAGCTGCGCACCGCCTTCCACATCACCAGCGGCTTCCAGGTGGACGACATCCCCCGCATCAAGTACAAGTCCAAGATGAAGCACTATTACACCCGGGCGGGCATCCCCGTGGCCCGGTATCACCTGGTGGAGGACCGGGAGAGCTGCCTGGCCTTTATCCAGCGGGTGGGCTATCCCGTGGTGGTCAAGCCGGACAACGGCGTGGGCGCCTCCCACACCTACAAGCTCAAGTGCGACGCCGACCTGGACAAGTTCCTGGCCGAGCGGGAGGCGGACGTGCCCTATATCATGGAGGAGTTTGTCCACGCTGAGGTGAACTCCTATGACGCCATCATCGACTCCCAGGGTAAGCCCATGTTCGAGACCGGCAACGTCACCCCCATGTCCATCATGGACATCGTCAACGAGGCGGACAACTCCATCTACTATATCCTCAAGGACCTGCCCGAGGACACCCGGGCCGCCGGCCGGGCCACCGTCAAGAGCTTCAACGTCAAGAGCCGCTTTGTCCACTTTGAGTTCTTCCGCCTCACTGAGGACCAGGAGGGCCTGGGCCAGAAGGGCGACATCGTGGGTCTGGAGGTCAATATGCGCCCCTGCGGCGGCTTCACTCCGGATATGATCGACTTTGCCCACAGCACCGACGTGTACAAGATCTGGGCGGATATGATCGCCTTCGACAAGTCCACCATGCCGGTGGGCCAGCACTCCTTCTGCGCCTTTGTGGGCCGCCGGGACGGCAAGAGCTTCGCCCTGAATCATCAGGACATCATGACCAAGTACGGCACCCATATGAAGATGGTGGAGCGGATTCCCGACGCTCTGGCCGGCGCCATGGGTAACCAGATGTATGTGGCCATCTTCCCCACCCAGGAGGAGATGGACGCCTTCTATCAGGACGTTCTGCGCTGCATCTGATGGCGGGACTTGCAAAATGAAAAACGCGGCAGAGCCCCGGATCACCGGCCGGCTCTGCCGTATTTTTGTGAATAATTGATGAAAAATCAACTCTATAGGGAATATTTGGACAGATTGTATATAGCTTGCCAGGCTGCGATCTGCTACAATGGGTGAGAAGCAAGGAGGCGAAACGCATGAAACAGAACACGATGCTTCAAAATTTTGAATGGTATCTGCCCGCCGACGGGCAGTTTTGGAATCAGTGCGCCGCCCAGGCTCAGGAGCTGAGCGACCTGGGCTTCACCCAGATCTGGCTGCCCCCCGCCTATAAGGGAGCTGCCGGCCGGAACGATGTGGGTTACGGCGTCTACGATCTGTACGACCTGGGAGAGTTTGACCAGAAGGGGACAGTCCCCACCAAATACGGCACCCGGGAGGAGTACCTGAACGCCATTGACACCCTCCACCAGGCGGGGCTGCAGGTGCTGGCCGACGTGGTGCTCAACCACCGGATGGGCGCCGATGAGGCGGAGGAGATCCGGGCCAGCCGCAGCTCGGATGAGGACCGCCGCTGCCAGGTGGGGGAGAGCGCGCCCATCAAGGCCTGGACCCGGTTCACCTTCCCGGGCCGCCAGGGCAAGTATTCCGACTTTATCTGGAACTGGACCCACTTTGACGGGGTGGACTGGGACGATAAGAACAAGGCCGGCGGCGTCTTTCAGATTCAGGGCAAGAGCTGGGACGACGAGGTGGACGGCGAGCGGGGCAATTACGACTACCTCATGGGGGCCGACCTGGATATGAGCAACCCGGAGGTCACCGACGAGCTGTACCGCTGGGGCCGCTGGTATCTGGAGACCACCGGGGTGGACGGCTTCCGGCTGGACGCGGTGAAGCACATCCGGTTCACCTTCTACACCCGCTGGCTCACCCGGCTGCGCCAGGACACCGGCCTGGCCCTGCCCGCGGTGGGGGAGTACTGGAACGCCGACATTGACGCCCTGTGCCACTATCTGGACAGCTCGGGGCAGGTCATGTCCCTCTTCGATGTGCCCCTGCACTTCCGCTTCTACGAGGCGTCCCACAATTGGGGCAACTATGATATGCGCCAGCTGCTCAAGGACACTCTGGTGGAGCGGCGGCCGGAGCTGGCTGTGACCTTTGTGGACAACCACGACACCCAGCCCGGTCAGGCGCTTCAGTCCTGGATTGAGGACTGGTTCAAGCCCCTGGCCTACGCCATCATCCTGCTGCGCCAGCAGGGGACCCCCTGCGTCTTTTACGGCGACCTGCGGGGCATTCCCCACGACAAGATTCCTCCGGTACCCGGCCTGAAGCAGATGCTCTGGGCCCGGCAGAACTGCGCCTGGGGCCGGCAGACCGACTATTTCGACCACCCCAATCTGGTGGGCTGGACCCGCAGCGGCAGCGAGGAGGTACCCGGCTCCGGTCTGGCCGTCCTCATGTCCGACGGCCCCGGGGGCGAGAAGAAGATGTGCCTGGGGGCTGAGCGGGCCGGTGAGATCTTTGTGGACTGCACTGGCAACCGGCCGGAGCGGCTGATGCTGGACGATACCGGCTCTGCCCGGTTCCCGGTGGGCGGCGGCTCGGTCAGCGTCTGGGTTTCGGAGAAGATCGCGCCCCAGGCGGAGCCGGCAGCGGTGCCGAAGGAGGCACTGAAAGAGGCTGCTTCCGCCGCTGGGCAGACAGAAGAATAAGCAAAAAGACGTTTTTGACACGATGAAATTGCCCCGCCTCTTGCACGGGTGCTCATAAGACAGTGTTGCATATGTTCCGAACAAGCTGCTGATTGAATATAAGCAGAACGCCCGAAGAATCTGGGATTCTTCGGGCGTTCTGCTTTTGCACAAAAGAATTACTGCTTCTTGTACCCGCACTTCGGGCATACGCCCTTTTCGTTTAGGGCGATGCCACACAGGGGGCAGCGGTCTTTAGAGCCTTCCGGCTTGTATTCCTGGGACGCAGCATTTACGCCGCTGGTAAAAGTCAGCTTGGCGATATTCAGCTTGTCCTTCAGAAGATCATAGACAATTTTGATCATGCCCTCAACGGTCATGGTTTCTTTCGTTACAACCAGACGGCAATCAGGGTAAGCAGTGGCGAGCTCAGTTTGGAATGCGGGGCCCTTCATCTTGTTGGTAGGGGCACCATCCTTAATGCCCTGCTCCTCATAAACTTTCAGGATTGCAGGGAGCAGCGGATCATCTTCCCGCAGGATCAGAGCATGGTCGAAATTCTTCAGAACCTCCCATGCCGTTTTCTGAATCTCATTGCAGGGAAATACCATATTTACGCCCGGTTCAACAGAGTCCTCAACTTCGATGGTCAGAACACCTGTGTGTCCATGCAGATACTGGGCTTCACCTTTGAAACCATAAAAACGATGTGCGTACTGCAGATCTAATGTAGTAATGCTTCTCATAATAATCCTCCTTAAATTTGATTTATAAATACGCCCGTTTCCGGGCTTTTTCAAGTTGGTTTATTCCTTGCCGGACCCCTTGTGTTTTTTACATTCCGGACAGACACCATGGAAAATGATGTCATAACCGGTAAAGTCAAATCCGTGGGTATCTCTGATCCCGCTTTCCAGGCCGCTGACAAATTCCATATCCACGTCAAAGACTCGTCCGCATACTTCACATTTTACATGACAGTGATTGCTGCTGATATGGTCGAAACGGTCGGCACTTCCAGGAACCTCAAGCCTGCGAATTTCACCCATTTCAGATAACAGATAAAGATTTCGGTATACGGTTGCCTTGCTAATCGTTGGATGCTCCTTGATAATTTCGCTGTATACCTCATCCGCTGTGGCGTGGCAACGTAATTTATTTACTGCCTCCAGAACTAAGGATCTTTGGATCGTGTTTCGTCTTGCCATAACTCTATCCTTATTTAAAATTGCTTCTTATTAATATAATATATTAATAAGAGTGAGAAGTCAAGATTCTTCTCAGAAAAAAATGCCTCAATTGTTTCCGGTTTGCCGGCCGCTTCAAAGCCATTCAGAAGAGAAGGGCGCACTCCTATACTCTCCTGGCGAAGGCATCGTGAGTCCTGATTCACTTTGTCTCGTCAAGGGAGCTACACTCCCTTGCGACGCTTACGCGTCTATCCCGTGTGATTTGTCAGGCAAATACAAGCAAATCCTCCATATGATCACACAGCGATCATATGGAGGATTTGCTGATTTATGAGCTGGTCAATTAAGACAGGGGAAATTTTGCGTCTGTTTGGATGTTATTCCGTTTCACCGGATTTGTCCGGATTGCTGCCGTCCTCCGGTACAGAGGGAACATCCTCCGGTGCGGGAGCATTCCCATCGTCCCCCGCCTTTTTGGGGGCAGCAGGAGGCTCGGAGACAATGGAGATCTTCCGGGCAGGCTTCTCGATGCCGTCGTGGTCGGTGTTGGGGGAGGGGAGGCTGCCGGAGGGAAGGTCGGCCCGGTCTAACTGGGGATTGGCGCCGAAGTTGTCCACCAGCGCGGGATCCCGGCCCTCGATAATGGCCATCATCTCCTGACCGGTGATCGTCTCCTTCTCCAGCAGGTAGGCGGCGATCTTGTCCAGAAGATCCCGGTTTTCCTCCAGAATCTGCACTGCCTCGGCGTGGCACTGCTCCAGAATTTTGTAGATCTCGGCGTCCACCTCGGCGGCGGTGGCCTGGGCGCAGGTCAGTCCGTAGCCCTGGTCCAGGTACTGGCTCTGGACAGTGGCCAGACCCATGATGCCGAACTTCTCACTCATGCCGAACATGGTGATCATCTTCCGGGCCAACTCGGTGGCCCGCTCAATGTCGTTGGAGGCGCCGGTGGTGGCGGTGTGGAACACCACCTCTTCCGCCGAACGGCCGCCCAGCAGAGTGCGGATTTCACTGCACAGCTCGTCCTTGTCCATGAGGAATTTCTCCTCCTCAGGCAGCTGCATCGTGTAGCCCAGGGCGCCCTGGGTGTGGGGGACGATGGTGATTTTGGAGACGGGCTCAGTGCCCTTCTGCTTGGCAGCCACCAGGGCGTGGCCCACTTCGTGGTAGGCGATGAGCTTCTTCTCCTTCTCGGTGAGGACGGTGCCCTTCTTTTCGGTGCCGGCGATGACCACCTCAAAGGAGACCAGCAGGTCGTTTTGATTCACCGCCTGGCGGCCCATGCGCACGGCGCGGAGAGCGGCCTCGTTGACCAGGTTGGCCAGATCAGCGCCCACGCAGCCGGCGGTGGCCTGGGCGATCTTGTTCAGATCCACGTCTTCCGCCAGCCGGATCTTCCGGGTGTGCACCTGAAGTGTGGCCAGACGGCCGGCCAGATTGGGCCGGTCTACAGTGATCCGCCGGTCAAACCGGCCGGGCCGCAGCAGCGCCTTGTCCAGCACCTCGGGGCGGTTGGTAGCGCCCAGAACGATGACGCCCTTGGTGGGATCAAAGCCGTCCAGCTCAGCCAACAGCTGGTTCAGGGTCTGCTCCCGTTCATCGTTTCCGCCCAGACGGCCGGCGTCACGGGATTTGCCGATGGTGTCGATCTCGTCGATAAAGATGATGCAGGGGGCCATCTTGGCGGCCTCCTTGAAGAGGTCGCGCACACGGCTGGCGCCCACGCCCACGAACATCTCCACAAAGTCAGAGCCGGAGATGGAGAAGAAGGGGACGTTGGCCTCGCCGGCCACCGCCTTGGCCAGCAGCGTCTTGCCGGTGCCGGGGGAGCCCACCAGCAGGGCGCCCTTGGGCAGCTTGGCGCCGATGGCGGTATACTTGCCGGGGTTATGGAGGAAATCAATGATCTCCTCCAGAGACTCCTTGGCCTCGTCCTGACCGGCCACATCCCGGAAGGTGACGCCGGTCTCCTTCTCCACATAGACCTTGGCGTTGGACTTGCCCACGTTGCCGATGCCGCCGCCCATCTTGCCGCTCATGGCGAAGCGGAAGAACACGACCATAATCAGCACCATCAGCGCCATGGGTAGCACATAGCTCACCAGGAAGGCGGTGAGGGCGCTCTCCTGCTGGTAGGGAGAATAGTAGCGGACGTTGTGCTCGTCCAGAAGGAGGAGAAAGTCAGTATAGTTCAGCGGTGTGGTGTACAGGGTGGGCATCTCGGCATCTTCGGGTACGCTGACGCCCAGCTCCTGGTAATACTCCTTCAGCCAGGCCTCGGCCCCCTCCTCGGTGAGGGTGACGGTGTACTTGCCCGACTCCAGCTTGACCTCGGCCACCTGGCCCTCTTTCACCAGTTCCACCAGGTCGCTGAAATAGATCTCCTCCGACCCAATGACTGCCGTCCGGCTGACAAAGTAGTTTCCGGCAATGGTGAGAATCAAGGCCCAGACGATCAGGGTGACCAAACCGGTGATATTTCTTTTGCGGTTGTCATTCTGATCCGGTTTCTTGTTGTTGTTCAAAGATAAAACCCTCTTCGCTTGACCGCAGAATGCGGCCGGGATTGTTCAGACTTCATAAATATAGCACATATGCGGGACAAAGACAAGAAAAATGCCGGTGAACAATCTGTAAATAGACATTGTGCAATGATTTTCGCAAAAAAAGAGAACGAACGGCCGGACAAAGTAAGAGAAAAATAGAATTCCTCCTTTTTCTGTGGAGAAAAGTGTGCTATACTATCTTCGTGTCAGCTTTCCGGGAAAAGGGGCGAAGGGCGTCCCGGCCTGTGACTGACAGCAAAGATACAGGAGGACTTCCGCTTGAACGAGAGAAGAAAGGGCCGCCCCGCGCCGGACAGTCCGGCAGACGGCATCATTGAGGGCCGCAACGCGGTCATTGAAGCCCTGCGGGCGGGCACCAATATTGATAAAATTCTGATTGCCCGGGGAGAGACCGACGCTGCCCTGGGCCATATCGCCTCCACCGCCCGGGACAAAGGCATTGTGGTGGTGGACGCCGACCGGCGCAAGCTGGACAATATGAGCCAGACCCACGCCCATCAGGGGGTCATCGCCGTGGCGGCGGTACGGGAGTATGCCAGTGTAGACGATATTCTGGACCGGGCCAGAGAGCGGGGGGAACAGCCCCTCATCGTGGTCTGTGACGAGCTCTCCGACCCCCACAATCTGGGGGCGGTGATCCGGACGGCGGAGTGCGCCGGCGCCCACGGAGTAATCATCCCCAAGCGCCGCAGCGCCGGCCTCACCGCGGTGGTGGCCAAGACCTCGGCGGGGGCGGTGTCCCATCTGCCGGTTGCCCGGGTGGCCAATCTGACCGCCTGCCTCAAGGAGCTGAAGGAACAGGGACTCTGGATCTTTGGCACGGCGGCGGACGGCAGCGTGGGGCTCTATGACGCCGATTTGAAGGGCCCTGCGGCCATTGTCATCGGCTCCGAGGGCAGCGGCATGAGCCGCCTGGTGGCGGAGACCTGCGATTTTACCGTCAGTATTCCCATGAAGGGAAAGCTGAATTCCCTCAACGCCTCGGCGGCGGCGGCGATCCTGCTCTATGAGGCGGTGCGTCAGAGAAACTGAGATGATCCGGTGCAGCCTGGCCGGCGGCACTGGTCCTGCGATTGACAGATATTTTTAGGGTGATCCTGTGAGCAACGAGAACAACAGCCGTCCTGCCAGCCGGGACGAATTGGATATTGACCGCCTGATCCGGAGTATTCGAACGGCACAGGCGGATTCGGAGCCGGAGCAGTCTGTTTTCCGGAAGCCCGCGCCGTCTGAGGCGGAGCCTGCCGCTGCGTCCGGCGGCACAACGGAGGAGACACCGGTGCTCCATCTGACGCAGCCGGAGCGACCCCTGACCCGTCAGGAGCGGGAGGACAGGGATCCCAACGTGCAGCAAATGCGCAGTCAGATTCAGTCCATCATGGCAGCATGGGGGAATCAGCCGGAGGAGGTTGCCCCGGTGTCGGTACAGATGCCGGAGCCTGTGCCGGAGCAGGAGCCGGAGCAGGCGGCTGACTGGAAAATTCCTGAAATCGTGCTGCCTCCTGTGGAGGAGGAACCGGAGCGGAAGGCTGATGTCCCGGAGACCTGGCGAAAGGCACCAGAGGAGGAGCCGAAGCGGCACCGTCCGTCGCTGAACGAACGGCTGGCTTTCCTGCGAATCCGGCAGGAAGAGGAACCGGAGCGTCTGAAACTGGAGGAGACGTGGAGGCAGACGCCGGAGGAAGTGCCGGAGCCTGCTGAGCCGCCTGAGAACCCTGAGAAGCTTCAGCAGCCGGAGCAGTCTCGCCGGGAGGCAGAGGATGCCAGAGTGCTGACTGATCTGACTCAGCCTGACCGGGTGAGGGAAGCGGAACGGCAGGCTTTCGCTCAGGGCCAGGTCGTCACGCTGCGCCTTCAGCGTTCCGTTCCGGAGCAGGCCCCGGCAGAGCACCGAATCTTTGACCAGGAGGAGGACGCCGCACTGGAGGCCATGCTGGAGGACAATGCCCGGGAGTACCGACAGCGCCAGGAGGCAGAGCGGGCGGCTGAGAAAAGAGAAGCCGCAGAACGTGCGGCCACAGAGCATGCTGCGGCAGAACAGGCTGCAGCAGAGGAAGAAGCAGAGCTTTCGACCGAACCGGCGAAGCCGGAGGCAGAGAGCCAGCCTGCAGCAAAGGAGGAGCAGCGCTTCCAGATGCTGACAGTGAGCTTGGGCCATTCGGAAGCGCGTCCGGAGCTTGGGTCTGCGCAGGCCTTTGATCAGGAACGGGCGGAAGAGCCGATGGAGCGGCCGATTGACCTGGACCGGGAGCCATTCGGACTTGAGCATGACGAGACGCCGGAGTCTGCCGCAGCGGCTGACCCGGAGCCGGAGGAAACGGTCTGGAATGAGCCGGAAGAGCTGCCCGCCCAGCCTGAGGTGCCGGTTCGGGAGACATGGGAAGAAAAGACCAAGCCGTCGAAGCAGTCGTTCCAGGTGCTGACGCTCAATCTGCGCCATTTTGCGTCCAAGACGGAGGGAGAACAGGATTCTCCCAGATTTTTTGATCAGGAGCAGGAGGATGAGGAGCTGGAGGCCATGCTGGCCGCCCATGCCGGTCCGGCGGTGCAGCCCCTTCCGCTGAAAATTGTGGAGGCTCAGCCTTCGGAGCAGCCGGAGGAGGAGCCGCCTCTGGCCGAAGGACCGTCTGAGCAGCCGGAGCCTCCGGTTTCCCCGGAGAATGAGGAGCCGCCGGCGGAGGAAGCCGAAGCGGAGATCGCGGGAGCGCCTGCTCCGGAGACACAGCCGGAGGAGGAGCCCGAGGCTGCCGGTGCATCAACCGGCGGCCAGCCGGAAGAGGAGCCGGACGAGGAGCCGGACGAGGAGCCGGAGGAGGACTGGGACGAGGGTATCGCTGACGAGTCCCTGCTGGAGCGCCCGGACCGGGGGCCTGGGTTGGTCCAGCGGCTGGCGGCCCTTGCGGTTGGACTTCTTCAGAGACCGAAAAGGCAGAAGACACCGGCGGATGCCGACTATGAAGAGAAGGAACCTGCTCAGCCGAAACGGCCGGAAAAGGTTATTGAGCTGCCGCAGGAAAAGACCAATCCTCTGCAGCGCAAGCTGGAGGAGGTAGAGGAGCGGGCCAATGACTTTGCTGACTCTATGTTCCAGGGGGACAGTGAGGAAGCGGCGGAGGAGGAAAAACTCCACCGGAAGGCGGAGCGGTACATCCCCGGCACCGACGAGGAGCGGGAGCCCCCGCGGCGGCCTAAGCCTGTCCGGGAGAAAAAGCCTCCGATTCGTCGGGCGCCGGATACCTCCCCCAAGGAGCTGAGCCGGATCTTTTACAGCAGCTGGAAAAGCGGCAAGGGCCGTCTGCCCTTCCAGCTGATTCTGTCCCTGGTGCTGGTCGCTTTTGGAGCGCTGGCAGGTGGGGAGCTGACCTTTATCCAGATCTCCGAATTGACCGGGAATCCCAAACTGGCCGGAATTCTGCTGACCGCTGGCCTGATGGGTGCCTGCGCCCTGGGGCTGGACACCCTTTTGGAGGGAATTTTCCAGCTCTTCCGGGGCCGGCCGGGACTGAATACCCTGGCCTCGATTGGAGTGGCGATGACGCTGGTAGACGGCGTCTGGTTCAGCACCCTGGGCCGGGAGGGGCCGCTGCCCTTCTGCGGCTTTGCGGCCCTCAGCCTCTGGGCGGTGGCCTGGGGCAATTGCCGGAAAAAGCAGGGCCTCTATCTGTCCTGCCAGATGGCTGCTGCGGTGTCCCATCCCCAGCGGCTGACGCTGGATCAGGGCAAATGGGACAATAAGGGCACCTTTATCAAGGAAACCGGCACCGCCAAGGGCTTTGGCAGCCAGATTCAGGAGCCGGACGGGGCCCAGCAGGTCTATCAGTATGCGGCCCCGGTGATGATCGCCGCCTGCCTGATCTTCGGTATTCTCGCTGCGGTAGGCCAGGGAGGCGTCCAACAGTTGGTGTGGAACTGGTCGGTGATCTTTGTCTTGGCCACCCCCCTGTCTGCCACATTGGCCTATGGGGTGCCTTATACCAAACTGGTCAAGCGGCTCAACCGCTCCGGCGTCATCCTGGCTGGATGGGAGGGAGCCGACTCCATGAAGGGGGAGGCCGGCATCGCCATCACCGACAGCGACCTGTTCCCTGAGGGCTATGTCCAGTTTAACGGTATCAAGAACTTCGGCCAGGTCTCTCTGGAGAAGCTTACCGGCTGCACCGCATCTGTCATGCGGGAGATGGACGTGGGGCTTGCCAAGATTTTTGACGATCTGATCCGCACCCAGGGCGGCTTCTATCGCCGGGTGGATGACCTGAAGGCGGGAGAGGGCGGCTTCTCCGGCCTGATCCGGGGCGATCAGGTGCTGGTGGGCAACGCCGACTACATGAAGCTGATGGGAGTTCCACTGCAGCAGGGCTATCAGGTGCGAAACGCGGTGTTCTGCGTCATCAATGGGGAGCTTCAGGGAATTTTTGCCCTGAACTACACGTTGGCCCACAGCATTCAGCCGGCGCTGAACGCCCTGATCCGGGGCGGGGTCAACCCCATTCTGGCCACCCGGGACTTCAATATTACACCCACCATGCTGCGCCAGCGGTTCCGCCTGCCCACCGACCGGATGGAGTATCCGCCCATGGACCGGCGGCAGCTCCTCTCTGCCAAGGGCCAGCCTCACAACGGTACGCTGGGTGCGCTGATCTACCGGGAGGGCCTGGGCGCCTGCACCGACGCCATTCTGGGCGGACGACGGCTGCGGACGGTGGTACGGCTGAACACCATTCTGGCAGTGGCCGCCTCGGTGGTGGGGGCCCTGCTGGGCTTCTACCTCACCCTGATGGGGGCCTATCACTCCCTCAGTCCGCTGAATATTCTGTTTTTCCTGGTGATGTGGCTGGTGCCCATCCTGCTGGTGTCCAACGGAGTGGACAAGTTCTGAATCTTTATGACATTGCGAAAGCCTCCCGCCAAAAGCGGGAGGCTTTCTGTATTTTTGCTCTGCGGGGTGTCGCCGGCCGATTTCAGCGTATCGTCAGTGCGGTGGCCTGCCTCCGGCGGGGTACTTTTCCCCGGGAAAAGTACCCAAAAGCGGCTCAGGGCTTCGCCCCGAGACCCCTCCGGGGCAAGGGCTCCCTGCGGTGGCTCGCTGTTGCCTGCCATGCCTAGGGCTAGTACAAAAGCCGACGGGCTGGTCATCCCTTTGTTATAGTCTGCCTGTCTAACGCAACGGATGCCAGACCAAAACGCGGGAGCAGCCCATTTCTGTGGCTTCGACTGCGGATGGCGGAGAGCGGAGGGCTCCCGCGCGTCAGTGCGGGACACCGCTTCCGCCAT
>JBJDXT010000021.1:0-13582 GCA_051866795.1 Candidatus Onthomonas sp. | reverse complement strand
AATTTCGGCGGGCCGTTCCTGAACGGCCCCTACAGGGCGTTGCCGGTTCGTAGGGTCGCACATTGTGCGCCCGCCGGTACATCCCGTCTCCCGCTCACTCCAACCCATTCCGCCGGCGCATGGCCTTGACCAGGCCCCCGGCGTTGATGATCTCCAGCAGGTTGTCCGACAAGGACGCGATGGGGTAGGTCTTCCCCTTGCAGCGGATCTCCCTGCCCACCTCCACGGCGATCTCGTCCCCGTCGGCCACATCCTTGCGCAGCTCGGGGCACTCGATGAGCAGCAGGCCGTTGTTGATGGCGTTACGGAAGAAGATCCGGGCAAAGCTCCCGGCGATGACGCACCGGACGCCCAGGGCCTTGATCACCTCCGGAGCCTGCTCCCGGGAGGAGCCGCAGCCGAAGTTGCTGCCGGCCACAATCACGTCTCCCGGCTGAATCTGCCCCGCCAGCTCCGGACGCAGGGGGGAAAAGGCGTAGGGGGTCATATCCTGAACGGTTTTCAGGGCCAGATACTCGGTGGGGATGACGATGTCGGTATCAATGTCGTCCCCCAGCACCCAGACCCGGGCGGTAAATACTTCTGCCATGGCTCAACCCTCCACAGGGGGGAGCTGACCGGCGGTGGCGATCTCCCCCAGAATGGCGGAGGCGGTCACCGTCTCCGCAGAGGCCAGGTACACGAAGGAGCCCGGATGCCCCGCCCGGCCCTTGAAGTTGCGGGTGCCGGTGCTGATCAGGGTCTCCCCCTCGCCGATGACCCCCTGGCAGCTGCCCCAGCAGACGGAGCAGTTGGGGTTCATGACGATGGCCCCCGCCTCCATAAAGGTCTTGAGAATGCCCTCCTCCAGGGCCTGCTGATAGACCTCGGCGCTGGCGGGCACCACCAGGAACCGGACCTTGTCCGCCACCTTGCGGCCCTTCATCAGGGCTGCGCCCGCCCGCAGGTCCTCCATCCGGCCGTTGTTGCAGGAGCCGAGGAACGCCTCGTCGATATGGACGCCCCGGCACTCCGCCGCCGGCACCACCTGATCCACAAAGTGGGGCTTTGCCACCACCGGGACGATCTCCCCCAGGTCGATCTCGTAGGTCTGGGCATAGACGGCGTCGGGGTCAGGGTGGAATACCGCCTTGGGCGTACGGCCCCGCCGGGCCAGGTAGTCCAGGGCCACCTCGTCCGCCTCCATGAGGGCGGTCTTGGCTCCCGCCTCCACGCAGAGGTTGCAGACCGAGATCCGGTCGGACATGGTCAGGGTTTTCAGGCCCTCCCCGCCGAACTCCATGGCCTTGTAGTTGGCCCCGTTGGCCCCGATGCGGCCGATGATGGTGAGAATCAGATCCCGGGCGGTGACCCCGGGGTTCAGCTTTCCGTGGAGGTTAAAGCGCAGGCTCTCCGGCACCAGCACCCAGCTGTGTCCGGTGACCATGGCGTACAGGTAGTCGGTGCAGCCCACGCCGGTGCCGAAGGCCCCCAGGGCGCCGTAGGCGCAGGTGTGGCTGTCGGCGCCGAAGATAAGCTGGCCGGGCCGGACGTGGTTTTCCATCATAATCTGATGGCAGACTCCCTTGCCCTCATAGAAGGTGATGCCGTTGGCCCTGGCAAAGTCCCGCATCTTCTTCTGGCTGGCCGCCGTCTTGGGGCTGTCCGAGGGGCAGTTGTGGTCCACAATCCAGACCAGCTTGCTGACATCTGCGATGTGGGGGTGCTTGAGCTTGTGATACATGTCGATGGTGAGGTGGGTGGTGCCGTCGTTGCTCATGAGATAGTCCAGCTCTACAGTGTGGATATCTCCGGGCCGGACGGAGGCCACCCCCGCCGCCGAGGCGATGATCTTTTCCGCCAGTGTCATGCCCATGGTTTACGCCTCCTCATTCAGGGAGGCCAGCAGGCCCCCCTGGTTCAAAATCTGCTGCATATAGGGGTTGAGCCGGGTGCAGGGGAACTCCTCCCCATGGACCCGGGCCACGCCCTCGGTGAGAGAGAGCTCCATCTCCTCCCCGTCCGCCACATGGTCGTACAGATCCCGGCACACGATGACCGGCAGGCCGATATTGATGGCATTGCGGAAGAAGATCCGGGCGAAGCTCTTGGCGATGACCGCCTGTACCCCCAGCGCCTTGAGGACGGCGGGGGCCTGCTCCCGGGAGGAGCCGCAGCCGAAGTTCTCCGCCGCAACCACATAGTCCCCCGGCTTGACCCGCTGGGCAAAGCTGGGGTCCAGGGACTCAAAGGTGTGGCTCTTCATCTCCTCCACCGTGGGGTAGAGCAGGTACTGCGAGGCAATGATCTGGTCGGTATCCACATCGGTGTGGAATTTGAAAATCTGACCCATATATGTATCCCTCCGTTTGGGAAAATTCAGTAAATGATATTATACCTTGCTTTTCGCCAATCTGCAACCCCGGACGGGAGCGGTCAGGCGCCGGATTGGGCGCCTTCTTCTCCGTCCATCCGGGCCATCAGCGTCCGCATCTCCCGCAGATAGTCCCGGTTATCCTCCGCCTGCCGCTCTGTGCCGGGGCCGCTGGCCTGCGCCTCGCCGCTCCACTGGCTCTGGGACCAGCGTCTGGCCCGCTCCTGCCAGTCGATGGGCCGGCCGCTCTGGGTGCGCCAGCGGCGCTGCTCATAGTAGACGTAAAAGCGCCGGGGATCAATGTGCAGCCCCTTTTCCCGGATAAAATCCTCCACCTCTCTTTGGCTGGGGGGATTGGGCGGGGGCGTCAGCCCGGAAGACGGGGCCGCAAGGCCCCCTCCCTCCCGATCAGGATCACGGTCAGGTTCATGGTCAGGTTCATGATCAGGTTCATGGTCATGGTCAGGATCACGATCATGGTCAGGTTCATGGTCATGGTCGGTAGATTTGGTAGCTTCTGGTATACCAAAACTACCACTGGTAGATTTGGTAGCATTCTGGTACCGCTTTGCTATATTTTTTCGGTTGCGCTCACAGGTATTCTCATATTTCTCCCGGTTCCGGTCCAAGGTGCCCTGGATAAATCGCAGGGCCATGCTCACCTTCCCGTCCTTGCCGCTGTAGTGCGCTCCCCGCTTTTCGTAGGCAAAGACCGCCCGGAGCAGCTGCCCTAACTGCCGGTCGGTCAGGCCCTCAAAATACTCCTCCCACTCGTAATAGAGCAGAAAGCTGTCCTTTTTCTTTGCCATTGCGCCCCTCCCCGTCTGCCGGGGCTCTCCCCCGGCGGTCTTTTTGCAGCCATTGTAGCGCTTTTTGGGCGCTCGGGCAATGCAAGTTCCGGGCGGAACCGATCGTTTCAAACGATTTTTGTCCTGTTTTTTTCATTTTGAGGCAAAAAAGAAAATAATCGGGAGGGCTCAGGCGTCCCAGACGGGCGCGCACAGCGCGCTCCAGCAAACCGGCGACGGCTGGAGCGAAGCACCGCTTCGGTGGCAGGCAAAGTGGGACAATACGCCGCCAGAAGGCTATCCTCCCGGCGGCGTCAGCGTGTCAAAGCGTTTTTGACCGGCTCACCCTTTCTCGTTTTGGTTTGCTGCCTGCTGATACAGCTCGTTTTTGGGCAGCCCCGTCTCCCTGGCCACCTGCCGGGCGGCCTCCTTCATGCTCAGCCCCTGCTCCCGCAGCGCCAGAACCCGGCGGACGCCCTCCTCTAAAGTCAGCTCTTCCTCCTCCTGCTCCGGGCAGCCTTCCAAAACCAGGACGAACTCCCCCTTGGGGGCGTTTTCGGTGTACGCCTCCACCGCCTGGCCCAGGGTGGTGCGGCGCACCTCCTCATGGAGCTTGGTCAGCTCCCGGCAGAGGGAGATCCGCCGGTCCGGGCCAAAGGTGTCCCGCAGATCCTCCAGGGTGGAGAGCAGCTTGTGGGGCGCCTCGTAGAAGATCATGGTGCGCTCCTCGGTCACCAGACTGTCCAGATGCTTTTTCCGGTTTTTCTTGTTCATGGCCAGAAAGCCCTCAAAGGTGAACCGACCGGTGGTCAGGCCGGAGACCGCCAGGGCGGTAATCAGGGCGCAGGGGCCTGGGATAGCCACCACCTCCACCCCCGCCTGGGCGCAGAGGGCCACCAGCTCCTCTCCCGGATCGCTGATGGCCGGTGTACCGGCGTCGGTGACCAGGGCGCAGCTCTCCCCCGCCAGCAGCCGTTCCAGAATGGCAGGGCCGCTGGTGTCGGTGTTATGGCGGTAATAGCTGACCATAGGCTTTTTCAGGCCCAGATGATTCAAAATTTTAATAGACACCCGGGTGTCCTCGGCGGCGATAAAATCCGCCTGAGCCAGGGTGTCAATAATGCGCTGGGAGAGGTCTCCCAGATTGCCGATGGGCGTGGGCACCAGATAGAGCGTTCCGGACATACTTTCACCTCATCATCAAAACGGGCAGCAGCTCCAATCCGGGCTTTCCCTGGGCGGCTGCCTCCAATAAAATCAGGTTGGCCGGCCGGTCCGGGGCGGACTGAACCGGTTGGAGCCGTTTGGGCTCCAGATTGTGCCGGGTGAGCCCGGCCAGCAGGGCGTTCAGCCCCCAGGGGCGGGTGCACAGGGCAAACCGTCCCCCGTTGCGCAGCAGCCACCGGGCCGCCCGGCACCAGGGCTCCAGCCCCTCTTCCGTCCCGGTACGGGCAATCCCCCGGCTCCCCGGGGCGGTCTTTCCACTGCCGGGCTGAAAATAGGGGGGATTGGCGATCACCAGATCATAGCCCCCCGCAGGGAGCCGCTCCGGCACCTGGGCCACATCCAGTTCCCAGACGCTACCGGAAAGGCCGTTTTCCCGCAGATTCTCCCGGGCCAGCCGGACACAGAGGGCCTGGCAGTCCAGCCCGTCCAGGGTCAAACCGGTCTCCCGCCGGGCCAGGCTCAGCCCCAGCACCCCCACGCCGCAGCCCAGGTCAAAGACTCGGTCCCCCCGGCGAAGGGTGGCAAACTCCGCCAGCAGCAGCGAGTCCCGGCTCACCTTGGGCAGGTCCTCCTGCTGGGCCAGCCGGTAGGGTCCCAGCTGCTCCCAGGTCACAGGCTCTCCCGCTTTCGCAGCGTCCATGATCTCTCCCCTTTCCTTTGCTCCATTATGCCACAAAAGCCGGCTTCCGGCAACCGGTTTGCCTCCGGACAAAAGGACACGCCTGCGGGACAGCCGCAGGCGCGCCGAAAACTCAGTTCTCTTATTTGCTGTACAGCTCCGGGGCGTAGACGCCCTCCTCGATGAGCTGGCGGAAGGACTGGACCACCAGAGGCTTGTCCTCCCGATAGGTGACGCCGAACCACTTGTCGGTGGTCTCCAGCACCTGGACGGATACCTCCCCCGCCTGGAGCAGCTTGTCCATGACGATGGGCAGCAGAAACTCGTCCTTACAGGGATTGGCCGAATGCCGCAGAAAGTCCACAAACTCCCGCTGGAGGATGGGGATCATCTCCTGGGTCAGCCCCCACATGTTCATGGAGACGTGGCTGTTGCAGTTGATGGGCTCCAGACCCGCCTCGGTCTCCACCGCCGCCCCCTCAGGCGTCTTGACGATGTTCTTGGTCTCCTTCACCGTCACCAGCTGGAAGCGGTCATTCACCTGGCAGATGCCACGGGTGACGCCGCCGTTGTCGCTGAGGGTGTTTTTCAGGATAAAGCCCGCCATGCAGAAGCGGTTCTTATCCTCCGGCCCCTGTTCCAGCAGAAAGCTCCGGAGCTTGCCGAAGGCCTCCTTGCCGTAGTAGTCGTCGGCGTTGATGACCACAAAGGGCTCCTGAATCAGCTCCCGGCAGGCCAACACCGCCTGACCGGTGCCCCAGGGCTTGCTCCGGCCCTCGGGGAGGGAAAAGCCCTCCGGCAGATCCCGCAGATCCTGGAAGGCGTAATCCACCCGGACCCCCCGGGCGCTGCAGACCGCCTCAATCCGGTCGCCGATCACTTCCCGGAAGTCTGCCTCAATATCCTTGCGAATGATAAAAATAATCCGGGTAAAGCCCGCCTCCAGGGCGTCATGGATGGAATAGTCCATGATAATCTCCCCGTTGGGGCCCACCGGCTCCAGCTGCTTGATACCGCCGCCAAAGCGGGAGCCAATTCCGGCGGCCATAATAACCAGCGCGGCCTCTGCCCGGCGGGATGTCGTTTCGCACATATCTGTTCTCCTCCTGAGATCAATCCTGTTTCTGTCGCATCCTAAAGAGGATAGCACACTTCCCTGTAAAACACAAGGTTTCCCGCACAACATAATCTTGTTCTGACCTGTTATTTTTTCGCATCCCCGCAGGATTTTGCAAATTCCGACCCAACTCCCCTTGTATCCCGGACAAAATGCGCTATAATGATAGCAGACACTTTTTTATTTCCTCTTACATTTTTTCAGGTCTGGAGGGATTCTCTGTGATCGTCAGTATTTTTGAAGTGGCCGGGCCCATTATGGTGGGCCCCTCCAGCTCTCACACTGCGGGCGCCGCCCGGCTGAGCCGGCTGGCCACCCTGTTTCTCAACCAGCCCTTCCGCCATGTCTCCTTCGGTCTCCACGGCTCCTTCGCCCGCACCTATCACGGCCACGGCACCGATCTGGCCCTGGTGGCGGGAGCCTTGGGCATTCGCCAGGAGGACGAGGAGATGAAGCGGGCCTTCCAGATCGCCCAGGAACGGGGCATCACCTACGACTTTTACCCGGTGGACCTGGGGGACGCCCACGAGAATTCCGTGGCCATCACCTTCACGCTGGCCGACGGCTCCACCACCCAGGTGGTGGGCAGCTCCATCGGCGGCGGCCGGGTGCTGGTCACCAGCATCGACGGCATCGACACCGAGCTGACCCTGGACTCCCCCACCCTGCTGGTCATCTACGAGGACCGGCCGGGCATGCTCAGCCGGATCTGCGCCGAGCTGGCCTATGCCAACATCAACATCGGCGTGCTCAAGTGCAGCCGGCAGAAAAAGGGGGGACAGGCCTGCTCGGTCATTGAGACCGACTCCCCCATCCCCCAGGACATTCAGCAGACCCTGACCCAGCTCCGGGGCGTTCAGAACGCCCTGATTCTGAACCCGTCGGAGGCGTGATATCATGTACTCTCATTTTGCCAGTATGCTGGCCCTGTGCCAGGAGAAGCAGTGGCCTCTGTGGAAGGCGGTCTGCGCGGAGGAGACCGAGCTCACCGGCCGGGACGAGGAATCCATCTTCGCCCGGATGGAGCACCGGTATGCCATTATGGCCCAGTCCGCCCAGAAGGCCCTGGAGACGCCCCTTCTGGGCCACACGGGAAAGCCCACCCTGATCACCGGTCTTGCTCAGGCCCATCAGCAGTACGCCCAGCGGGGCAATACCCTGTGCGGGCCGGTGCTCAACCGGATGATGGCCCGGGCCCTGTCCTGCAGTGAGGCCAACGCCTCCATGGGCCGGGTGTGCGCCATGCCCACCGCCGGAGCCTGCGGCATTGTCCCCGCCGTCCTGCTCACTTTGGAGGAGGAGCTGTCCATCCCCCGCCGGAAGGTGCTGGAGGCGCTGATTGTGGCCAGCGGTGTGGGGGCCGTCATCACCCAGAACGCCACCGTCTCCGGCGCCGAGGGAGGCTGTCAGGCCGAGTGCGGGGCGGCAGCCGCCATGGCAGCGGCGGCTGCGGTCTATCTCATGGACGGCACCCCGGAGCAGAGCCTCCAGGCCATGAGCCACGCCCTGATCAACGTCATGGGCCTGGTCTGCGACCCCATCGCCGGGCTGGTACAGATCCCCTGCGCCCAGCGCAACGCCTCTCAGGCCATGAATGCCCTGCTCTCCGCCGATCTGGCTCTGGCAGGGATGGTGTGCCCGGTGCCTCCGGACGAGGTTTTGGAGGCCATGTACCGGACGGGCAAGAGCCTGCCCCCCACCCTGCGGGAGACCGCATTGGGCGGCCTTGCCGGCACCAAGGCGGGGCAGCAGATTGCCCGGGAAATCCACGGGGCGTAACACCACAGAACGCAAGACAGCCGCCGGCGCAAAAACCGGCGGCTGTCTTTTATCTCTGTTTTGCTATTTTGCGCTGGACTCCGCGTTCACCTTACTCTTGCCCTTCCGAATCCGGCGGCGTTTCCGGGGCATCTTGCAGACCTCGATCCGCTCGCCCCCCAGCTTGCACTGTTTGAACAGCTCCTGGGAAAACTGCTCCTCTCCATACACCCGCAGCTCTCCCTGGAGCTGGCCCGCCCCGTCCGGGCGGAGGGTGAGGCAGCTGTAGAACCGGCCGTGCTCCACGCAGCGGCTCCGGGCCACATAGCGATCCCCCAACCGGTACCAGTTGCCGTTGCACAGCCAGTTCTCACAGCCGGGACAGCGGAACACCCGGGCCCCCCGGCTCTTGAGGCACTCCTCCGCCGTGTCGAAATGGCTGCTCCGGCGGCGGAGTACCGGCTCCTCCCGCGCTGCAATCTCCTCCAGGGCGGCAGCGGCGGCTTCCGCGGCCTCCCGGCGCTGGCGGGCACGGAGTGCTTCCTCCTCCCGGTCCAGCTCCTCCTCAGAGGGCAGGGAGCCAAACCGGCGCACCAGCTCGGCGGCGATACGGGCGGTATAGACCGCGTCGTTGCCCGCGTCGTGGTATTCCAGCTGGGCATCCAGACCCAGGACAGTCACCGCAGCCTCCAGGGCGGTCTGGTGGTTGGTCTGCAGCACCAGCAGGTCAAAGGCCCGCTGGAGGTCGTAGATCTCCAGATCCAGATACTCCTCCATGCCGTACCAGCACAGATTGCTGTCCAGCACCCGGGCGTCGCTGGTGCCCCAGGTATAAAAGACCGCACCTTCTCCGCACCAGCGGAAGAAATCGGCGGCCACGTCCTTAAAGGGGGCTGCCTTCTTCAGCCGCGCCTGATCCAGTGGGAGCATTTTCTTCACCTGATGGTGGAGCTTTCTATGAATAGACGGGCGCACATAGGCGGAAAATGGGACGCCCTCCGCCTGCCAATTGTCCAGGCGATAGGCGCCGATCTGAATGATCTCGTCTATTTTTTCTGCCTCGTTG
This sequence comes from Candidatus Onthomonas sp., assembly GCA_051866795.1. Taxonomy (GTDB): domain Bacteria; phylum Bacillota; class Clostridia; order Oscillospirales; family Oscillospiraceae; genus Onthomonas. The sequence goes on along the minus strand of JBJDXT010000021.1, from coordinate 4,654 downwards.
CGAGGATAGCCCTGGTTCCACTCCAGGTCAAAAAAAACGTAACTCATGGTCTCGATTTTATAACATCTCGCCCCCTCTGTCAATGTAAAGCGGCGGAAAATGCAAAACTTTGCTCTCCCCGCGCTTTCTGCCGCCGCTGGCGGGAGGACATTTTTTTCGCTTTTTCCCTTCTTTTCCGTCCCGGCTCTTGCAGGAAGACCGGTTCTATGCTAAACTTTTATACTGTATTGTTGTGTATAGAAGAAAGGATCGGATTTTCTGATGGAGATCAACGGTATTGAATGCAGCGAGGACATTCGCTACGACCAGCTGAACCTCTCCCCCGAGATTATGCAGGCCCTGGATAAGAAGGGCTACGTTCAGGCCACCCCCATTCAGGGCGGCGCCATCCCCTATCTGCTGGACTGGAAGGACGTGGTGGCCAAGGCCCCCACCGGTACCGGCAAGACCTTTGCCTTCGGCATCCCCATTCTGGAGCACATCGACCCGGCATCCGACGCCGTCCAGGCCCTGATTCTGGCCCCCACCCGGGAGCTGGCCATCCAGATCCGGGACGAGCTGCGGGAGCTGTGCGCCTTCCAGGAGGGGGTCCGCACTGTCTGCCTCTACGGCGGCCAGCCCATTGAAAAGCAGATCAAGCAGCTCAAGGCCCGGCCTCAGATTGTGGTCGCCACCCCCGGCCGGCTGATGGACCACCAGAAGCGGCACACCGTCCGGTTGGATCAGGTGTCCACCGTGGTGCTGGACGAGGCGGACCGGATGCTGGACATGGGCTTTATCGACGACGTGACCAAAATTCTCGACTCCATGCCCAACCGGCGGAACCTTGGCCTCTTCTCCGCCACCATCAGCCGGGAGGTCATGGACATCTCCTGGGTCTACCAGCGCGACCCGGTGGAGATCACCGTCCGCCCTGTGAACCAGGACCGGCCGGACATCCAGCAGTACCGCATTCTGCTCTCCGACCGGAGCCAGAAGCTGGACACCCTGCTGGGCCTGCTCCGGGGCGGCAATTACGAGCGGACCATCGCCTTTTGCAACACCAAGAACATGACCGACCGGCTGGCCGCCCTGCTCCAGCAGCACCACATCTCTGCCCAGGCCATCCACGGGGACATCCCCCAGAAGAACCGGGAGCAGACCCTCCAGGCCTTCCGGGACGGAAAGCTCCGGGTGCTGGTGGCCACCGACGTGGCCGCCCGGGGTCTGGACATCGACGACGTGGACGCGGTGTTCAACTACGATGTGCCGGACGAGAACGAGTACTATATCCACCGCATCGGCCGCACCGGCCGGGCGCGGAAGCACGGCGTCAGCTATACCTTCGTGGGCACTGTCACCGAGGAGATTAAGCTGGGTGAGATCATCCGCAGCCAGAAGTTTGACGTCCAGACGCTGAAATACGACGAGGACGGCTGCCTCATGCTGGTAGAGGACAAGCAGTAATTTCCAAACCCCACAAAAACGCCTCAGAATCCCTTTCATCCGGGTTCTGAGGCGTTTTCCGTGTTATTCAGACAGCTGGCCGTCCAGATAGACGGCGGCGTCCATCAGGTAGTTGCGCTCCTGCTCCTCCAGCTTGCCGCAGTCGCAGGCGGCAGCCAGGGCGGGGTCGATGGGCAGCTGGGCCAGGACGATGACCTGGTTCTCGGCAGCCACCTGGGCGATCTTGCTCTCGCCGAAGATGCTGTGCCGCTTGCCGCAGTCGGGGCACTGGAAGTAGCTGAAGTTCTCCACCAGGCCCAGGACGGGGACGTTCATGAGCTGGGCCATCTTCAGTGCCTTGGTGACGATCATGGACACCAGATCCTGGGGAGAGGTGACCACCACGATGCCGTCCACCGGCAGGGACTGGAATACCGTCAGGGGCACGTCGCCGGTTCCGGGAGGCATATCCACAAACAGGTAGTCCACGTCGCCCCAGTATACATCCGTCCAGAACTGCTTGACGCAGCCGGCGATGACCGGGCCACGCCAGACCACCGGATCCGTCTCGTGGTCGGTGAGCAGGTTGAGGGAGATCACCTTGATGCCCTTGGCGGTCTCCGCCGGGAGCATGCCGGCGTCGGTGGCCATGATGGGGCCGGTGAGGCCGAAGCCCTTGGGGATGGAGGGGCCGGTGATGTCGGCGTCCAGGATGCCCACCTTTTTGCCCAGCCGGCTCATAGCCACGGCCAGGGAGGATGTGACCATGCTCTTGCCCACGCCGCCCTTGCCGCTGACCACGCCGATCACACGCTTGATGTGAGAGGCGGCGTTGGCGGGGGCGTGGATGTCCTGGGGCTGAGTGCGTTCCCCGCAGTTGGCGCTGCAGGTGGAACAGTCATGCGTACATTCTGCCATGCTGAATTCTCCTTCTGTGACCCGTTTTGCAGGAGGCGGGTCAAAACAATCTCGCACTAGTATAGCACAAATTTTTCCGAGGTAAAGGGGGCAGGGTCAATTCAGGGTAAACTCCGCCGCCAAACGGAAGGTGCTCGAAAATTCCCCATCGGAGTCCCAAAATGCCTTGACAATCCGGTAATGTCCCGGAGGCAATTGTCCATAGCGGCGCATCCAGGAGAGCTCCTGCCGGCAAGACGTATCCTGCTGATAAATCAGCGCTTCAGAGGTGTTGTCCAGGCTCTTCTCCTCCAGGAAATACCACTCGCCGTCCTCCTCTGTCTGGATGGCGTAATCATATTCATTGCCGCTTGCCATCTCCCTGTCTGTGGCATTCAGGATCTCGATGGTAACGGAACCCGGTCCGGCGGTGCCCTCCACCACCGTCATGGTCATCCCCGGATAGTCGTTCACCGTCCGGTCGTCCCGCTCTCCCAGCTTGGGGGAGGCGCAGCCTGTAAGCATCAGAAGCAGTCCCAGCACCAGGGCGGTCAGCGCCGCCCATCTGCTTCGCTTAATGCCGGTCATAGCTGCCGCCGCCGATAAACTCCCGGATCAGGGAGTCCTTGGCCACCAGCTCACTGTCAATGGGCACAAACCGGTCAAAGGCCCAGATCATCTCCAGAATCTCCTTCCGGCGGACGTTCTCCTCCGGAATCGCCTGGAAGAGGGGCTCTGCGTACTGCCGGAGGACGTTCACCTCATAGGGCAGGGAGGAGTCGAAAATCAGGTTGGCCCGGTTCTTGTAGGGGGAGATGAACATCTTCTCTCCCCGGCGCACGTTGTCCCACATGGCCAGGGTCTCCTCCACATTGGTCCCCCGGAAGTTCAGATCCCGGACTGCCCGGCGGGTCAGCCGCATCCAGGTGCCCTTAAAGACCACCTTGCCCAGCCGGAGCACATTGGAGCGGGCGGAGATATACACCTTGAAGGCGTCGGGATGCTGTCCCGCCAGGTCGTCGTTCAGGGCATGGATGCCCTCAAAGACGGCGATCTCGTCCTTGCCCAGCCGGAGCGGGGTCCCCTCTCCCTCTGCCCGGCGCTGGTGGGTGAAATCGAATCTGGGGACAACAATCTCCTCTCCCCGCTCCAGGGCGGAGAAGTGCCGGTCCAAAAGATTCATGTCCAGGCACCGGGGAGACTCGTAGTCATACTCCCCCTCCGGGGTTTTGGGGCCGTTGACCCGGTCGGGGGTCATAAAGTAGTTGTCCAGGGCGATGGCGTGGGTCATGACGCCCCGGCGCTCCAGCTCCTCCTCGATCTTCAGCGCAGTGGTGGTCTTGCCGGAGCCGGAGGGGCCGGAGAGGAGCACAATGGGGCTCTTCTCCCGGTTTTCCAGAATGCGCTCCGCCGCCTGACACACATGGCGGTGGAAGTTCTGGTCGCTCTCTGCCAGAAAGGCGACAGGGTCGCTCTGGGCCCGGCGGTTGATATCAATGAGCAGATAGGCCATTTCTCATACCTCCTTGGAGCGCAGCGCCTGGCAGAAGGGCACCAGTGCCTCCTTCTCCCGGCACAGCTGGTCGATCCGCTGAATATACTCCAGCGGGTATTTGGGATTGGTGAGCCGGACGATTTTGCCGGTGGCGGGGTCGGTGAGCTTGGTGGAGCCCCCCGCTCCCAGGGCCAGGATGGTGTGCAGCTCCTCCATGATACAGATATTATACAGTCCTTCAAAGCCCGGCTTGCACCAGCCGATATTTTCCAGGGCGCCGGACATATATTTCTGCCGGTAGAGGTAGTAGGGCCGGTAGCCCGCCCCCTCCAGCCTGGCCCAGGCGTAGTCCAGCATCCGGGCGGTGTCCTCCCCGGTGGGCAGGCTCTGAGGCTCCAGCATCAGCCGGGAGCCCTTTTTCAGCGCCAGGGTGTGGACGGTGATATTCTCCGGGTCCAGATCCAGAACGGTGTCCAGGGTATACCGGAACCCCTCCACTGTGTCCCTGGGCAGTCCGGCGATCAGGTCCATATTCACCGCCGGGAAGTCCGCCGCCCGCACCAGCCGGTAGGCCGCGAGAATGTCTTCGGCAGTGTGGGCCCGGCCCATGGCCCGGAGCACCTCGTCCTCCATGGACTGGGGATTCACCGAGATCCGGTCCACCCCGTGCTTGCGGAGCACCGCCAGCTTGTCGGCGGTGATGGTGTCCGGCCGTCCCGCCTCCACCGTGAACTCGGAGAGCCGGGAGAGGTCAAAGGCGGAGCGGATGTGCCCCAGCAGGTGATCCAGCTGCGGGGCGGAGAGCGTTGTAGGTGTGCCGCCGCCCATATAGACCGA
>JBJDXT010000020.1:0-2492 GCA_051866795.1 Candidatus Onthomonas sp. | reverse complement strand
TATTTCACTTTATTTTGTTGCTGACGCAACAAAACTCCTGCGGAGGGCTTCCTGAACTTTTAGCCCGACTTGTAGCCCGACTTGAAATTTGCAAAAGGTACTTTTTGACAGTCTGACCCCAGCCGGATCTCCCGGCTGGGGGTCAATTTGTCAGTCGAACCGGGTCTCCCAGGTCTCCGCCTGGCTGGCCTCCCAGCAGAGACGGATCTGTGCCTCGGTGGTGCGCTTTGTATCCAAAGGCGGCAGGGCATCCAGGTCGAAGAAGCCCCGCTCCTGGGTCTCCAGATTGGGCCGGAAGGGGCCGATCTCCCCTACCGGCTCGCAGAGGATCAGGTGGTTTGCCATGTTGAGCAGAGCGGGCGGAAAATTGTGGGTATTCCGGTCCTGAACGGCCACCAGCCGGGTAGCCCGGCCGCGAATACCGCTCTCCTCCCACAGCTCCTTTTCCGCGTTGGCCCGGACAGTCTGATTTTCATCGCACCAGCCCCCAGGAAGGTTCCAGAGATTTCCATTCTCCCGTACCAGCAGCACCTTTCCGTCCAGAAACAGGACGCTTCGGGTGGTGACCTTTGGGGTCTGATAGCCCCGCTCCCCACAGAACAGGTCGGTGAGCTGTTCCAAAGGCAGGTCGGTGTGTTCGGCCAGAATTTCCGCCGAGATGGCCCGGATACGGGTATAGCGTTCCTGATCAAACGGGTCTTTGCTGTAGGTCAGGCCGCACTGGGCGATGGATTGGAGCTCCTTGGCCCAGGCCACCCACCTGCGCGACATCAGTTCTTCCGTTGTCATTCCGCATCCCTCATTTCCTGAATCATCGGATATATGATATCTCGATTCAGGCCTTCGGTCAAGTCTCCGGAGCAGGGACGCTGCGCCGATTCATGTCGTGCCGGAGGAGCTGGTACACGGCGGCAGTCAGGGGAACGCCCAGCAGCATGCCGCCCACGCCCATCAGGCCGCCGCCCACAGTGACAGCCGCCAGCACCCAGATGCCAGGCAGACCGATGGAGCTGCCCACCACCCGGGGATAGATCAGGTTGCCTTCCAGCTGCTGGAGGATGACCAGGAACACAATAAAGAGCAGCGCCTGGATGGGAGAGACGGTAAATATCATCAGTGCGCCTACAATGGCGCCGATGTAGGCGCCGGCCACCGGAATCAGGGCGGTGAAGCCAATGAGCGTACCGATCATGACGGCATAGGGGAAGCGGAAAATCAGCATGCCGACCATGCACAGCAGCCCCAGAATGACCGCTTCAATACACTGTCCCACGATAAAACGGTGGAAGCAATTGTTTACCGTGTCCAGAACATAATAAAACTTCTCTGTCCACCGGGGCTTGCAGTAGGTTTCCAGCAGCTTGCGGATCTGGCGGCCCAGACGCTCTTTGCCCATGAGGACATAGATGGAGAAGATCATTGCAACAACCAGAGAGACAACGCCTGAGACGACAGAGGAGATCAGGCCGGTGATGGAGGTAATCGCCCCCCCGAAGCCGGAGATCAGCCAGTCCACCAGCTGCTGGATCAGCTTCTGCCAGTCGGTATCTCCCTGAAGGAAGCTGTTTGCCTCTCCGGAGAGCCAGTCGCTGAGATGGAAACTGGTCTCCAGTTGGCTAGCCACTGCATTGAGCGCGCCGGGCAGCTGCTCCAACAGCAGAGTGACGCAGGAGATCAGCTCCGGCACAATCATCCGGACAATGAGCACCACAATCAGGAGAACGCTGAGTACTGACAGCACCAGACAGATGGGACGGCGCAGCGTTTGCAGCCAGGCCGGCCCGGAGGCGGGAAAGTGCCGCTCATAAAAGGCCATGGGGATATTTACAACATAGGCCAGAATGAGCCCCAGAATCAGCGGCCAGGCCACCTGCAGGGCCAGACCGCCCAGGCCGGACAACCCTTCCCAATAGTAGATCAGCAGAAAAAGACCGAAGAGGACGGCTCCAAACCGCAGACAGTTTTTCCATTCAAATTTCATTGCAGCATCTCCTTCTATCCTGTTTTTACATCAACGGCGCGATGACCTTGAGCACTGCACCGGCCAGGCGGACCGACAGCTTTTCCTTCCGGATGGTCTCCTTCGTCACCGGCTGGCACTTGGCCAGGGTATCACGAAAGTCCGCCTTGATGTCGGCGATGGCGGGGACATCCTGCAGATAGGCGGCGCATTCAAAGTGCAGGTAGAGACTCCGGTAGTCCAGATTGATGGTTCCCACCACCGCCCGGCTGTCATCGCTGAGGAATACCTTGGCGTGTACAAAGCCCGGGGTATATTCGTAGATCTGCACGCCCGCCTGGGTCAACTCCTTGTAGTGGCTCTTGGCCAGCACAAAGGCGTAGGGCTTGTCCGGAATGTGGGGCAGGATCAGCTTGACCTCCACGCCCCGCTTGGCGGCATAGGTCAGCGCGGTGATCATCTCATGGTCGAGGATCAGGTAGGGAGTCATGATATAGACATAGTCTTTGGCCCGGTTGAGAATGTCCCGGTA
>JBJDXT010000019.1:0-2494 GCA_051866795.1 Candidatus Onthomonas sp. | reverse complement strand
CAACTACATGACGGGCCGGGACTCCAACCGGGGGGCCTGTGCCCAGCCCTGCCGCTATCAGTATCATCTGGTGGAGGAGAAGCGCCCCGGGGAGTATTTCCCCGTCTTTGAGGACGAAAAGGGCACCTACATTATGAACAGCCGGGATATGTGCATGATCGACCACGTTCAGGAGTTATACGACGTGGGCCTGAACTCGCTCAAAATTGAGGGCCGGGCCAAGAGCGCTTATTACGCCGCCATTGTCACCGGGGCCTACCGCCACGTTATCGACGATGTCAAGGCGGGCCGTCCGGTGGATCTGGATTGGCGCAATGAAGTGGACAAGGTGAGCCACCGGCACTATTCCACCGGCTTCTGGTTCGGTCAGCCCGGCCAGTACTATGACGACGCCCGGTATCTCCGGGACTGGCAGGTCTGCGCCATTGTCCAGAGCTGTGACGAGCATGGTCTTGCCGTCCTCAGCCTGCGCAACAAGTTCCGGGCGGGGGATGCCGTCGAGATCGTCGGCCCGGACACCAAGCCGGTTGCCTTTACGGCTCCGGTGATGGAGGAGGAGGACGGCACGGCCCTGGAGGAGCCCCGGCATCCCCAGATGCTGTTCCGGATGCAGCTGCCCCAGCCGGTGCCGCCCCTCAGTATCCTCCGCCGTGCGGTGGAGCTGAGTCCGGGAAGAGGGGAGAACTGACCCCGTGAGAAAGACCGCCTGGAGCGCAGCGCTGCTCTGAGCGGTCTTTTCCGTTGCGTCTCCGGCAGAAAAAGGCTATACTGGAGATAAGATTTCACAGAGGAGAGAATGCCATGCCCCCGAAAAAGACCAGCCCGGATCCCCTGAAGCAGCTCAAAGACGCTTTGAAGCAGGGGACGCCCGCCAATCTCTATATCTTCTTTGGCCAGGAGGACTATCTCCGGGACTACTATCTGGAGCAGCTCAAGGGCCAGATCCTGACCGGCGGCATGGAGTCCTTTAATCTGCACACCTTTCAGGGAAAGGATCTGGAGCTTCAGGCGCTGACCGAGGCTGTGGAGGCTATGCCCATGATGAGCGAGCGCAGTCTGGTGCTGGTTTACGACTGGGATCTTTTCAAAAATGAGGAGCGCCGGGAGGGGCTTCAGGCTCTCTTCAGCGATCTGCCCGAGTATGTCTGTCTGGTTTTTGTCTATGACACCATGGAGTGGAAGTCCAACGCCAACACCAAACTGGGCAAATGGCTTAAAACGAATAGTCAGATCGTGGAGTTCCGTCAGCAGGAGCAGAGCGACCTGAACGCCTGGATTCGCCGCCGTCTCCGCCAGAACTGGGGCAAAGAGATTGACGATGCCACGGCGGAATATCTTACGTTCCTCTGCGGTGGCCTGATGACCAATCTGGGAGGCGAGGCGGACAAGGCGGGGGCCTACGCCCGGGGCAAGACGGTGACCCGGAAGGACATCGACGCCGTCTGCGATCCGGTGCTGGACGCCCGGGCCTTTCAGATGACCGACGCCATCGGTGCCGGGAATTTTGACCAGGCTATGAGCCTGCTGGGCGAGCTGCTGCGGATGCGGGAGGAGCCCATCTATATCCTGGCTGCCGTGGGCCGTCAGCTCCGGCAGATCTGGAGCGCCCGGCTGGCCCTGGAGAACAAGCGCAATGCCTCCTATCTGGTCCAGCTCTGGGGCATGCGAGGGGATTGGCAGGCAAAAAAGCTGATGCAGAGTGCCCGGCGCTACCCTCTCTCCTGGTGCCGCATGGCGGTGAAGGAGGTCCAGAATGCGGATCTCGCCCTGAAGCTGGGAGGCCGGGACGGGGCGGAGGTACTCTCCGAGCTGCTGCTCACCCTGGCCAATGCCGGAAAGGGGCGATAGGCGTGCTGAGAATCAAAGAGGCGATTGTGGTGGAGGGGCGGTACGACAAGAATACCCTCTCCCAGCTGGTGGACGCCCTGATTATCCCCACGGATGGCTTCGGCATCTTCAGGGACAAGGAAAAGGCCGAGCTGTTGCGACAGCTTGCCCGGACCCGTGGCCTGATCCTGCTCACCGACAGCGACGGGGCGGGCTTTGTCATCCGGAACCATCTGAAGGGGATCCTGCCCCCAGAACAGCTCAAGCAGGCCTATATCCCCGACTGCTTCGGCAAGGAGCGCCGCAAGCGCAAGCCGGGCAAGGAGGGAAAGCTGGGGGTGGAGGGTATGTCTCCCCAGGTGTTGGAGGCGGCGCTCCGCCAGGCGGGGGCCACCATCCTGGATGAGAATGCCCCTCAGGAGCCGTCCGGCCGGAGCATTACCAAAGCCGACTTTTTCCGGGACGGCTTGACCGGGACTCCGGACAGCAGCCGGCGCCGGGATGCGCTGAAGAGCAAGCTGGGCCTGCCCCAGCGGCTCACGGCCAACGGCCTTTTGGAGGTGCTCAATCAGCTCTATGACTACGACACCTATCGGAAAGCGGTGTCGGAGCTGGAACAGGAGTTTACAGCGAAATAACAGATCACAGCAGGTAACGGCCCGCGCTT
>JBJDXT010000018.1:0-13694 GCA_051866795.1 Candidatus Onthomonas sp. | reverse complement strand
TCTCGCCTGCGCCCAGATAGGGGGGCAGCACATGGACGCCGCCGTCAGACTTGTCCAGATCCCAAGGCTGACCGTTGCCCAGGTAGGCGTTGAGCTCCATAGGACGGTACTGAGTCAGGACGCCAACCGTGTCGATGCCGGAATTGACGCAGTTGGACAGGGGGAAGTCAATGATTCTGTACTTGGCGCCGAAGGGGACAGCGGGTTTTGCCACGGAGCGGGTCAGCGCGTACAGGCGGGAGCCCTGTCCGCCGGCCAGCAGCATGGCGACACATTCCTTCTTCATTTGCATTCACCTCAATGTTTGTTTGTAGTTGACGCCGCCGGGGAGAGGCGGTATCCAGGGGCGGAAGCGGCCGGGGAGGGGCGGCTTCCATCTATATTCAATGGGGTAACCATTAAATACCGAATCTTATCGTTTTTTACGGCCCTTGGCGGGGGGCTTGGGCTGCTGCCGGATCAGCTTGAGCACAAGGCCGGTCATGGGAGGAATATCCACCACAATCGAGTGGGACAGATGGTGGCAGGAGACGGGATAGCTGCGAATGGGCCGGCCATTGACCCGGCCGGAGCCGCCAAAGTCGGTGCGGTCGGTGTCAAACACCACCTGGTATTCGCCTGCCACAGGGACGCCGATCCGGTAGCCCAGCCGGTCCACCGGGGAGAAGTTGGCGGCAACCAGCAGCTCCTGACCGGAGCGATCCTTCCGGCGGAAAATGAGAATATTGCTTCCGGCGTCGTCAGGGCAGATCCACTGGAAACCGTCCCAGCTGTCGTCAATTTCCCACAGAGGAGGATTGGCCAGATAGAACTGGTTGGCGGAGCGGAAAAATGCCTGATGGCAGGAAAAGGGCTGATAGTCCAGCAGATGCCAATCCAGCGAGTACTCCGGCCGCCACTCATTGAACTGGCCGAACTCGCTGCCCATCATGAGCAGCTTTTTGCCCGGATGGGTCAGCATATAGAGGTAGAACACCCGGACGCCGGCGAATTTCAGGGCGTCCTCTCCGGGCATCCGGCCGATGAGAGAGTGCTTCCCGTGCACCACCTCGTCGTGAGAGACGGGGAGGATAAACTGCTCGGAAAAGGCGTACATCAGAGAGAAGGTGAGGTCCTTGTGATTGTACTGCCGGTAGACCGGATCCAGCGCCATATAGTGCAGCACGTCGTGGGACCAGCCCATATTCCACTTGAAGTCAAAGCCCAGCGCCTTGGGGGACTGATCCAGGGGGCCGGTGACATGGGGCCAGTCCGAGGACTCCTCGGCGATCATCAGAGCGTCGGGGACAGCCCGATGGACGGCGGAGTTGAGCTGGCGGAGGAAGGAGACGGCGTCGGAATTGATCTCGCCGGCAGACTTGTCCTCTGCCTTCCAGCGGCGTCCGTCATAATCCCGGTACAGCATGGAGGCCACGGCGTCCACCCGGAGACCGTCGATGTGATATTCCCGCAGCCAGAACAAGGCGGAGGAGATCAGAAAAGAGCGAACCTCCCGGCGGCCGAAATCGAAGGACTTGGTGCCCCACTTGGGCAGATCCGCCTGGTCGGAGGCATATTCATAACAGGGAAAGCCGTCAAACTTGCTCAGCCCCTGGTAGTCCCGGGGAAAGTGGGCGGGGACCCAGTCCAGAAATACCGCCACGCCGGCCTGATGGAGCTGATCCACCAGGTACATAAAATCGTGCGGGGAGCCGAAGCGGCTGGTGGGAGCGAAATAGCCGGTACACTGATAGCCCCAGCTCTCGTCCAGCGGATGCTCTGTCACCGGAAGAAACTCCACTGCGGTAAAGCCCATCTCTTTCACATAGGGCACCAGCCACTGGGCGATCTCCCGGTAGGAGAGAAACCGGCCGTCCCGGGTGCGCCGCCAGGAGCCCAGATGCAGCTCATAGATGTTCAGAGGCCGCTGAGCGACAGGGCGGCGGCTGCGATAGGCCATCCAGGGCTGATCCGCCCAGGGATAGCCGGCCAGATCAAACAGCTTGGAGGCTGTGCCGGGGCGCAGCTCGGTGTGAAAGGCGTAGGGATCCGCCTTGCGGATGCGCCGTCCGGAGCGGGTCAGAATGGAGAATTGATAGGCGTCAAAGGGTTTCGGGCCAGGGAGAAGCAGCTCCCAGATGCCGCCGGGGCAGCGGGTCATGGGGCTTGCGGCCTCAGACCAATTGTTGAAAGGGCCGACCACAGAAACTGCCTTGGCGTGGGGGGCCCAGACGCGAAAAAGCCAGCCGGACGTATCATCCTGCTGGACAGGATGCGCACCCAGAAGGGAATACGCATGGTCAGAACTGCCGTTCAAAAAACCAGTGACATGGCTATCAAGCTCCTGGGCAGGGGTGTGTTTCATAGCCATCTCCTTTATCCAGGGGGAAATCAGGGGAGAAAAGTAAAAAATAGGAAAGAATTGTCACCATATCCTATGAAAGGAGAAGCTGGGACAATTTGTTTGTATAAATTATATAATAGAATGAATGTTCCGTCAAGGGAGAAGTGAAAAGGAAATTACATTTTCAAAAAAACAGACGAATTTCCGTTGGAAGATAGAAAAATTCCCCAGTCTGAACCGGTCAGACTGGGGAAAGCGTGGTCAGAGCGCGTATTTTTCGGAGAAGTAATCGTAATCGGACAGATACTCCACATCGCCGGAGTGGTGGACGCTGTGGACGTATTTGTGGGTGTCATAGCTGTTGTGCTGCATCTCCACGATGCAGGCAGCGATGTTGGAGCAGTGGTCGGAGACACGGCTGAAGTTGGAGATCAGGTCGGTGAAGATAAAGCCGCTCTCCACCGAGCACTGGCCTGCCCGGAGCCGGTCGATGTGGTGATCCTTCAGCCGGTCGGCCATATCGTCCACCACTTCCTCCAGAGGCTCCACCCGGCGGGCGGCCTCGGGGTTGTTGGTGGAGAAGGAGGCGATGCACAGGCTCAGCGCCTCGGAGACGGCGTTGGCCATCAGCTTGAGCTCGCCCTTGGCGTTTTCGGAGATGGCGCTGGCCTTCTGTTGAGCGGCCTGTACCGAGAGGAGAATGCCCACTGCGTGGTCACTGATGCGCTCGAAGTCGCTGATGGTGTGGAGCATGATGGACAGCTCCTGATTCTCCGTGTCGGTGAGTCCCAGGCCGGAGAGCTTGACCAGGTAGGTGCCCAGAATATCCTCGTGCTTGTCGATGGTGCTCTCCAGCTGACGGACGTGGTCAGCCACCTTGTCATCCCAGCGGTCCAGCAGGCTGACCGCCTCGTTGAAGGAGTCCTGGGCCATGAGGGCGGTCTCCACGGTGAGCCGCTGGGCCTGAGCCAGAGCCACGGCGGGGGTGGTCATGAGACGGTCGTCCAGCAAGGGCTTCTCCTTGATCTTGGAGTCCCGGACGGTGAAGCAGACCAGCTTTTCCAGCAGGCCGGTGAAGGGCAGCATGATGAGGGCGAAGATCAGCTTGTAGCCGGTGTGGAAGATGGCGATGCCCACCGGATTGACCGGATCTGCCAGGATGGGCAGGCCGATGGTAAACTGCGCGATGTAATACACGATCATAAACAGGATCATGCTGATCACATTAAAATAGAGGTAGACAAAGGAGGTGCGCTTGGCCTCCTTGTTGGCGCTGAGGGCGGAGATCATGATCGGAACCGAGGCGCCGATGTTGATGCCCAGAATCAGGGGGATGGCGGCGCCCAGGGTGATGCTGCCGGTCATGGACAGGGCCTGCAGCACGCCCACCGAGGCGGAGGAGCTCTGCATGATGGCGGTGAGCACCAGGCCGACCAGCATGCCCACAAGGGGATTGGAGAAGAGGACGAACAGCTCGGTAAAGGCGGGATCCTCTTTCAGGACGGAGACGGCGGCGGACATGGAGTTCATGCCCACCATCAGGATGGCAAAGCCCAACAGCACGGCGGCCACATTCTTGCGCCGGCCGGACTTTTCAAACTTCAGGAAGTAGATGCCGATCAGGGCCAGAACGGGCACCCAGGAGGAGGGCTTGAGCAGCTGGACGGCAAAGCCTGCACCCTCGATGCTGGTCAGGGAGATCAGCCAAGCGGTGACCGTGGTGCCCACGTTGGCGCCCATGATCAGGCCGATGGCCTGCTGGAGGGTCATAATGCCGGAGTTGACAAAGCCGACGACCATGACCGAGGTGGCGGAAGAGGACTGGATGATTGCGGTGACGACCAGACCCAAGAAAAAGCCCTTGGCGGGGCTGGAGGTGAGCTTTTCCAGAATGGACTGGAGCCGGCCGCCGGCGCAGCTTTCCAGACCGTCGCCCATATAGGACATACCGAACAGAAACAGCGCCAGACCGCAGATGAAATCCAGAATATCGAACAGGTCCATATTTTATTAGCCTCCAAAGATGCGGCGCCTCAGGGCGCGCGGGAAACGGGCCGGAGTGCCTCGTTTCTTACAGATGCATACAATCAAATTATAACCGACAGAGAGGCAAAATGTAAATAGTGAATCAAATCTTTGTAAAAAATGTAAAAAACACAATAAAAAAGGAGAAAAAGAGGGCGAGAGAAGTGGGAGAGCGAAGAAAAAATGACGGAGAAATGCCAAAAAACCGGATGGGAGCAAAAAAATCCCCCGGTTGCAGACCGGGGGAAAAGCGGATATGATAGGAGAACAGCGATCTCACAAAGTGAACAGCCGGTGCATTTTCCGGCTGACCCAGGCAATGACCGAGCCCAGGGTAAAGGCCATAATGATGGTGACCGGACCAAAGACGGCGCCGGAGAGAACGCCGATGGCCAGAGCGGTCAGATCCCACAGGGTGCGCACCGCCCGGAAGGAGAGCCTGCTCTGCCGCTGGGCGATGATCATGGGGATGGCGTCGTAGGGAGCCACGCCGACATCCAAAGAGAGGTAGACGGCGGCGGCCAGAATGAACAACAGCAGGGCGGGAATGCAGATACCGATGCGCACCGGCCAGGGCTGGAAAAAGGAGGCCGGGATCAGGCGGTCAACAATCCAGCCGAAAAAGTCCACGGAATAGCCGCAGAGCACCATGTTGGAGATGGTGCCCACCCCAAGCAGGGAGCGGTCACAGGCGAGGACGATGAGAAAGAGCAGGAAGTTCAGCAACAGCGACCAGGTGCCATAGGAGATGGGCAGGTGGGAGGAGATGCCTGCGTTCATGGAACTACAGGGATCTGAGCCCAGATTGACCCGCAGGATCCAGACCAGGCAGAAACCCATGGCGATATTGGAAAGACAGACCGCGGCAATGCGCGGCGCCAGCGACTTTGACGGTTTCAGCGGAATAACCTCCTGTTCAGACAGAAAAGCGGATACAGCGCAAATTATGATAGGACAGGAGGCGGACAAAGTCAATGCCAAATTCTGTGCAGAAAAAGGGGAAAACAGGGACGTATTACGTCTATATCCTCCAATGCGGAGACGGAACCTATTATACTGGCAGCACCACCGACCTGGAGCGGCGTCTGGCCGCCCACACAGAGGGGCGGGGCGCCAAATATACCCGGGGCAGAGGACCCCTCCGGCTGGTCTACCGGGAGGAACTGGAGAGCTGGTCCGCCGCCCTGCGCCGGGAGGCGGCCATCAAAAAGCTGTCCCGGGCAGAAAAAACCGCCCTGATTGCTCAGAGCGCCGAAAGAGAAAAAAGATCTGAAACGTGCTGAACCCCTGTCCGTCTTATCTCATCGGACAGGGGTTCAGCGGTGCTGCTTGATATCCAACATCGATTTCGTTTACCTCTCTTTCGTCGTATTTGCGAGTGCCTTCCGCCTTCCACACTGTTGCGCAGGCTTTTGTCTGTGCTGCTGAAACGCTGGTTGAACGGCTCGCTGCTGGGATACCCTCTTCGAAAAGGTTACCCAAAGGCTTCTGCCTTGTACATTGGTATCACCCTTTCTTGATGTGCCTATATCTTAACACGGGGCTCCTAATTTGTCAAGCAGTTTTGAAAATATTTTTTGAAAAAATATTTGACAGCCAGTGGGCGCGCTGCCGCCCCCTGGAACACAGGCAGGCCGCGCGCCGGAGAAAAATACAAGTCGACTTGCAAAAATGACAGGACTAGGCTGCAAAATTCAAAATGAAGCAGGAAATCTTGCATGATAAAAGAACGAAAGTGGAAGGAAAGGGGGGAAAGAAAGGCTCTTTCTGTAAAATGGAGGAAAAATTTTGAAATTCCACTTGCGTAAAATTGCAGATACCGGTATAATAACAGTCGAGCGGCAACGGGGCCGGGCAATGAATGCCATTTCTTCCGGACGGGATCGCACAGGAATGGGTGCGGCTAGGTCGGGGGAGGATAGGAGACGATCCCTGTTCCCTCGCGCAAGTGACCCGGACACTGGTGCCATGTGTCCAATCGTCTATGGAAGGAATGATTTTTTATGCCCATCAATAACGCCTATCTGAATGGTATCTATGAAGATCTGGCTGTCAAGAGCGCCCATGAGCCGGAGTTCCTCCAGGCTGTCTATGAGGTGCTGGAGTCTCTGGTGCCCGTGGTGGAGCGCCGTCCCGACCTGGTCAAGGCCGGCGTCATCAAGCGCATTGTGGAGCCCGAGCGGATCATCCAGTTCCGTGTGAGCTGGGTGGATGACAAGGGCGAGGTTCAGGTGAACCGGGGCTATCGTGTCCAGTTCAACTCCGCCATCGGCCCCTACAAGGGCGGCCTGCGGTTCCATCCCAGCGTCAACCTGTCCGTCATCAAGTTCCTGGGCTTTGAGCAGATCTTCAAGAACAGCCTGACCGGCCTGCCCATGGGCGGCGGCAAGGGCGGCTCCGACTTCGACCCCAAGGGTAAGTCTGACGGCGAAATCATGCGTTTCTGCCAGAGCTTCATGACCGAGCTGAGCAAGCACATCGGCGCTGACACCGACGTGCCCGCCGGCGACATCGGCGTGGGCGGCCGCGAGATCGGCTACCTGTTCGGCCAGTACAAGCGTCTGCGCAACGAGTTTACCGGCGTGCTCACCGGCAAGGGCCTGTCCTATGGCGGCTCCCTGGCCCGGACTGAGGCCACCGGCTACGGCACCTGCTATTTCGCCAACGAGATGCTGGCCAGCAAGGGCGAGAGCTTTGAGGGCAAGCGCGTGGTCATCTCCGGCTCCGGCAACGTGGCCACTTATGCCAACCAGAAGGCCACCCAGCTGGGCGGCAAGGTGGTTGCCATGAGCGACTCCAACGGCTACATTGTGGACGAGAACGGCATCGACTACAAGGTGATCCAGGAGATCAAGGAAGTCCGCCGCGACCGCATCAAGACCTATCTGAACTATGTCCCCACCGCCAAGTAT
This sequence comes from Candidatus Onthomonas sp., assembly GCA_051866795.1. Lineage (GTDB taxonomy): Bacteria > Bacillota > Clostridia > Oscillospirales > Oscillospiraceae > Onthomonas. The sequence goes on along the minus strand of JBJDXT010000018.1, from coordinate 6,434 downwards.
GTGGAGGGCTGCCGCGGCATCTGGTCTGTCCCCTGTGACATCGCCTTGCCCTGCGCCACCCAGAACGAGCTCAACGGCGAGGAGGCTGCCCAGCTGATCGCCAACGGCGTCATCGCTGTGGCTGAGGGCGCCAACATGCCCAGCACCCCCGAGGCGGTCGCCGCGTTCCAGAGCGCCGGCGTCCTGTTTGGCCCGGCCAAGGCGGTCAACGCCGGCGGCGTGGCTACCTCCGGCCTGGAGATGAGCCAGAACAGCCAGCGGCTGAGCTGGACCTTCGACGAGGTGGACGAGAAGCTGCACACCATTATGAAGAACATCTATGCCAACGCCGCCGCCGCTGCCGAGGAGTACGGCATGCCCGGCAACCTGGTGGCTGGCGCCAACATCGCCGGCTTCCTCAAGGTGGCTGACGCCATGATGTGGCAGGGCATCGCTTACTAAAGAGCGGAGCACAATTGAATAGCTGAAATAAAAGCGGTGCCTGATGTTTAATCAGGCACCGCTTTTGCATGGTCTTCTAGCCATTTTCCTGGGAGAGCAGATTACCTCCGGCGTCATAGACGATCAAAGAATAGGAGAGATAGTAATTGTATTCCTCATCAGAAAGCAGGAAGTCCGGCAAATAGAAGAAGCCGTTTTCATCCACCTCCAGCGTCTCCTGCGTGATCCGTTCTCCCGAGCCAGAATGGGCACACAACGTAATGCGCACATTAGCCGCTCCTGGGCAGTCGGTGAGTCCATAGAAAAGCTGGAATTTGTGCTCATAGCCGGTGACCGTGTGACAGCCGGGGGACATGGACCGACTGCCAGTGATGCCGTCTGAACTCAGTTTCCAGAACACCATCCAAGCCCGCTGAGTGGGGATGACTGACAGGGTGCGGTCGTCCACCTTGCCGATGAGCAGCCGGGTATTCTCTGGGCCGTCATATTCCAGCAGGATCTGCCGGGAGGGGCCGTAGTGAAGTCCTCGCTCATTTGCTGCCATGACCTGCTCAGGAGTAAAATAGAGGGCACTGTAGTAGAATGCCACAGCCAGAACCAGTCCGATGACGGCCAGATGGAGTGCCGTGTGTTTCAACCGCTTCATGACGCCACCTCCCAGTCCAGGGGGATTTCGGCGTAGAAGATTCGCCCGTTGTGGTCATAGTCCAGAATGAGCACTTTGGAGTCTGGGTCAAAGTGATCGATACATTCCTGGTGATAGGAGACCGATCCGCCCTTGGAAAAGCCGCCGCCGGAATCAAAGGCCGCCCCGTTCTCGTTGCGAAAATAATCGGGAGCCAGGCTGAAGCTCCAGCAGGCGGAGCTACAGAACGGACTTTGAAAGGTGCGGTAGCAGATCTCCAGCTCGTTGTTATCGTAAAGCCGGAGCTGATCGATGGTGATTTCCATGTCGTCAATCTGCCCCGTCACCTCACAGTCCACCGTGGCCACCAGGCCGCTGGCGGGCGGGTCATAGTGGCCGGGGCCATAGGTTACATAATCCAGAACCGTGGAGGGGAGCCCCAGCAGTGCGGGGAGATTCCACAGCAGCACCGCCCACATGATCCAGCCGGAGAGCTTCCACAGCCACCCCAGCACCGGGCTGTGCTCCTGATTCAGCGCCTTGCCCACTGTCTCCGGGTCCCCCATGCGGCCCCGGATGTAGCCGGGCCGCTCCTCTTCGGGGAGCTCCGGCACGTCGGAGAGCAGGTCCTCAATGTGATCTTCCAGCTCCTGGCGAATAGCAGGCCGGTCGAAGGGAAACTGCACATAGCCCAGCACCTGGTCGATGTAGTCGGGAGGCCTAGACGCAGGCATGGCGCTCACCTCCGATGACCCGGTCCACCGAGGCGGAGAAAACCTTCCAGGTCTCCCGCTCCTGGGCCAGCCGCCGATCCCCCTGGGGGGTGATGGCGTAATACTTCCGCTTTTTGCCGTTTTCCGCCTCCTTCTGGTAGCTTTTCACCAGACCGCTGTTTTCCATCCGGTGGAGGACGGGGTAGAGGGTGCCCTCCTTAAAGGAGAAGACGTTTTCGCTCAGCAGCTCCAGCTCCCGGATGATCTCATAGCCGTACATGTCCTTCCGGTGGAGAAGGGAGAGCAGCAGCAGCACGGTGGAGCCGCCGATGAGGCCTCTGTCCAGTTCCATGGGGTTCGCTCCTTTCTATACCTTGGTGATCTAGGTATATTATACCTTGATGATCTAGGTATGTCGAGGGGGCTGCTTTTGTTTGGCGTGGAGATTTGTCGCTGGCCGATTGTGCTTGCCGTTACTGCGGTGGCCTGCCTCCGGCGGGGTACTTTTCCCGCCCGGGAAAAGTACCCAAAAGCGGGCTCAGGGCTTCGCCCCGAGACCCCTCCGGGGCAAGGACTCCCTACGGTGGCTCGCTGCTGCGGTTATGGACTTCGGATTCCTACAGAAGCCGGGCAAGGACGGGGCGGACCAGCTTCTCTTTCCATCCCTACAGGGGTGTCGGTTCTGCTCTATGACAAGGACATTTCTACGGAGGCTCGTGTCTGCCTTCAAATCCTAGGGTCGGTACAAAAGCCGATGGGCTGGTCATCCCTTTGTTGCAGCCTGCCTGCCTAACAAAAACGGATGCCAGACTGAAACACGGGAGCAGCCCATTTCTGCGGCTTCGACTGGGGATGGCGGAGAGCGGAGGGCTCCCGCGCGTCAGTGCAGGACACCGCTTCCGCCATCACCCGGAGGGGTCCAGGGGCGAGCCCCTGGTTTCCTTTGGTTACTTTCCCAAAGGGGAAAGTAACCCCGCCGGGAGGCAGGCCACCGCAGTGACGACATACAGAAATCGGTCAGTGATTCACCACCAGGGCACCAAATTCGCACCCCACACCCCCCAAAGGCCCAAAAAACTGCCCATTTCCGCATTGCAAACCACACGGGATACTGATATAATAAACTGTCATCGTATGAAATTTGTTAGTGAGGTGCGAGCGTGTACTTAAAAGCACTGGAAATACAGGGCTTCAAGTCCTTCCCGGACAAGACGGTGCTGACCTTTGACGAGGACATTACCGCCATTGTCGGCCCCAACGGCAGCGGAAAGTCCAACCTCTCCGACGCCATCCGCTGGGTCATGGGGGAGCAGTCCACCAAGGCCCTCCGGGGCGGAAAGATGGAGGACGTGATCTTCGGCGGCACCCAGAAGCGGAAGCAGACGGGCTATGCCGAGGTCTCCCTGATTCTGGACAACTCCGGCCATATGCTCTCCATGGAGGAGAGCGAGGTCATGGTCACCCGCCGGTATTACCGCTCCGGCGAGAGTGAATACTATATCAACCGCCAGTCCTGCCGTCTGCGGGACATCAACGAGCTGTTTATGGACACCGGCCTGGGCCGGGAGGGCTACTCCATCATCGGCCAGGGCAAGATCGACGAGATTCTGTCCACCCGGGGCCAGGAGCGCCGGGCGGTCTTTGAGGAGGCGGCGGGCATCTCCCGGTTCCGCCACCGAAAGGAGGAGGCCGAGCGCAAGCTGGAAAAGACCACCGACAACCTGCTACGCATCGGGGACAAGATCTCCGAGCTGGAGCTGCAGGTGGAGCCCCTCCGGGAGCAGGCGGCCAAGGCCAAAGAGTACCTGCTCTACCGGGACGAGCTGCGGGGACTGGAGATCTCGGTCTGGATGGAGAGCCTCGACCGTCTGCGCCAGAACAACCGCAAGCTGCTCACCGACTATGAGGCGGCCACTGGTCAACGGGAGGAGATCTCCCGCCAGCAGGAGCAGCTCTACAGCAGGGCGGAGGAGCTGGCCGCCCAGATGCGCCAGCAGGACGTGGAGGCGGATCAGCTCCGGTTCCGGACCTCCCAGCTGGCTGCGGACGCCAACGAGCGGGAGTCCGCCATCGCTATTTTGAAAAATCAGATCCAGAACAATCTGGAAAACGCCGACCGGCTCACCCGGGAGCTGGATCAACAGGAGGGCCGGGCGGATTCTGTAGCCAGCCAGATCGGCCAGCGGGAGGCCCGCCTGGAGGAGATCCGCCAGCGCCAGCGGGAGCTGACCCATACCCTCAGCGACAAACAGCTGGAGGGGGAGCGGCTGGCCGGCCAGGTGGGGAGCCTCAGCCAGGAGCTGGAGGAGCTGCGCCGCCGGGAGAGCCTGGAGACCGCCTCCGCCGCCGACGCCAAAGCGCTGCTCTCCGCCCTGTCCGCCTCCGCCCAGGAGCTGCTGGACCGGGACACCGCCCTCCAGAGCCAGCGCCAGGAAAACAGCCGTCGGCTGGCCTCCATCCGGAAAGAGGCGGAGGAGAAGGAGCGGGAGCTGACCCAGTCCAGGGCCAGGGCGGCGGAGATGGAAAACCAGATCAGCGGCTATCAGCTCCGGCTCCAGGCCCGGCAGAAGCGGCTGGACGCCTGCACCGACCAGGCAAACCGCCTGCTCATGGAGGACAACAACCTCCAGAGCCGGATTCATATGCTCTCCGAGATGGAGAAGATGTACGAGGGCTACTCCAAGGCGGTCAAGGTGGTCATGCAGGCCGCCCAGCGGGGACAGCTTCGCAATATCCACGGCCCGGTGGCGGGCCTGCTGCGGGTGCCGGACGAGTACACCGTGGCCATTGAGATCGCCCTGGGGGGCGCCATGCAGAACATCGTGGTGGACCGGGCCGAGGACGGCAAGGCCGCCATCGAATATTTGAAGCGGCGGGACGGGGGCCGGGCCACCTTCCTGCCCATCTCCGACGTGCGGCCCGGCTTTCTCAAGGAGCAGGGACTGGAGCGGGAGCCCGGTTTTGTGGGCATCGCCAACCAGCTCATCCGCTATGACAGCCAGTACGAGAACATCTTCTCCAACCTGCTGGGCCGGGTGGTCATCTGCGACAGGATGGACTCCGCCATCCCCATGGCCCGGAAGTACGGCTATAAATTCCGCATCGTCACTCTGGACGGCCAGGTGCTCAACCCCGGCGGCTCTATGACCGGCGGCTCCGCCAGCCGCAGCGCAGGCATCCTCTCCCGGGCGGGAGAGCTGGAGCGGCTGAAAGCCCAGGCGGTGGGCGTCCGGGAGAGCCTGGAAAAGGCTAGGCAGATTCTGGAGGGGGCCAAGCGGGAGGTCTCCGCCGCCGTCTATGAGGCGGACACCGCCCAGGCCACCAAGCGGGAGCAGGACGACCTGATCCTCAAGCAGGAGGGCGAGCTGGGCCAGTACCGCATTCTCATCGACGCCCTGGAGGGGCAGGAAAAGAGCTGCCGGGAGGAGCTGGCCGCTCTGGCCCAGCGCACCCGTCAGGTGGAGGAGGATACCCGAAAGGCCACGGAGCACATCGCCCAGCTGGAGGGCCGGGCTCAGGCCACCCGGGCGGAGAGCGCCGGTAAGGAGGAGGGCCAGAATGCCTTCCGCCAGCAGCAGGAGGCCCTCCAGCAGGAGATCGCCGGGCTCCAGGCGGAGCTGGCCGCCCTGGACGCCGAGGAGGGGGCCACGGAACAGGCCCTGAACCAGCTCAAAGCCATGGCCCGGGACATCACCGGAGACCGGGAGGCGAGAATCGCCCAGATTCAGGCGTTTCAGGGCAAGAACGAGAGCCTGCAGAGCCAGATCTACGCCGCCCAGCAGGCTCTGGCCACTGTGTACCAGCGGCAGGAGGAGCAGAAAAAGGCGGTAGACGCCCTGAACCAGCAGAAGCTGGAGCTGGAGGCCCAGCGGAACCAGGCGGACAAGGCCGCCCGGGAGAAGAACGAGGAGCTGCTTCGAATGGAGCGGGAGTGCTCGCTGCTGGAGCAGAAGAAGACCCAGGCCGCCATGGAGGAAAAGCAGCTGCTGGACAAGCTGTGGGACAGCTACGAGCTGAGCTACGACGGCGCCCAGAGCCAGCGTCAGGAGCTGGAGTCTACAGCGAAAGCCACCAAGCGGATCGCCGAGCTGAAGCGGAAGATCTCCGGTCTGGGCAACGTCAACGTGGGCGCCATCGAGGAGTTCCAGCGGGTCAACGAGCGCTACGAATACCTGGCCAGCCAGCGGGACGACGTGCAGCAGGCCAAGGGGGAGCTGGAGGGCATCATCGGAGACATCACTACCGAGATGGAGAAGATCTTTGCCGAACAGTTCCAGCGCATCGGCGAGGCGTTCACTGTCACCTTTACCCAGCTCTTCGGCGGCGGCAAGGCCACATTGGAGCTTGCCGATCCCAAGGATATTTTGAACTGCGACATTGAAATTAAGGTACAGCCTCCCGGTAAGGCGCTGAAGGTGCTGACCCTGCTCTCCGGCGGCGAGAAGGCCTTTGTGGCCATTGCCCTGTACTTCGCCTTTTTGAAGGTCCGGCCCACCCCCTTTGTGGTGATGGACGAGATCGAGGCTGCCCTGGACGAGAGTAACGTGGTGCGCTTTGCCCGGTATATGCGGGGGATGACCGACAAGACCCAGTTCATCTGCATCACCCACCGCCGGGGCACCATGGAGGAGGCGGACGTCCTCTATGGCGTCACC
>JBJDXT010000017.1:0-13752 GCA_051866795.1 Candidatus Onthomonas sp. | reverse complement strand
CCAGCTACCGGCTCGTGGGAGCCATCGACCCCTATTACGAGCGTTCTCCCCGCTATGAGGCGCTGAAAGCCGCCGGTGTTCCTTTCTATCAGACGCTGGAGGATTTCTATGGAGAAAATTACGCCGACTTGGTACTGATCGTCAGCCCCGTCCACCTGCATCTGGAGCAGTGCATTACAGCCATGCGCCACGGCTCTGACGTGCTGTGTGAAAAGCCGCTGACGCCGCTGGTACAGGATGTGGCATTGATTTCTGCGGTACAGCGGGAGACCGGCCGCCGGCTGGGGGTGGGCTTCCAGCTCTCCTTCAGCCTGCCCATGCTGGCCCTGAAGCGGGATATTCAATCCGGTCTGCTGGGCGCACCCAAGTCCCTGAGCTGCTGTGTCTCCTGGCCCCGGTATGACAGCTACTATGACAGCTCCTGGCACGGCCATCTCCGGGACGCCAACGGGAATTGGGTGCTGGACTCCATCCTCTCCAACGCCACCGCCCACTATCTGCACAACATCTGCTTTGTACTGGGGAATCGGACAGACGCAGCAGCCCTGCCAGAGACGCTCTCGGTGGAGCTGTATAACGGCAAAGGGATCGAGACCTTTGATACTGCGTTTCTCCGGGGCCGTTTTTCCAACGGCTGCGCCCTGTATCTGGCGCTGACGCATTCCGGCGAAGAGACAATCAATCCCATTTTTCAGTATGAATTCGAGGACGCATTGGTCACTGCCCGGCCCGGCAGCGGTGGAGCTGAGCTGGTGGCATATTTCTCTGATGGAAGTACAAAAAGCTACGGCATTCTGGGAGAAGATCAGGTAGCGCAAAAGCTGCGCACCATGCTTGCCGCCGCCGCTGATCCCGCTTTGGAGGTCCCCTGCACGCCGGAAACGATCCGCCCTCAGCTCACCATTACCAACGCCATCTTCGACCAGGCCCATGTACATCCCCTGCCCGGCATGGTCCATCTTTCCGATCCGGAGCCTGGGCTGTTCCGCCCCGGTCTGTCTGAGGAAGTGCGGCGCTGCTTTGACCAGAGGCTTCTGCCCAGTGAGCTGGGTCTGGACTGGGCCGCGGCGCCAGACATCATCCCGTTGGCAGGCTACACCGCTTTTTCCGGCGCCCGCTTTGTACAGGGAGGCTTTGACCAATGATCCGCGTCTGTTTTGCCGGCTATTCCGGCCACGCCTATACCGTGCTGCAGGCCCTGCCTCGGCTGCCTCAGGTGGAAATTGTGGGTTGGTGCCCCGCCTGGGACGGGGAGCCTATGGACGGCCTGCTGGCGGGACTGCAAAGGCTGAGCCTGCATCCGCCCCGCTACCCGAACTGCCAGGTCATGGTGCAGTCTGTCCGCCCGGACGTGCTGGTGGTAGACGGTCAGTTCGGTGACCACGCCGCCATGACCCGCCGGGCGCTGGAGCAGGGGATTCACGTCTACTGCGACAAGCCCCTGGCCCTGTCTCTGGAGGAGCTGGATGCGCTGCATACCGTCTCCCGCAATTCTCCGGGCCAGCTCTGGGCCATGCAGACCGCCCGGTATGACCCCTGGTTCCATACCGCCCGGCAGCTGATTCAGGAGGGGGCGGTGGGGGAAATCCGCCTGCTCTCCGTTCAGAAATCCTACCGGCTGGGGGACCGGGCGCCCTTTTTCTGTGACCGGGAAAAGCAGGGAGGACTGATCCCCTGGGTAGCCATCCACGGGATTGACCTGATCCGTTTTCTCTGCCCGCTGCCCGTGGAGACGGTATACGCCTGCCACTCTGCGGTGGGAAACGGCGGTTACGGCGATCTGGAGGCCACCGCTCAGATTATGCTGACTCTGGCCGGCGGCGTCTCCGCCCAGGTCAGCGCCGACTACCTGCGGCCCATGCACGCCCCTACTCACGGCGATGACCGGATACGGGTGGCAGGCACCGCCGGCGTACTGGAGGTGCGGGAGGAGCAGGTCTGGCTCATTAACGAGACCCATGACGGCAGCCGGCCCGAGCCGCTGCGGGAGACGCCGCTGATCTTTGAGGACTTTATTCACACGATTGAGGGCAGGGGGCTTGGTCTGCTCAATACGGAGGAATCCTTTGCAGACTCCCGTCTCGCCCTGTTGGCCCGGGAATCGGCGGACACCGGAGCGCTGCTTACGCTGACCCGCCACGGCTGACCACAAGCAGAATAAAAGAAAAAACACACATCAGACCGGCATGCAGCTGATCTGATGTGTGTTTTGCAAGTGGGCCTGTAAGCCGGGTTCTGTTTTGACAGCCATCTATCTCGACCTGCCGTTGCCGGCAGGCTCAAGCCACCTCCCCGGGACGGCCGGGCCAGCCATATGTCCCTCCACGGTGTTGCTCCGGATAGAGTTTACAGGGCCGAGCAGTTCCCAGTCGGCCGGTGAGCTCTTACCTCGCCTTTCCACCCTTACCGGCACGAAGCCGGCGGTATTTCTCTGTTGCACTTGTCCTGAAGTCGCCTTCGGCGGGTGTTACCCGTTATCCTTGCCCTATGGAGCCCGGACTTTCCTCACAGATGGGCCTTTCGCCCCACCCGCGCGGCTGTCCAGCCCGCTTGCATGGGTTATTGTAGCGGATCGAATGGAAAAAGTCAAACAGATTCTGTTTTTGCTCCGTTTGCCCAGTGCTTCAGGTAGGGAATCTGCTTCCGGAGCAGATCCTTTGCCTGATCAGCAGTCACTTCCGGGTGGTATTCCGTCAGAAATCCGGCGCAGACCTCCACCACCTGCTCAGCCGACTGATAGACAAAGGCTCCATCCTGATAGCACCATTTGCAGTACTCCTCGTTCATGCTGCCGTCCGGCTCCCGGCTGATCTCCCCGTCCTGCAGCGGCATGCCGCAGCACTGGCAAAAGAGCTGCCGGGGACTGCCCAGCAGGGTATTGATGGAGACGTCAAACTCCCGGGAGAGCTGTTTCAGCGTCTCGGGGTTGGGGACTGTCTCCCCGTTCTCCCACCGGCTGACCGCCTGACGAGTCACATGCAGCCGCTGGGCCAGCGCCTCCTGGGTCAGCCCGCGGGACTCCCGCAGTGTGCGCAGAACTTCATTTGCTTCCATAAATCGTCCCTCCTGTGCGTTCAGGTTGTTTCCATTTCTGCGCTTATCTTATCATGGTCCTGGCACACTGTAAAGCAACAGGCAGTTGCCATGCTCCCCATGTGGAACTCATCCTTGCCTTTTCTCCGCCGCTCAGGTAAAATGAAGTGATTTCTGAAGAAAGGTGGTTCTGGAATGGACCCCAAACTGGAACGAATGCTGCTCCGGGTACAAAAACCTGCCCGGTATACCGGCGGCGAGTACAACGCCGTCATCAAGGACAAGGCCCAGGTGGATACCCGCTTCGCCTTCTGCTTCCCCGACACCTATGAGATCGGCATGTCCAATCTGGGCATGCGCATCCTCTACGGCGTCATGAACGAGATGGATGGCGTTTGGTGCGAACGGTGCTTTGCCCCCTGGGGAGATATGGAGGAGGAGATGCGTAGGGAGCGCATGCCCCTCTGGGCACTGGAGAGCGGAGACCCCATCCGTGACTTTGATTTTATCGGCTTCTCCCTGGGCTATGAGATGGCCTACACCAATGTGCTGAACATGCTGGATCTGGCCGGGGTGCCTCTGCACACCTGGGAGCGGGGGGAAAATGACCCCATTGTCATCGCCGGCGGCACCTGCGCCTATAACGGGGAGCCTCTGGCCGACTTTATCGACCTGTTCTCCCTGGGCGAGGGGGAGGATGTGACGGTGGAGATGCTGGAGCTCTATCGCCGGGGCCGCAGAGAGGGCTGGAGCCGGAGGGAGTATCTCCGCCATGCCGCCCAGATCCCCGGCCTCTACGTCCCCTCCCTGTATCAGATCGAATACAACGAGGACGGCACCATCGCCGCCATCACCCCGGAGGAGGGGATTCCTCCCGTGGTGACCAAGCGGATCGTCCAGGATCTGGACAAAGCCTATTATCCGGTCAAGACCATCATCCCCTCCACCGAGATCGTCCACGACCGGGTGATGCTGGAGGTGTTCCGGGGCTGCATCCGGGGCTGCCGGTTCTGCCAGGCAGGCTACTGCTACCGCCCCGTCCGTCCTAAGAGCCCGGAGGTGCTCATTTCCCAGGGAATCGCCTCCTGCAAGGACTCCGGCTATCAGGAGATGACCCTCTCCAGCCTCTCCACCAGCGACTACCGGCCTCTGGAGCAGCTGTGCGACGGCCTGCTGGACTACTGCGAGCCCAGAAACATCAACCTGTCGGTGCCCTCCCTCCGGGCGGACAATTTCTCTATGTCCCTCCAGCAGCGTCTGCAGAAGGCCCGGAAGAGCTCCTTCACCTTCGCCCCCGAGGCGGGCACCCAGCGGCTCCGGGACACGATCAATAAGAACGTCACCGAGGAGGACCTGCTCCAGTCCTGCCGCACCGTCTTTGAGGGCGGCGGCAGCGCCGTCAAGCTTTACTTCATGCTGGGCCTGCCCACCGAGACGGACGAGGACGTGCTGGGCATCGCTGACCTGGCCCAGAAGGTCTATGTGACCTGGAAGAAATATTCCAGCAACCGGGCCAGGGGGGTGCGTATCACCGTCTCCACCTCCTTCTTTGTGCCCAAGCCCTTCACCCCCTTTCAGTGGGAGCCCCAGATCAGCATGGAGGAGTATCAGCGGCGGGTGGATCTGCTGCGAAACGCCATCACCAACAAAGCCATCACCTACAACTGGCACGACCCGGACACCAGCTACATCGAGGCGGTTCTGGCCCGTGGTGACCGCCGCCTGGGCAAAGCCCTGGAGGAGGTCTGGCGCCGAGGCGGCCGGATGGACGCCTGGAGCGAGTATTTCAGCTTCGACCGCTGGATGGAGAGCTTTCAGGCGGCGGGGGTAGACCCCGATTTCTACGCCCGCCGGGAGCGGAGCTACGAAGAGGTGCTGCCCTGGTCCATGATCTCGGTGGGCGTCCGTCCCAGCTACCTGTGGCGGGAGCGGAATCAGGCCTATCAGTCGGTCATCACCCCGGACTGTCGGAGGCAATGTATGGGCTGCGGGGCGGACAAGCTGCTCTGCGGCGGCCATTGCGACGCCCTGCTGCCCCTGTCCAGACAGCAGGAAAAGGAGGGCTGAGCCATGGCGAAAATGCACACCCACCGGCTACGGTACGAAAAGACCGGCCGGGCCATCTATATCTCCCATCTGGACACCATGGCCCTGTTCCAGCGGGCCTTCCTCCGGGCGGGGCTGGACATCTGGCAGACCGAGGGCTTCAACCGTCACGCCTATGTGTCCATCGCGCTCCCCCTGTCCCTGGGCTATTCCAGCCACTGCGAGGTGCTGGAGTTTGACCTGGAGTCCCCCGTCTCTCTGGAGGAGGTACCGGAGCGGCTCAACGCCGTCCTCCCGGAAGGGGTGCGGGTGACCGGGTGCTACGAGGCTCGGGATCCCTTCAAGCTGCTCAAGACCCTGGACTGGACGATCACCCTGGAGTATGACAACGGTGTTCCCGACGGGGTGGAGGAGGCCTTCCGCGCCATGCTGGCCCGGGACAGCCTGATCTTGCAGAAAAAGTCCAAGAAATCCAAAAAGGGCTACACCGAGCTGGATCTGATCCCCCTGGTGCATCGCTGGTCGCTGGTGCCGGCAGGGGAGGGGCGGCTGATCCTCTCCTGCAATCTGGCCGCCCAGAACCCCAGCCTCAACCCTCAGCTGCTGCTGGAGGCCTTACGAAACGAGGCGCCTGAGCTGGCCCCCGACTTTGTCCGCTACTGCCGGGAGGAAAATTATTTGGAAAACGGAGAAATTTTCCGCTGAGACCCCTTGCAAATCGGAAAAGAGTATGGTATTCTTGAAAAGTTGAATAAAGGGTGGTCCTCTGGGCCGCTTCGGACGAGGTACAAAAGAGCCGGAGCATTGACAGCGCCATGAACACCTATGAAAACAGGAGGAAATATCCATGGATCTCATCAAGATGCTTGACCAGCAGAATCTCAAGGCTGAGACCCCCGAGATTCGCGTCGGCGACACCGTCCGCGTCCACATCAAGATCAAGGAAGGCGCCAAGGAGCGTATCCAGACCTTTGAGGGCACCGTCATTGCCAAGAAGCACGGCGGCGTCAACGAGACCTTCACCGTCCGCCGCATCTCTTACGGCGTCGGCGTGGAGAAGGTGTTCCCGGTTCACTCTCCCCTGGTGGAGAAGGTGGAGCTGGTGCGCAAGGGCAAGGTTCGCCGGGCCAAGCTGTACTACCTCCGCGACCGCGTGGGCAAGGCTGCCAAGGTCAAGGAGAAGCTGTAATTCAGCGATTTTCCGAGAGAGAAGGAGGGGGAGAGACCCCTCCTTTTTTCATAGAACGATACGCAAAAGGAGGCAGACCGGATGGAAGTCCAATGGTATCCCGGTCATATGGCGAAAACCCGCCGCATGATCGTGGAGCAGGTCAAGCAGGTGGATATCGTAGTGGAGATTCTGGACGCCCGGATCCCCATCTCCAGCCGCAACCCGGACATTGACGCCATGGTGGGGGCCAAGCCCCGGCTCATCGTCCTCAACCGGGCGGATCAGGCGGACGAGCAGATGAACCGGCTCTGGGCGGACTGGTTCCGCCGCCAGGGCTACGGCGTCCTGCTGACCGACTGCAAGTCCGGAGCCGGCGTAGCCCAGTTTGTCCCCACGATTCGGGAGCGGCTCAAGGAGCAGATCGCCCGCTGGACGGAAAAGGGCCAGGTGGGCCGGCCTGTCCGGGCCATGGTGGTGGGAGTGCCCAACGTGGGCAAGTCCACCTTTATCAATAAGGTAGCGGGCCGGAAGTCCGCCAAAGCCCAGAACAAGCCGGGCGTCACCCGGGGCCGCCAGTGGATCACCGTCTCCGGCGGCCTGGAGCTGCTGGACACTCCGGGCATCCTCTGGCCCAAATTTGAGGATCAGTCGGTGGGCCTGAATCTGGCCTATACCGGCGCGGTAAAGGACGCCATTATGGATCTGGAGACCCTGGCCTCCCATCTGATGGGCCTGCTGGCCCGCCGGTATCCCCAGGCCATCGCCGACCGCTATAAAATTACCGTAGCCCCGGAAGCCCAGGACTGGAGGCTGCTGGAGGCCGCCGGCCGGAAGCGGGGCTTTCTCATCTCCGGCGGCGAGGTGGATCTGGAGCGGATGGCCCGGGTGCTGCTGGAGGAATACCGCTCCGGCAAGCTGGGCCGGTTCACCCTGGAAACTCCGGATGATCTGGAGGCGAAGAGCCATGACAAAGCAGACTGAGCCGAAAGACCTCTGGACGGAGGAGCGCCGCATCTTCGCCCAGCGGGGGAATATCCTGCTCTGCGGCGTGGACGAGGCGGGTGCCGGCCCTCTGGCCGGGCCGGTGTACGCCGCCGCCGTCATCCTGCCCCGGGAGCTGGTGCTCCCCGGCCTGGACGACTCCAAAAAGCTCACCGAGCGCCGCCGGGAGCTGCTCTTTCCCCAGATTCAGGAGCAGGCGGTTGCCTGGGCGGTGGCAACTGCCTCCCCGGAGGAGATCGACCAGCTCAACATCCTCAACGCCCGGATGCTGGCCATGGACCGGGCTATCGCCCAGCTGGATCCGAAGGCAGACTTCGCCCTGATCGACGGCAACTGCTGCCGGGGCATCCATTGTCCCTGCGAGACGCTGGTGAAAGGGGACAGCCGCTCTGCCTCCATCGCCGCCGCCTCTATCCTGGCCAAGGTAAGCCGGGACCACTATATGGAAGAGATGGCCGCAATTTATCCCCAGTACCAATTTGAAAAGCACAAGGGCTACCCCACCAAGCTCCACTATGAGCTGCTGGCCCAATACGGCCCCAGCCCCATCCACCGGCAGAGCTTTCTGAAGAAATTCTATGGACAGAAGGACTGACCCCGATCTGGGCCGCTGGGGAGAGGCTCTGGCTGCCCGGTGGCTGTACGACCGGGGCTATCAGATTCTGGCAAGCCGCGTCTGTTTCCGGGAGGGCGAGCTGGATCTGGTCGCCCGCAAGGGCGACGTGCTGGCAGTGGTGGAGGTCAAGCTCCGCACCGGGAATTTCGCCCCCGGCGCCCAGGCGGTGACCCTACGCAAGCAGGGTCGGATTCGCCAGGCCCTGGGCCGGTATCTGGAGCTGAATCCGGAGCTGGCTGACTGCTATATCCGTTTTGACGTCTGCCAGATTGACGCCCCTCAGGGGGTGCAGACCCGGGAGCCCGTCCTGAGCTGGTTTGAAAACGCGTTTTATTGAGCAATCATTTACCGGGCGCGGCAGATCTCCCGTTTCTTCTGCGCTGTTTCCTGCTATTATGATGGAAAGGAGTCTCTTTCATGTCATCCAAATACATCCCTCTCTTTGACGGCCACTGCGACACCCTGAGCCGTCTGCTGCTCCATCCGGAGGAGCGGCTCTTTGACGCCCACGGCCAGTGGAATCTGGGGCTCTCCGTCCGCTATAAGCCCCAGGCCCAGTTCTTTGCCGTCTACTGGGACAGCGCGGCTCCTCTGGCCAAGCACTTTGCCAAGCGGGAGAAAAAGATCTTCCTCCGGGACTGCAAGGTGTTTCGGGACCGGGTGACCCTCTGCCGCACCGCCCAGGACGCTAAGACGGCGGGAGAGCAGCGCAAGCTGGCCGCTTTCCTGTCCCTGGAGGGCGCCGAGCTGATCGGCTGCTCCGAGCGGGAGCTGGAGAAGTGGCATAAGGACGGCCTGCGCATGGTGGGGCTCACCTGGAACCACGCCAACGCCCTGTCCGGCAGCTGTGTGGAGGAGCCGGAGCGGGGCCTGAGCCCGGAAGGGAAGTCCTTTGTCCGCAAGGCCCAGTCTCTGGGGATTCTGGTAGATGTATCCCATCTGTCCGACGCCGGCTTCTGGGACGTCGCCGCCCTGTGTGAGGAGTCGAAATCCCCCCTGGTGGCCAGCCATTCCAACAGCAGAAGTGTATTTTCTCACCCCAGGAACTTGACCGATGAGCAATTTAATGCAATAATGAAGTATCATGGGGTGGTAGGGCTCAATGCCTATACCCGTTTCTTGGGCCAGGGCGATGTGACAACAGACACGATCATCGCCCATCTGGAGCATTTCCTGGCCCTGGGCGGGGAGCGCACCGTGGCGCTGGGCGGCGACTGGGACGGCTGTGACAAGCTGCCCCAGGGCTACACCGGCGTCTGGAGCTGGGCCGCCCTGTATGAGGCGCTGCTCCAGCGCAACTATCGGGAAAGCCTGGTGCAGGACCTCTTCTACAATAATTTCATGAGGACAGTGAATCGAGTATGTACTATGTAAGCACGAGAAACAAAAAGCTGGAGTTTACACCGGCTCAGGCCATCTCTCAGGGACTCTCCCGGGAGGGCGGCCTCTTTCTGCCCGCCGCGCTGCCCCGGCTCCCCGGTCACGCCCTGGAAAGCCTGAAAGATATGTCCTATCAGCAGCGGGCGGTCTATGTAATGGGGCTGTATCTCACCCACTTCACCACCTCTGAGCTCACTGCATATACCACTAAGGCCTACGGCCCGGACAAATTCGACACCAAGGCAGTGGCCCCCGTCCGCAAGGTGGACGGCAACACCTACTGCCTGGAGCTGTGGCACGGCCCCACCTGTGCCTTCAAGGATATGGCCCTGCAGATGCTGCCCCACCTGCTCACCGCCTCTATGCGCAAGAACTACGACAATCGCACCGTCTGCGTCCTGGTGGCCACCTCCGGCGACACCGGCAAGGCAGCCATGGAGGGCTTCCGGGATGTGGATCAGACCAAAATTCTGGTTTTCTACCCCAAGGACGGCGTCTCCGAGGTACAGGCCCTGCAGATGAAAACCCAGGAGGGCGAGAATGTAGGCGTCTGCTCGGTCATCGGCAACTTTGACGATGCCCAGACCGGCGTCAAGACCCTCTTCTCCGACGAGACGCTGCGGGAAGAGCTGGCCGCAAACAACGTGTTCCTGTCCTCCGCCAACTCCATCAACTGGGGCCGGGTGCTGCCGCAGATCGTCTATTACATCTCCGCCTACTGCGACCTGCTCCGGGACGGGGAGATCAGCCTGGGCGATCCCATCAATGTCTGCGTGCCCACCGGCAATTTTGGTAATATCCTGGCCGCTTACTATGCCCGGGAGATGGGCGTGCCCATCGCCAAGCTGATCTGCGCCTCCAACGACAATAACGTGCTCACGGACTTTTTGCAGACCGGCACCTACGACAAGAACCGTCCCTTCTACAATACCGTCTCTCCCTCCATGGACATCCTCATCTCCAGCAATCTGGAGCGGCTGCTCTACACCCTGTCCGGCAACGATGACCAGAAGGTGGCCCAGTATATGGAACAGCTGAAGGAGACCGGCAGCTACACCGTCACCCCCGACATGTTGAAGAAGATTCAGGCCGTCTTTGCCGCCGGCTACACCACCGAGGCCCAGACCAAGGAGACCATTGGAAAGCTGTGGCAGGAGCACAACTACCTGATTGACACCCACACTGCCGTTGCCTTCCATGTGCTGGAGCAGTACCGGGCGGAGACCGGGGATGAGACTCCTACCGTAGTTGCCTCCACCGCCAGCCCCTTCAAGTTCTGCGACGCGGTGCTGGAGGCCATCGGCGTGGAGGACCGCGCCCAGGGCGCCGACCTGCTGGATCAGCTCTCCGAGGTCACCGGCGTTCCCGTACCCCGCCCCCTGGCCGGCCTGAAGGACAAAAAGGTGCGCTTTGAGGGCTGGGTGCAGAAAGAGCAGATGCGTGCCGTGGTCACCGGCTTTCTCAAGTAATGGCCCTCTACGCCATCGGTGATCCCCACCTGTCCCTCAACGCGGACAAGCCCATGGACGTGTTCGGCCCCGCCTGGGAGAATCATACTGAGCGACTGCGCAAGGGCTTTCTGGACACTGTCTCCCCGGAGGACACGGTGGTGCTCTGCGGCGATTTGAGCTGGAGCATGAAGCTGTCAGACTGCGAGGCGGACTTTCGCTTTCTCAATGACCTTCCCGGCAGCACCAAGCTGCTGGTCAAGGGCAACCACGACTATTGGTGGAGTACCGCCAACAAGATGGAGACCTTTTTCCGGGAAAAGGGGCTGGACACCTTCCGGCTGCTGCACAATAGCTGCTGGCTCTACAGGGAGACCGCCCTGTGCGGCACCCGGGGCTGGTTCTATGAGCTGGATCAGCCGGGCAGCCATGAGCGCAACGAAAAGATGCTCAACCGGGAGTGTATGCGCCTGGAGGCGTCGCTGAAGGCAGCAGGGGAGCGGGAGAAGATCGTCTTTCTCCACTATCCGCCCGTCTATCAGGGCTACCGGTGCAAGCCCATTCTGGAGGTGCTTCACCGGTACGGCATACAGCGCTGCTGCTATGCCCATCTCCACGGCTCCAGCCGGCGGCAGGCCATCGAGGGCAGATGCGAGGGAATTGATTTTTCCCTCATTTCCGCCGACCAATTGGAGTTTGTGCCAAAAAGAATTTTGGATTAGCCGGATTTTTTCACAGAAAACAGTGGAAATCTGCGAAGATCTCTGATACAATATCATGCTGATGATTTGTCAAAGAACAGGCGCTTGCGCCTACGAGGAGGAGTACCCCCATGAACGTGAAGAATGTAGAGAAAAAAGAAAACAATACCGCCGAGCTCACCGTTGAGATCCCCGGCGCCGAGTTTGAGGCCGCCATCAACAAGGTCTACAACAAGGTGAAGGGCCAGATCGCTCTGCCCGGCTTCCGCAAGGGCAAGGCCCCCCGCAAGCTGGTGGAGAAGATGTACGGTACCGGCGTGTTCTATGAGGACGCCCTGGAGGAGCTGTATCCCGCCATCATGGAGGAGATCACCAAGGACGAGAGCCTGGAGATCGTGGGCTATCCCAAGACCGACGTGAAGAGCATGGGCGCTGACGGCGCTGAGTTGGTCATCACTGTGGGCCTGATGCCCGTGGCCACCCTGGGCCAGTACAAGGAGATCCCCGCCCCCAAGGCTGAGGTTTCCGTCTCTGACGAAGAGGTGGATGAGGCCCTGAAGCCCTACATCAACCGGGCTACCACTCAGGTCACTGTGGATCGTCCCGTGCAGCAGGGCGACACCGCCGTCATTGACTTTGAGGGCTTTGTGGACGGCGTGGCCTTCGAGGGCGGCAAGGGTGAGAACTACGATCTGAAGATCGGCTCCGGCTCCTTCATCCCCGGCTTCGAGGATCAGCTGGTGGGCGTCTCCGCCGGCGAAGACAAGGACGTTGTGGTCACCTTCCCCGAGCAGTATCAGGCCAAGGAGCTGGCCGGCAAGGAGGCCACCTTCAAATGCACTGTTCATGAGGTCAAGGAGGAGCAGGTCCCCACGCTGGACGACGAGTTCGCCAAGGACGTGTCCGAGTTTGAGACTCTGGACGCCCTCAAGGCTGACCTGCGCGCCAAGGCCCTGGCCCGGAAGGAAGAGGATGCCAACAATGCCTTCCATCAGTCCGTCATGACCGCTGTCATCAACAACGCCCAGATGGACATTCCTGACACCATGGTGGAGTACGAGACCGACAAGATGATGGAGAACTATGAGTCCCGCATGCAGGGCACCGGCCTCTCCTTCGATCAGTACCTGAACATGATGGGCACCAACCGGGCCGAGTTCCGGATCAGCACCAAGCAGGCTGCCCTGCGCCAGATCCAGGTGGAGCTGGTGCTCAAGGCTGTGGCTGAGGCTGAGGGCATCGAGGCCTCCGAGGAGGAGATCGAGGCCCACGTCAAGTCTCTGAGCGAGCAGTACGGCATGGAGGCCGAGAAGATCAAGGCCGCCCTGTCCGCCGACACCCTGGCCAAGGACGTCAAGCTGGACAAGGCCTCCAAGGTGATCTATGACAGTGCCGTGCCCACCGCTCCCGTGGAAGAGAAGGCCGCCGAGTAAGTTTTCCCTGCTTTCGTTCCTGCAGCAGCGTCTCCCCTGGGAGACAAAACCTGATGATTTCGGTATACCCCGGCTCCGGCCGGGGTATCCTGTAACCATCTTTCCAAAAATTGCAAGGAGCATTTGATTATGAGCTTAGTACCCTATGTAGTAGAGCAGACCAACCGCGGCGAGCGGAGCTATGACATCTTCTCCCGCCTGCTCAATGACCGTATTATCTTTCTGTCTGAGGAGGTCAACGACACCACCGCCTCTTTGGTGGTGGCCCAGCTTCTCTACCTGGAGGCCCAGGACCCTGACAAGGACATTCAGTTCTACATTAACAGCCCGGGGGGCAGCGTCACTGCCGGCATGGCCATTTATGACACCATGCAGTATATCAAGTGCGACGTGTCCACCATCTGCATCGGCATGGCCGCCAGCATGGGCGCTTTCCTGCTCTCCAGCGGCACCAAGGGCAAGCGGATTGCCCTGCCCAATGCAGAAATTATGATCCACCAACCCTCCGCCGGCACCCAGGGCAAGGTCACCGATATGGAGATCGATGTGGAGCACTTCCTGAAGATCAAGCAGCGCCTGAACGAGATTCTCGCCCATAACACCGGCAAGACCCCGGAGCAGGTTAAGGCGGACTCCGAGCGGGATCACTGGCTCACCGCTCAGGAGGCCAAGGACTACGGCCTGGTGGATCAGATCTATTACAACCGGTAATTGAGCTACCCTTCACCGAGACAGATTTTCCAACCCGTGATGAGGAAGGTATATGGCAAAAAATGATGAGAGAAGGACTGTCCACTGCTCCTTCTGCGGCAAAAGTCAAGACAAGGTGGATCGGATTATCGCAGGCCCCAATGTCTATATCTGCAACGAGTGCATCGGCTTGTGCAATGAAATTCTGGCAGATGAGGACGAATATTATCAC
>JBJDXT010000016.1:0-13905 GCA_051866795.1 Candidatus Onthomonas sp. | reverse complement strand
CGCACCATGTCCATCGCCCAGCAGCTCTATGAGGGCGTGGACATCGAGGGCGAGGGCACCGTGGGTCTGATCACCTATATGCGTACCGACTCCCTGCGCCTGTCCGACGAGGCGGTGGAGGCGGCCCGCTCCTTCCTCTCCGCCCGGTACGGAAAGGAATATGTTCCCGCCCAGCCCCGGGTCTACAAGACCAAGGCAGGCGCTCAGGACGCCCACGAGGCCATCCGGCCCACCAACGTCTCCCTCACCCCGGAGGCGGTGCGGGGCAGCCTGACCAGCGAGCAGCTGCGGCTGTACAAGCTGATCTGGAGCCGTTTTCTGGCCTGCCAGATGTCCAACGCCGTCTTTGACAGCGTGTCCATCGACGTGCTCTCCGGCACCCACCTGTTTCGGGCCACCCACTCCGCCCTGAAGTTCTCCGGCTTTACCGCCGTCTATGTAGAGGGCAAGGACGAGGGAGAGGAGGCCATGGGCTCTCCCCTGCCCGATCTCCAGGAAAACGAGGAGGTCAAGCTGGCAGGCACCGACAAGGCCCAGCACTTCACCCAGCCCCCCGCCCGGTTCACTGAAGCCGCCCTCATCAAGCTGCTGGAGGAGAAGGGCATCGGCCGCCCCTCCACCTACGCCCCCACCGTGTCCACCATTCTGGACCGGGAGTATGTGGTGAAGGAGGGCAAGGCACTCCGTCCCACCCCTCTGGGCGAGGTGGTCAACGGCCTGATGATGGATAAATTCACCGACATCGTGGACCCCGCCTTTACCGCCAAGATGGAGGAGAGCCTGGACAGCGTGGAGGCCGGCAAGGAGTACTGGAAGGACGTGCTGTCCAAATTCTACACCGGCTTTTCCGCCGAGCTGGAGAAGGCGGAGCAGGATCTGGACGGAGAGCGGATCAAGGTGCCGGACGAGGAGTCCGACGAGGTCTGCGACGTCTGCGGCCGCAAAATGGTGATCAAATCGGGGCGGTTCGGCCGTTTTCTGGCCTGTCCCGGCTATCCGGAGTGCACCTTTACCAAGCCGCTGGTCATCGAGATGCCGGGCAGATGCCCCAAGTGCGGCAGCCGGATTCTGAAAAAGACCAGCCGCAACGGCTACACCTATTACGGCTGTGAGCGCAACCGGGTGGTCTCCGGCGAGCCCTGCGACTTTATGAGCTGGGACGTGCCGGTGAAGGAGAACTGCCCGGTCTGCGGCCAGACCATGTTCAAAAAGTCGGGCAAGGGCTTTAAAAAGCCCTTCTGCATCAACGAGAAGTGCCCCAACTTCCTCCCGGAGGAGCAGCGCCCCGGCTACCGTCCCCCCAAGCCCAAGACGGAGGAATCCTCTGCTGAGGAGACGGCCGCCGAGACCAAGACCACCGGGAAGAAATCCGCCGGCAGCAAGGCGGCGGCCAAAAAGACCGCCGGCAAAAAAACGGCGGCCAAAAAAGCCCCCGCCAAAAAGACTTCCGCGAAGAAGGCCGCCTCCAAGTCAGAGGAACCCAAGCCCAAGCGGGAGCTGAGCGAGGCCCAGAAGGAGGCGCTGGCCCGGGGCCGGGCTTTGGCCCAGGCCAGACGGGAGGCAGCTCGACAGGCAAAGCAAACCGCCCAAGAGAAAACGGAGGCCTGAGAAGAGCATGGAACAAGTAACTGTCATCGGCGCAGGTCTCGCCGGCTGCGAGGCCGCCTGGCAGCTGGCCCGGCGGGGCATTCCCGTCACCCTCTATGAGATGAAGCCCGGCAAGCGGAGCCCCGCCCACCAGAGCGACGACTTCGCCGAGCTGGTCTGCTCCAACTCCCTGCGGGCCAACAACGTGGAAAACGCCGTGGGCCTGCTCAAGGAGGAGATGCGGCGGTGCGGCTCCCTGATTCTGGAGTGCGCCGACCGGCATCAGGTGCCCGCAGGAGGCGCCCTGGCGGTGGACCGTTACGGCTTTTCCGGGGCGGTCACCCAGGCCATCCGGGAGCATCCCCTCATCACCGTGGTGGAGCGGGAGCTGACAGCGCTGCCGGAGGAGGGGCAGGTGGTCATCGCCTCCGGCCCTCTCACCTCGGAGCCTCTGGCGGAGGAGATCACCCGCCGGTTCCCTGGCCGCAACGACCTCCACTTCTTTGACGCCGTGGCCCCTCTGGTCAGCTTTGAGAGCATTGACATGGACAAGGCCTGGTTTGGCTCCCGGTACGACAAGGGGACGGCGGATTACATCAACTGTCCCATGACCCGGGAGGAATACGACGCCTTCTGGACCGAGCTCTGCTCCGCCCGGGAAGCCCAGCTCCACGGCTTTGAGGACAGCAGCGTCTTTGAGGGCTGCATGCCGGTGGAGGTCATGGCCCGCCGTGGTCACGACACATTGTGCTACGGCCCCCTGAAGCCAGTGGGCCTCTCCGACCCCCGGCGGCCGGACTTCCGGCCCTATGCCGTGGTGCAGCTGCGCAAGGACAATGCGTTGGGTACGGTATATAATATTGTAGGCTTCCAAACCCATCTGGCCTGGCCGGAGCAGCGTCGGGTCTTTTCCATGATCCCCGGTCTGGAGCAGGCGGAGTTTGTCCGCTACGGCGTCATGCACCGGAACACCTATCTGAACTCCCCCGGCCTGCTCAACCACTACTATCAGGTGATCGACCAGCCCCGGCTCACCTTTGCCGGACAGATCACCGGCGTGGAGGGCTATGTGGAGTCCGCCGCTTCCGGTCTGGTGGCCGGCGTGGAGCTGGCCCACCGGGTGCTGGGCCTGCCGCCGGTGGACTTCCCCCGGGAGACCGCCCTGGGCGCCCTGTCCCACTATGTCAGCGACACCAGTGTCACCGACTTCCAGCCCATGAATGTCAATTTCGGCATCATTCCGCCCCTGGGTTACCGGGTCAAAGGCAAGCGGAACAAGAACGCCGTCCTGGCCCAGCGGAGTCTGGAGCTTTTAGCAGGGCTGGAGCTGTGACTCTTTGGGCACGCCCTGTAGGGGCCGTTCACCAACGGCCTGTTCCGGAAGCTTCTTGTTTTCGGGCGGGCGATTCATGAATCGCCCCTACAGCACCTGCCGTTATATTCCACACCTGTCATCATTTCCCCGTAAGACAGCGATAGCCTCCGGTCACCTCTGGCCGCAGGCTATGGCTGCCCTACCTGACGTTACAAATTTATTTTTGGTTAAAGGAGGACAACCAATGAGAATTATCATCGACGCGATGGGCGGAGATCTCGCCCCCCGGGAGCCGATCCGCGGCGCCATTATGGCCCGGAACGAGTTCGGCTGTGACATCACCCTGGTCGGCCAGGAGCCTGTCATCCACAAGGTGCTGGAGCAGGACGGCATTGGCCAGCTCCCTCCCGGCATTGACATTGTCAACGCCACCCAGGTTATCGAGATCTGCGACAACCCCTCCACCGCCTGGCACGAGAAGAAGGACTCCTCCATGTCGGTGGGCCTGCGGATGCTCAAGGACGGCCAGGGAGACGCCTTTATCTCCGCCGGCAGCACCGGCGCCCTGCTCTCCGCCGGCACTCTGATTGTCCGGCGGATCCCCGGCATCCGCCGGGCGGCGGTGGCCCCCATCGTTCCCACCGGGGCGGGCGGCGCCGTCCTCATCGACGCGGGCGCCAATGCCGAGTGCACCCCGGAGTATATGTGCCAGTTTGCCCTCATGGGCTCCTTCTACGCCGAGCGGGTGCTGGGCCGGAAGAACGCCAAGGTGGGCCTGCTCAACATCGGCACTGAGCCCAGCAAGGGCAGCGAGCTGTACAAGCAGGTACATGCCATGCTGACTCGGGCCGGTGAGGCGGGACAGCTCAACTTTGTGGGCAATATTGAGCCCACCAATCTGTCCAGCGACGACGCCTGCGACGTCATTGTGGCCGACGGCTTTGTGGGCAACATCCTGCTCAAGGCCATGGAGGGCACCGCCTCCTTCCTGGTCAAGGGCCTCAAGCAGGTGTTCACCACCAACGCCAAGACCAAGATGGGCTATCTCATGATCAAGGGCAGCATGGGCGGCTTCAAGAAGATGATTGACAGCCGGGAGACCGGCGGCACCGCCCTGCTGGGTCTGCGCAAGCCAGTATTCAAGGCCCACGGCTCCTCCGACGCCTACGCCATGTGCCACGCGGTGGGCAAGGCGGTGGACTTTGTCAACGCAGGCATCGTAGAGGCCATTGCCGGGCATGTGGACAGCCTCCAGCTCACAGCGGAGGAGAAATAACAGCCATGAAAACGTTGGAAGAAAAGCTGGGCTACCGGTTTCAGGACCGGTCCCTGCTGGAAAATGCCCTGACCCACAGCTCCTACGCCAACGAGCACCACGCCGGGCGCACCCAGAGCAATGAGCGTCTGGAGTTCCTGGGCGACTCGGTGCTGGGCATGGTGGTGGCGGACTATCTTTATCGGAACTTTCCCGCCCTGCCCGAGGGCGACCTGACCCGGATGCGGGCCAGCCTGGTCTGTGAGGGCAATCTGGTGGTGGTGGCCGGTCTCTGGGATCTGGGCTCCTACCTCAAGCTGGGCAAGGGCGAGGAGAGCTGCGGCGGCCGGGAGCGGCCCTCTATCCGGGCGGACGCTGTGGAGGCGGTGCTGGCTGCCGTCTATTTGGACGGCGGCATTGCCCAGGCCCGCCGGATCATTCAGAAATTCATCCTGGACAATATGGCCCAGGTGAACCAGTCCGGCAAGGACTATAAGACCGCTCTGCAGGAATTTGTCCAGCGCAGGAGCGGCCAGGTGTTGACCTATCACCTGATCGGCCAGTCCGGCCCCGACCACGCCAAGACCTTTGAGATGGAGGTTCAGCTCAACGGCACTCCGGTGGGCACCGGCAAGGGCCGGAGCAAAAAGGATGCGGAGCAGGCCGCCGCTCACGCGGCGCTCTCCGCCCTCTCTCAACAATAAGGATATAAAAAGGCCGATCTGCGGGAGAATTCCTACAGATCGGTCTTTTCTTTTATGATTGGGCGGTACCCACCGGAATCCGCTCCGGCTCCGGCTCGGTTTTTCCATTGTCCGTCCTGTGATAGGTGGGGACAATTTCCTCCACCAGAGACCAGACCCTTCCGTCCTCTGCCAGCGCAGACGTCTCCAACCGCTGGAGCTGCTCAGAAAACTGCTCCTCGTCAAAGCGGATGGGCCGGCCGATGTAGATCAGATCGTTCTGGGTCTTGGTCAGCCCCTCCTCATCCAGCAGCAGCTCCTCAAAAAGTTTCTCTCCGGGCCGCATGCCGGTAAACTTGATCTGAATATCCACGTCGGGCTTGAAGCCGGACAGCTCAATCAGCTTCCGGGCCATATCCACAATCTTCACCGGTTCACCCATGTCCAGCACGAAGATCTCGCCCCCCTTGGCATAGGCCCCAGCCTGAAGCACCAGGGAGACCGCCTCCGGGATAGTCATAAAGTAGCGCACCATATCCGGGTGGGTCACCGTCACCGGGCCGCCTTCAGCAATCTGTTTACGAAACAGCGGCACCACACTGCCGTTGCTCCCCAGGACATTGCCGAAGCGCACCGCCACAAAGTCGGTCTCGGAGTGGGCGTTATATGCCTGGATAATCATCTCACAGATCCGCTTGGTAGCGCCCATCAGGCTGGTGGGGTTCACCGCCTTGTCCG
Source organism: Candidatus Onthomonas sp. (assembly GCA_051866795.1). Classification (GTDB taxonomy): domain Bacteria; phylum Bacillota; class Clostridia; order Oscillospirales; family Oscillospiraceae; genus Onthomonas. The sequence goes on along the minus strand of JBJDXT010000016.1, from coordinate 8,327 downwards.
AGGAGATGAGTACAAATCGCTCCACCTGGTACCGGTCTGCGGTGCTCACCGTCTTGAGGGTGCCGAATACATTGTTTTTCACCGCCTCGTTAGGGCTCTCCTCCATGAGAGGAACATGCTTGTGGGCGGCGGCGTGGTAGACCAGCTGTGGGCGGAAACGCTGGAAAATGGTCTCCAGACGGCCCTCGTCCCGGACAGAGCCAATCTCCACCTTCAAATCCAGCTTGGGATATTTCTTCAGCAGTTCCTGCTGAATGTCATAAGCATTGTTCTCGTAGATGTCGAAAATGACCAGCTGTTCCGGGGTGTAGGAGGCGATCTGACGGCACAGTTCGCTGCCGATAGAGCCACCGCCTCCGGTGACCAGCACTCGCTTACCGCTGACATAGTCGCCGATATCCTGCATCTCTACCTGAACGCTGTCCCGGCCCAGCAGATCCTCCAGATCCAAAGGTCGGAGTTGGCTGGCATACACCTCTCCTTTGATGAGCTGTGACATTCCCGGCAGGATTTTTACCTCGCACCGAGTGTACCGGGCGATATCCACGATTTCCTTGCGCGCTTTCTTATCCATCGAAGGCAGGGCAATCAGAATAGTATCCACCCCAAACCGGCGGGCCGCCCGCTGGATCTTCTCCCTGCCGCCCACAATCCGCACGTTCTGGAAGTAGCGGTTCCATTTGCGAGGGTCGTCATCAATCATGCAGACAGGCCGATAGTTGAGCTTTGGGTTGGACTGGAGCTCAGAGACCAGCATCTGTCCCGCCTCTCCGGCACCCACCACCATCACCCGACAGCACTGGCTCCTGCCCTCTTTGTGCCAGAGACTGCGCAGCAGCCGGTAGGAATATCGCTCAGCCACCACCAGGCAGATCAGGAACAAAGGACATAGGATGTAGTAGCTCCGGGGCACAGGCCAGCCCAGCAGGGGCAACAACACCAGTTGAATCAGGCCGCTGCACACTACGGCACAGACGATGTTGCCCATCTCTGTGATACTGGCATACCGCCACAGGCTGTGATAGAGGCGGAACATCCAGAACAGCACCAAAGTAATCGCCGTGTGGATGGGCGCATAGTGGAGCACTGAGCCGACAAACGTCGGATCAATATCTGAAATTACCAGTTCAAAACGCACCGTCAGCGCCAGGAAAGAAGCAAGCTGAATGACCACAATATCGCACAGAACCAGTTGAAGCTGTCGGACTGCCATTTTTTTGTCTTTTATAAAATCCAGCATAAACAATAAATCTCTCTTTTCTTCCAGAATCGCAACCCGCTTTTCCGACACATAGTGCCTTTATTTTAGCACCCGCTTTCTTCAATTGCAACCACACCTGACCGTCTTTTTATTTTTTCACAAAATACACAAATTTTTGTCTTTCTCCCATCTCTCTCCTTCTCTCTTTCCGATACCTCCCGTCCCTTTTTTCGACATTCATTTGCACATTTCTGAATTAAGTACCATTTTTTGTACTTCTTTCTCTTGAAGAATTAGCAATTTGCTGTCTGCCCTCCGGGAAAATCGCTGATGGTTTCCCACTCTAACATTTGAAAAACCTTTGTTTTTCGTTTTCCGTCAGATTAGTACGGCAGCTTTTCAGACGTCTGCTCCTGCATCCCCCAGAAATTCTTCTCCATCCAGCACCCCCTTGGGCCGATACACTCACGGTAAACAAGGGCTGCTTGCCCAGCTCAGTCAGGTTCTTTTTCAAATCGCTCATAAATAGGAAAGGTCACTGGCGTGTGTACTGCCTTTCTGGCCAATAGATGCATTCCAGCATTACTTTCCAAACACAAAGACGGTCTCTATTGCCAAACCGGCGCTCAGCAGGAAAATCACTTTTCCACCTGTCATCGTCATCAGTCTCGCTTTTCACATAGTATCAATCACCTTTTATCGTTTTATATCGGTGGAAATAGTCTTGGTATCGCAAAGAGCGTGGACTCCCGCCCACGCTCTTCACACAATCTCCTCTGTTATCCCGCTGCCTCCAGCATATCTTCCGCGAAAATGCCGTAGCCCCGTGTGGGGTCATTGACCAAAACATGGGTCACCGCTCCCACCAGCCGGCCATTCTGGAGAATCGGGCTCCCCGACATTCCCTGCACAATCCCACCGGTGGTCTCCAGCAGCCGGGGATCGGTGATGCGAATCATCAGGCTCTGGCCCTTGGGTCCGGCGGCAGGATAGACCCGGAGAATCTCCGCCGTGTACTCCTCCACCGTCTCTCCTTGGATATTGGCCAGGATGGTGGCCGCCCCGGTCTTCACTTGGCTGGGCCGGGCCACCTCCACCGCCTCCCCAGAGAAACAGTCCTCCTCCAGGGTGCCGAACACCCCCCAATCGGTGTTGGCGGTGAGCTGGCCCAGATCCCGATTCAGGTCAAAGCTGCCGTGGAGCTCTCCCGGGCAGCCCTTTTCTCCCGGCACCAGCCCGGTAACCGAGGAAGGCATGATGGAGCCGGATTGAAGGGGCATAAGCAGGCCGGTGTCCACATCGTTGACCCCGTGGCCCAGGGCAGCAAAGCGGCCGGTCTCCGGATCGTAGAAGGTCACTGTGCCGATGCCCGCCATAGAGTCCCGGATCCAGGCCCCCAGCTTATAGCTGCCATCGGCCAGGCAGGGAACAGCGTGTGCGGAGAGGGTAAGCTGTTTGGTTCCCCGGGTAGCCTGAATCTCCAGCTCTCCCCCGCACTCCCGAAGCTGCTGCTCCACCTCCTCAATGGTATCCACCTGTGCTGCGTTGATGTGTGTGATAATATCCCCGGTTTTCAGGCCGCAGGCCTTAGCTGGAGAGCAAGTCCCCTCTTCTGTGGTCACATCCGAGAGACCCACCACCATGACTCCCCTGGCGAACAGCTTGATGCCTACCGTCTGGCCCACGGGAATCAGCTTTTTTCCGGTTCCCATACAGGCCTGGCTCGGTCCTCCTCCGGACAGTGCAAGGCCTGCTGTCAAAAAGGCTGCCGCCATCAGCACTGCCAGTATCCGGGCCAATGTCATCACCCATGGCCTGATATTTTTCTCCTCGTTCAATTTCCATCCCCCATTTCTCTCTCCTGCCGAAGCGGAATACAGCTACTATGGCCCGCCGGGCAAAAAATCAGCCGCCCAAATTCGCCAATGCCATCCACCTTTGGGCAGACAGCTTTTGCCATCTGGCGGCTGCAAGGGGTTGCAGAAATTGGCTGGGATGTTTTTCTTTTTGTCAGATGGGTGGTACATTCCATACGACCCATAGGGGTGAATTCCAAACCAACCCGTTGTGGAATCCGTCAGGCACGGTCAGGAAGATCACCGTCTCTCCCTACGGCATATTATCATTTCACACTGCTGCAGCGCGCATTGCATGTACGTCTGTTTTTCATAGCAGCTTGATACCGGCGTGCATCAGCCTCTTTTTTACAGTATGTCCCAAATCATGCCGGTTCGCCTCGGTATCTTTTGGAAACAACAATATTTGTGACAGCACCGCAGATGGTTCATACGCCCCGCTCATCTCTGCCTCTCTCCCTTCGCACGGCTGTCTCAGCTTTTAAACCACTGGCATAGACCGTGGTTTTCCGAATGCAAAATACTCGCCATCGAAATGGATGGCGAGTATTTTTGCATTCTCTTTCGTTATCCGTTGAGCTGCTTTCTCAGCACTTCATTGACCACCTTGGGGTCGGCCTTGCCCTTGAGGGCCCGCATGCACTGGCCCACCAGGAAGCCGAACACCTTCTGCTTGCCGCCGCAATACTCCTCCACCTGGGGCGCGTTGGCCGCCAGAATAGAGGCCACGGTGGACTCCACCAGGCCGGTGTCGCTGATCTGCTCCAGGCCGTGCTCTTTGACATAGGCCACCGGGTCGGCGTTGTCGTCAAAGACGGCGGAGAACACCTTAGAGGCCGTGTTCCGGTTCAGCTTGCCCTCTGCCACCAGCCTGATGATGGCAGCCAGGGTCTCCGGGGCAAAGAGCATGTCCTTGGGCTCCATGCCCTTCTCCTTCAGCGTCCGCAGCAGCTCAGCCATCATCCAGTTGGAGACCTCCTTGGGAGGCGCCCCCAAGGCCACCGTCTCCTCAAAGAAGTCGGCCAGGGCCTTGGTGCCGGTGAGCAGGCCGGCGTCGTACTCGGGCAGGCCAAAGTCTTTGACATAGCGGGCCTTCTTCACGTCTGCCATCTCGGGCAGACCGGCCTTCAGCTGGGCGAGATACTCCTCGGACAGCTCCATGGGAGGGATGTCCGGCTCCGGGAAATACCGGTAGTCCTGGGCGTTTTCCTTAGAGCGCATGGAGAAGGAGGCGTCCTTGTTGTCGTCCCAGCGGCGGGTCTCCTGGACCACCTGGCGATGGTCCATCTCGATCAGCTCCTGCTGGCGGCGGGCCTCGTAGCGGATGGCCCGGGCGATGGCCTTGAAGGAGTTCAGGTTCTTCATCTCGGTGCGGGTGCCGAAGTCCACCGAGCCCATGGGCCGGACGGACAGGTTGACGTCGCACCGGAGGGAGCCCTCCTGCATCTTACAGTCGGAGACCCCCAGATACTCCAGGGTGGAGCGGAGCTTTTCCAGATAGGCGATGACCTCGTCGGCGGAGCGGAAGTCCGGCTCGGTGACGATCTCGATCAGGGGCACACCGCAGCGGTTGTAGTCCGCCCGGGTCTGGTCAATCCAGTTGTCGTGGACCAGCTTGCCCGCGTCCTCCTCCATGTGCAGCTCGTGGATGCGGATCACCTTCTCCTCGCTGCCCACGGTGATGGGCACCCGGCCGTTGCGGCCGATGGGGAGATAGAGCTGGGAGATCTGGTAGGCCTTGGGCAGGTCGGGGTAGAAGTAGTTCTTCCGGTCAAACTTGCAGTACCGGGTGACCTCACAGTTCAGGGCCAAGCTGGCCTTGGTGGCGTACTCCAGCACCTTTCTGTTCATCACCGGCAGGGTGCCGGGCATGCCGGTACACACCGGGCAGCAGTGGGTGTTGGGCGCGCCGCCGAAGGCGGTGGTGCAGGAGCAGAAGATCTTGGTCTTGGTGGCCAGCTCCACATGGGTCTCCAGACCGATGACAACTTCCCAGTCCATTACCGGTCACCTCCTTTGGCAGCGGGTGCAAGCTTGTGATAGTCGGTCTCCTGCTGGAAGGCGTGGGCCGCATTGAGCACCTTGCCCTCCCCCAGGGCGGGGCCGATGAGCTGGGCGCCCACCGGCATCCCCTTGCTGTCCAGCCCGCAGGGGATGGAGATGCCGGGCAGGCCCGCCAGGTTGACCGAGACGGTATAAATATCGGACAGATACATCTGCAGGGGGTTGGCAAGGCTCTCTCCCAGCTTGGGGGCGGTGGTGGGGGCCACCGGCATGAGCAGCAGGTCATACTTTTGGAAGGCGGCGTCGAAAGCCTGTTTGATGAGCGCCTTCACCTGAAGGGCCTTCTTATAATAGGCGTCATAGTAGCCGGTGGAGAGGACGAAGGTGCCCAGCAGGATGCGGCGCTTCACCTCCGCGCCGAAGCCCTCGGTGCGGGTCTTGTTGTAGAGGTCGGTCAGATCCTCATAGCCCTCCGCCCGCCAGCCGTACTTCACGCCGTCGAACCGGGACAGGTTGCTGCTGGCCTCGGCGGCGGCGATAATATAATAGGTGGGGACGACGTACTCCATAATGGGTAGGCTGCACTGCTCCACCTGAGCGCCCCGGGCTTTCAGCACCTCAGCCGCCGCCAGCACCCTGGCGGAGACCTGGCTGTCCAGGCCGTCTCCGAAGCAGTCGGCGGGAATGCCGATCTTCATGCCGGTGAGGTCGCCGGTGAGCTGTTCCAGCAGATGGCCGCAGGGCACGTCCAGGCTGGTGCCGTCCCGGGGGTCCTTGCCCTGGATGGCGTCCAGCACGGCGGCGCAGTCCTCCGCCGTCCGGGCCAGGGGGCCGATCTGATCCAGGGAGGAGGCGTAGGCGATGAGGCCGTACCGGGAGACGGTGCCGTAGGTGGGCTTGATGCCGGTGACGCCGCAGTAGCTGGCGGGCTGGCGGATGGAGCCGCCGGTGTCCGAGCCGATGGCGTACCAGCACTCCCGGGCCGCCACAGCCGCCGCCGCGCCGCCGGAGGAGCCGCCGGGCACCCGGCCCAGATCCCAGGGGTTCTTGGTGGGGCCGTAGAAGGAGGTCTCGGAGGTGGATCCCATGGCGAACTCGTCCATGTTCAGCTTGCCCAGCACCACGCCGCCGGCGGCGTGGATCTTCTCAGTCAGGGTGGCGTCATAGGGAGGCCGGAAGTCCCCCAGAATCTTGGAGGCGCAGGAGGTCTTGACCCCCTTGGTGCAGATATTGTCCTTGATGGCCAGAGGCACGCCGGCCAGGGGGCCGGTCAGCTCCCCGGCAGAGATCTTCTTTTGAATCTCCGCCGCCTGCTCCATGGCCCGGTCGTTGAGGACGGTGATAAAGGCGTTGTTTTCGGCGTTTTTCGCCTGGATGGCCTCCAGGGCCGCCCGGGTGGCCTCGGGCACCGAGACCTCTCCCGCTTTGATCGCTCTGCCCAGCTCCAGGGCAGTCAAATCCAGTAAGCTCATCTTCCGTCCTCCTTATTCCACCGTCTTGGGCACCAGATAGGCCTCGCCGTCCGGCACCGGGGCGTTTTGCAGCAGTGCCTCCCGGGGGAAGGAGGGCGCCACCTCGTCCTCCCGCAGCACGTTTTTCACCGGGAAGGTGTGGCTCATGGGCTCGATTTTGCTGGTGTCCAACTGGTTGAGGATGTCCATATAGCCGATGATCTGCTCCAGCTCGCCGGTCATCCGGGTCTTTTCCTCCGGGGGCAGCTTGAGCCGGGAAAGGACGGAGACGTAATCCACCATCTCTTCGGTAATTTTCATATTTGATACTCCTTTTCGTTGGCCAGGTGAGTAGGGGCCGTTCATGAACGGCCCGCCGGTCACAGTCAGCGTTCCGACGGGCGATTCGTGAATCGCCCCTACATGAGGGCCCGTAGGGGCGAACCTCGTTCGCCCGTTTGTCGTCCGGCTTTGATTGGCGGGCGCACACGGTGCGCCCCTACAATTAAAATGTTGCTTCTCCGTAGGGCGGGGGCTTGCCCCCGCCGCAGGCCCTGGCTCCCTCCTTGAGGGAGCTGGCATTTGCGAAGCAAATGACTGAGGGAGTCGTCAACTGCCAGATTTGAATGAAACCGTTCTCACGGCTCCAGCCGGGACAGATCTCTCGGGAACAGGCAGGCGTCCCGGACGTTGTCCAGGCCGCACAGCTGCATGGTCAGCCGCTCCAGGCCGATGCCCAGGCCGCCATGGGGAGGCATGCCGTGCTTGTGAATCATCAGGTAGGACTGGAACTCCTCCGGGTGCATCCCCTTGGACAGCATCTTGTCCACCTGCATCTGGTAGTCGTGAATCCGCTGGCCGCCGGTGGTGACCTCCATGCCCCGGAAGAGCAGGTCGAAGGACAGGGTGTATTTCGGGTCCTCCGGGTCGTCCATGGCGTAGAAGGGCCGCTTTTTCACCGGATAGTGGGTGACAAAGACGAAGTCCGCGCCGTACTCCTCCTGGAAGTAGCGGCCGATGTTGTGCTCCTCCTCCGGCTCCAGGTCGTAGGGGTCCCGGATGGGACGGTGATACTTGGCAGAGGCCAGCTCCTTGGCCTCCTTGAAGGTGCAGATGGGGATGTGCTCCACGTCGGGCAGCCGGACCCCCAGCCGCTTCAGGTCATCGGCGTACTCGCTCTTCAGCAGCTCCATGGCGTAGCGGAGGAAGCCGGTCTCCATCTCGATGATGTCGTAGAAGGACTGGATATAGCCCATCTCAAAGTCCATGGAGGTGTACTCGTTCAGGTGGCGGGGAGTGGAGTGCTTCTCCGCCCGGAACACGGGGGCCACCTCAAAGACCCGCTCGTAGACGCCCACCATCATCTGCTTGTAAAACTGGGGGGACTGGCCCAGAAAAGCCTTTTTCGTGAAATATTCCAGCCGGAAGATGTTGCTGCCGCCCTCGGCTCCAGCGTGGACGATCTTGGGGGTGTGAATCTCGGTAAAGCCCTGCCCGGAGAGATACTCCCGGAAGGCCCTGCCCAGGCCCTCCTGAATCTTGAACACAGAGCGCTTTTTCAGGTGCCGCAGGATAACCGGCCGCAGGGCCAGCTCGGTGTCCAGGTTGAGGGTCAGCTTCCACTTGTTCACCGGCACCGGCATGGGCTCCGCCGGACGGGAGAGAACCTGAATGGACTGGACCTGAACCTCCATGCCCCCGGGGGCCCGCTCCTCCTGGTTCAGCAGGCCGGTGACGATCACCGTGGACTCCTCGGTCAGACCGGACACATCCACCTCAGCGCCGCACACGCACTGAAGCACGCCGTCCTTTTTC
>JBJDXT010000015.1:0-2535 GCA_051866795.1 Candidatus Onthomonas sp. | reverse complement strand
TGATGTCCGATCTGGCGGCAGTGCCCATGCAGGATTTCGGCATTCCCCTGCTCTTTGGCGTTGTGCCGATTGTCACATTGCTGTGCATCACCATGGCCCTGTCGGTGCTCACCATGAAAAGTCTGCGGCTGCGTCTGCTGCTGTGCGGACGGCCCAGCATCATTGTGGAGCAGGGAAAAATTCTCCAGCGGGAGCTGAACAAGACCCGGATGACCCCGGACGAGCTGATGGAGGAGCTGCGTCTCCAGGGGGTCACCGATCTCTCCACGGTCAAATACGCCATTCTGGAGACCAGTGGACGGGTGTCGGTGCTGCTCTACGCCAACCGGCAGGCGGTCACTGGCGCTGACCTGGGGCTTACACCAGATGACCCCGGCCTCCCCCTTACCATCATTGATAACGGCCAGCTCTATCCAGAAAATCTTCGCCGGCGGGGTCTGGACCGAGCGTGGCTGTCTGAGCAGCTATCCAACCGGGGGATAAACTCCCTCAAAGAGGTCTTCCTTATGACGGTGGACGAGCGGCAGGGCGTCTATTTCGCCCGGAGACAGGAGGATGAAGTATGCGGCGGCTGACCATCTCCCTGGGTCTTTTAGTCCTGCTGGCCGGACTTGGCCTTTGGAACTGCGCCAGACTGGAACAGGTCTCCGGGGACATCGCCGCCACTCTGACCCAGGCGCAGTCCCTGGCAGAGGAGGGCCGGTGGGAGGAGGCGGAACTGCTCACCCGCAAGGCCCAAGCGGACTGGGAGGACGCCGGCCTCTACCTCTATATTGTTCTCTGTCACAACTACACGGACGAGGTCAGCGCAGGCTTTCAGGAGGTGCTGGCCCTGCTCCGGTGGCGGGAGGCCCCGGAATACACCGCCGCCAGTCAGAGCCTTCTAGCCCAGGTCACTCATTTCAGCGAAGCAGAGCAGCTCAACTGGAAGAATCTGCTCTAAGCAGCAGACGGCGACCCCGCAGTTATACCAGTCCTTCTTCCAGGGAAAAGCTGCTCTCCCCGAAGTCGAACCGGTCCATATTCTTGGCCTGAAAGAGGTCAAAAGCCACCTGCTCCAGCCCATCGTCCTCCACTGGGGCATAGCTCTCCGCCTTTTCCTCGTCCTCACCTACCAATTGGAGAATCGCCACATCCCCCTCATCCTGACCGGCAGGGAGGAAAATGCCAAATGTGTCTTTCCGGTATTCCACCAGGTCTACCAGTTCATAAGTCTGGGTGCTGCCGTCCTCGTCCTCCAGGTCAATAAGTACCCGCTTCTCATCAGTATCCAAAAACATGTCCATTTCCTCCTTTATTCTTGGGGATGAAGACGCTTATAGGTAAGAAACCCCTCCAGAATCAGGGTTGCCGCCACGGCGTCCACCGTGTTTTTCCGCTTTTTGCCCCGCCGTCCGTTGTCTGAGAGAATCTGATGGGCCTCCACTGTAGTCCGGCGTTCGTCCCACATGGTCACCGGCAGGCCGGTTTCCTCCCGGAGTCGCTGACCGAAAGCGGCGCTCTTCTCCGCCCGGTCGCCCAGGGTGGCGTTCATATTCTTTGGCCAACCCAGCACCAACTCCTCCACCCCGTGCTCAGCTATAATCTGCTTGAGCTGCTCGGTCACCACATCCTGACTGCGGCTATGGATAACAGTAGTATACCCCGCGAGCATACCGAAAGGGTCAGAGATCGCCACACCCGTACGGGCGTCTCCGTAGTCGATTGCCATAATGCGCATATCTTACTGTACCTCCTTCTCGTAGCTTGGAATCCAGCTCTTTGTGACGGGCAGCCAGAGCTGAGCGCAGGGGCCTACCAGAAAGGCGGCTACCAGAGTGCCCACGCCCACAACGCCTCCCAGGGCGAAGCCCACCGCCAGAAAGCACAGGTCGCAGCCCATCCGCACCCAGCGGAACTGGAACCGGCCCAGCTTGTCGGTGAGAATCATGGCCACCAGGTCGTTGGGGCCGGTGCCCGCATCACTGTTGATGACCACGCTCATGCCCAGGGCGAGAATCACACAGCCCAGCACCATCCCGCACAGCCGCAGAGCCATAGGAGAGTCTCCGGAGAGATAAGGTCCCAGCAGCCAGGAAAAGTAGTCGATGATCGGGCCGCCACAGAAGGCACAGATGACGGTACCCGGCTTGACATAGCCCTTTGTAAACAGCAGCATCAGCCCCATCAGCAGGCAGGAGACGACGACGTGCATCGTCCCTACCGTCAATCCGGACACCCGGGCCAGCCCCTGAATCATGACGGTAAAGGGATCGGAGCCCAGGTCGGTGAGCAGAAACAGGGTGATGCCCAGGTGGGCCACAATCAGCCCCAGAGTGAGTACCACCAGTGCCTTGACCCAGCCCAGCAGGCTGCGCCCGGAGGTATCGCTGGAAAATTGAGCCATAAAAATCCGCCCTCTCTGGCAATGTGTCTTCCACATTGTATCACAGAGAGGGCGGGTCTGTCTATCTTGCGCTTGCTCAGATGGCGACTGCCTGTGTTGGTTTGTCAATGATGTGTTACACATTTGGGAATGCAGATAAGACCTGTTTG
>JBJDXT010000014.1:0-13906 GCA_051866795.1 Candidatus Onthomonas sp. | reverse complement strand
TGTATTCCATATTGTACCCTGTTTTCTGTAGGAGCGCAAGAAGGAAACAAGGGTTATTTTCCCTCTGAATTTGTGCATAATGGTTACAGAATTTGAACTAAGGGAGGTTTTGCCTGTGAAACGGGGGTGGAGTCTGCTGCTTGTGGCAATGCTGCTGGTGCTGACACCTTTTCTGGCTCAGCGGTGGCAGTGGGAGGCGGAGAACCAAACAGTCGCCCTGCTTTTTGACGGACAGGCGCTGGAGGAGCTGGCCAGGAACTCGGGAATTCCGCTGGAACAATGGTTGGAGACGCTGAAGGAGCAGGGACTTACCGGCCTGGCCCTCCGGGAGGAGACACTGGAGACGCTGAAGGAGCGCAGCGCTCTCACTTGGCTCACCCGGACACAGGCCCTGGCCTCTCCCTACTGGACGTCTGCCTATCCGGAGCCGGTGCAGGCTTGGCTGACCGAGGCGGGAGAAGGGGTTCTGATCGCCCTCTGGGAGCAGGACACGGCGCAGTGGCTCTCCGAAGCCCTGACAGACCGGGAGCTTTCTTTTGAGACAGTGGCAGAAAACGGAATGATCTATCTCCTGCTGGAGGGTGAGGAGGAACTGGCGAAACTGCCGCTGGGCCTCTGGCCGGAGACGGTGGAGCTGGCAAGGAAGCAGGGACTGACGGTCTGTCCGGTGCTCTCCCTGACCGAGGAGGAGAACAATCTGGCCCTGGCGAAGAGCCTTTACCGGGAGTGGAAGGAGGAAGGCGTGGCCACAGTGATCTGCCAGAGCGGTGGCCTGCCCGGCTGGGAGGAGTCCCCCCGGGAGGCGGAGAAACTGCTTCAGGACTACACCAGCCGTGGCGGCAGTCTGGCTCTGGTAGAGAGCAGCGCTCAGCGGGGCAGCCTGGATTTCCCGGGAAAGGAGGCGGTGACCGGGCAGGAAGGCCGTCTGCTGCGCTGCTTTTACCAGTGGGACTATGTCTCTGACCGGTACGCCGCCCTGGGCTACAAGGACAGCCGGGAGGTGAGCATGGCCCTGGCCCGGGCTGCCGCCGAGCGGAACTGCCGCCTGCTCTGGCTCCGGCCCATGACAGACAGCGAGAGCGGAAAGACAGTAGAGGATCTGGGCGCTTATGTAACCCTGCTCCAACAGCTGAACGAGGACTTGGACCGCTTCGGCCTCTCTGTGGGAGAAGCCCGGCCGGGGGCGTGGATCTCCGGCCTGCCAGCGCTGGCGGCGCAGATTCTGAGCTGGCTGACGGCGGCGGGCACCGGCTGCCTCTGCGGCTGGCTGCTGCTGAGCCAGCGGAGGAGCTGGGGCCTGGTGGCCTGCGCACAGCTGACCGCCTTGGCAGGAGGTCTGGCGGCCTCTGTGTGGCTCTCCGGCAGCTCCTTTTTCCTGGGAGAGGAGATCTTCCGGGGCGTCAAGCTGGCCCAGCTCCTGCCGCTGGCCCTCTTTCTGCTGCTCTGGGTTCGGAGACAATGGATCAGCCGCAGGTCAGCCCTGGACCGGTGGCTGGAGCGGCCGGTCCAGGGCAAAACGCTGCTTTTGGGCGCCGCCGCAGGAACGGGCATACTGCTGCTTCTGGGGGTGGGGGTCTATTATCTGGCCCGGACGGGCAATTCCGGTCTGGCCACCGACCTGGAGCTGCGGGTACGCAATACGCTGGAGGAGTGGTTTACTGTCCGCCCCCGGTTCAAAGAGTTCGCATTGGGCCTGCCCTGCCTGACACTCTGGTGCAAAGAAAAGCTGCCCCGTTGGGCGGAGCCGGTCATTGGCCTGGGAGCCATGGTGGGGCTGGTGTCTGTGACCAACACCTTTCTCCATCTGTGCACCCCGCTGCGGCTCAGCCTGATCCGTACCGGGGCCGGCTGGTTGCTGGGAGGGGTATTTGCCCTGGCGCTGCTGGGTCTGGTCCGGCTGGGGAGGCGTCTGCTTTGGCACGCATCCTGATCTCCGGCTATTATGGCTTTGACAACCTGGGGGACGAGCTGCTGCTGACTGCTTTGCTCCGGGAGCTGCGGCAGACTGCGCCAGAGAGCCGGATTGCCGTCCTCTCTGCCTGTCCCAACGCAACCGAACGCCGCCATTCGGTGGAGGCGGTTTCCCGGGACAGGCCAGGGGCTGTACTCCGGGCGCTGAGCCGCTGCGACCTGCTGATCTCCGGCGGAGGCAGCCTGCTTCAGGACGGCACCTCCAGCCGGAGTCTCTGGTACTACCTTGGCCTGCTGGCCCTGGCCCAGGGCATGGGAAAACGGACGATGATCTACAGTCAGGGGGCAGGCCCTCTCCTTCGGCCCTGGAACCGGGCATTGACCCGGAGGGTGCTGTCGAAAGCAACTGCGATTACCCTGCGGGATCAGGCGTCCCGGGAGACGCTGGAGGGACTGGGGCTGAAGCGCCCGATGCTAGTGACCGCCGATCCGGTGCTCTCCCTGCCCATCTGGCCCGGAGCGGGAGCGCGGAACCAGATTGCCTGGATCATCCATGGCCGGTACTGTACGCCGGAACTCTGCCGGATGCTGAAGGAGGCAATCGCTGAGCTGGACCGGAAGGGCTGCACCTGCTGGTTGTTGCCCTTTTGCCCCGGAGAGGATCTCCCGGTGCTGAACGCGCTGTCGCCTCCGGGCCGGCTGGTACCCCGGGAACAGCTCTGGACCCGGCTGAGGCGGTGCGAACTGATTGTCTCCATGCGCCTCCACGGCCTGATTCTGGGGGCAAAGCTGGGCACGGAGCTGATCTCCCTCACATGAGATCCCAAATCAGACGCCTTTCTGGCGGAGCTGGGACAAGGGCCTGGACTACCGCTGGGACAGACCGATGTTTCCGAACTGCTCCGGGCGATTGAGCAGAGGCGGGCCTGCCCGACAGGGAGGAGATGGCCTGAACTGGACCGGCTGGAGGCCCGTCTGGCGGGAAACCGGCAGCTTCTTCAGGAGATTTTAATCTCCTATTCATGAAAGCGTGAAGCACATCCTCTATACTATAACATAATCTCGTATTGGAAAGGAAAGATCGTCATGCTGGAGGCGCTTCAGACGCTGGACGGGAATATCCTCCTCTGGATTCAGGAATATATGAGGGTAGATGGACTTAACGAACTGCTGACCCGATATACCAATCTGGGAGAGGCGGGCCTACTCTGGATTATCATTGCCCTGGCGTTCCTGCTGTTTCCCAAAACACGGAAGGCAGGTCTGCTCAGCCTGATCGCCATGCTGATCTGCTATGTCTGCAATGACTTGGTGATCAAGAACCTGATCATGCGCCCACGGCCATTCCTGTCAGTGGAGGGCCTGCTGCCCTTGATCCAGCGGCCGGGCTCCTATTCCTTCCCCTCCGGCCACTCCTGCTCCTCCTTTGCTGCGGCCAGTGTCTGGGCCAGAACGCTGGAGGGGCGCGGGTCCAAAGGGGCAAAGATCCTGCTGCTGGGCATGGCCATGCTGATGGCGCTCTCCCGGCTCTATGTGGGCGTACACTATCCCTCCGACGTCCTGGCGGGCAGCCTGCTGGGGCTGCTGGGAGGCTGGCTGGTCTGCCGCTGGATGGGACCTGTCTATGACCGGCGGCTGAGCAGAAAAAAGGCAGAATGAAACAGAGGAGACTTCCGGTTATGATTGGGAAGTCCCCTCTTTTTTTCCAAACAGCTCCACAGCGCCCATGACAAGCAGATAGACGCCGAAGCATTTGCGCAGCAGCCCGGCCGCAATCCATGTAGCGGCAAAGGCTCCGGCAGCGGCCGTGAGGATACCCGCTCCGGCGGCCCAGAGGACCGGCCTTTTTTTCAGATAGCCGTTTCGAAAATGGCCGGGCAGAGCTGCCGCGGAGACAGGCAGAAAATAGAGCAGGTTGATTGCCTGAGCGGTCTGCTGGGGGATTCCGGCAAACAGGGTGAGCCAGAGCAGCAGTAGCGTCCCGCCGCCCAGCCCGAAGGCGGAGAGCAGACCGGTGATGCCGCCGGCCAGCGCGCCGGTCAGCCAATCTCCAACAGACATCGGATCCCTCCATAGAGCAAAAACAGGGCGAAAACCCGCCGCAGCAGGGTGGGAGAGACGTGCCGGAAGAGATGGCCGCCGATGAAGCCTCCGGCCAGACCGCCCAGCAGATAGGGCAGGGCGGCGGACAGCTCCAGCGCGCCCCGGTACCAGTAGACCCCGGCGGAGACCAGGCACAGGGGCAGAATCACCGCCACCGAGGAGGCGAAGGCCTGCTTCTGCTCTACCTTGACCCACCGCAGCAGCAGCGGAACCAGCAGCATTCCGCCGCCGCCGCCAAAAAGACCGTTGGTTGCTCCGGCCAGCGCGCCGGAGACTGCCCATTTTCCGTTTTCGTGAAGCACGCGCAAAAAAATCCCTCCCCCGTCAGTATGGCGGGGGAGGGAAGATTTATGCGCAGGGAAAAACTTACTTGCTGACGTAATCCATCAGGAAGTTGGAAGAGGTCTCCTGATTCTCCTCAGCGGAGGTCAGCCACTCCTGATAACGCTCCTGCTGGAGGGCATTCTTGGCGACGGTCTGCCAGTAGTACAGATCACTGTAGCCGTTGAAATAGACCAGACGATAGCCGTGGAGGGTTTCGTCCCGGATAATCTCGTAGTCGCCCACCTGATGCTCGGAGCCAAAGAGCCACTCGTTGACCTCGGTGTTCTGAACATCCTTGGCCACATTGGTGTAGCTGGTGGTGGAGCCGTCGGTGTTCTCCTCAGCCATGGCCAAGAAGCTGTCAGCATCGCCGCCGTTGTCCTGCCACTGCTGCTCCAGACCCTGGATCTCCTCCAGAGCGGCGTCCCAATCGTACTGGACCTCAGAGCTGGCAGAATCATCGTCGCTATCCAGCTTGTCCGCCTGAATCAGCAGGTTGTAGAAATCAACACCCTTGTACTCGTCCAAAGTGCGGCCATTGAACTGAACGACATAGTAGCCGTAGAGATACTCCTCGTCGCTGCTGTTGGTGCGGGTGTCCTCTACTTTGCCGACTTCGCCGGCGGTCCGGCCCTCATCACTCAGCCAGATACCGAAGGGATAGTAGGACAGGGAGGAGGAGGACAGATTGCTCAGGTCATTGGCGCCAGTCTCTGCCACAATTGAGGCGACCTGCTCATCATCGCCTGCCTCCATGGCTGCTTTCAGCTGATCGGCCTGTTCCTTCAGCGTCTCCTGAGCGGCGGCCAACTCATCGACGTCAAAATCAATAGCGTTTCCGTCGTCATCATACTGGGTCTGCAGACCAATGGTCAGCAGATAGGCTTCATAATCAAAGGTGTCCAGTGTAGCGGCGTTTTCTGCATAATAGCTGTTCAGGTCCTCCTCAGTAATCTCAAAGTTCTCAATCTTATAGGAGGCGTAGTCCTGTGCCAGATAGTACTCGGTGACTGCCTTCTTAAACGCGGAGGGGGTCATGTACCGGCCATAGGCATAGGTCAGATAGGTGGACTCAGTGAGGCCGTACTGCTCAGCGGCGGAGCGGACCGACTCAATGGTGCTGTCAACATTGGCCTGGCCCTCTTCAGAGAGCTTGTAGCCCTCCGCTTTGGCTGCTGTAGTCAGTGCACTTACATCGCTGAGAGATGCCAATGCGTTGTCCAGCAGATAGTCATACCAGGTCTGACCCTCGCTGATCTCCTGTTCCTTCAGGCTGATACTGGTGTCCAGGCCGTAGTAACTGGCATAGGCAGCGATGTTGTTGTACTCATTAAAAAAGTAATAGTCGACATCGGTGACACTGTAGCTCTGGCTACCCACGGTATAGGCGGGAGCATTGCGCTGGATGACACCAGAATCCCAGATCAGCAGTGCGGCCACCAGAATGGCAGTGATGACAGCGATGACGGCGTAGATGCGGCCCTTCCGCGCTTTCTCCCGCTGCTCCTCTACCTCCTGACGGCGGCGCAGGGAGAGATTACTCAGATCGTCCTGAGCATTGGTTGTCTGCTTTTTCTTGAACATATCTTTTGCCTCCTGTGTATCGCCCCGACTGTCCGGAGACAGTCGACAAAGCATACAAATCAAACTTTAGACATTATATACGATACAATAGAAAGATGCAAGAAAAAAATAAAGACTAGGGGGAAAACCCTAGCCAGATTGCCGAAAAAGCAACACAGCTCTCTCCTGCGCGTCAGCGCACAGGAAAAAGCCGGGAGATACAGATAAAAACCCCGCTCTGGCCGTGTGACCCAGTTCAAACCTGCACCAAAGGGCAGGTGGGACGCTTCCGACTGACTTTACTGCTTCCAACTTCCGGCGCAAAGGCGCGGGGAGGCCTGCAAACCATCAGCCGAGCGGTGCATCCCGTTTGAGAATTGTGGGTTTAAATATGAGCCATCACGAACCGAGCAGGGCAATTTACAATTATGCTGCGGTGGGGAAATTATTCCTCCGGATCAGGTCCCTCTTCCTCGTCGTCCTCGAAAAGGGACTCCATAAACAGGTCATAGACGGCGTTCAGCTCCGCCTCGTCCTCAATGGTGACCAGTTCCTCCTCTTCACCGTTATCCGAGATAACCTTGAGGATGATCAGACCGTAGTCGTCGTTGTCCTCGGCAGTCTCCGCCTCGTCCTCGGGAATCGTGGGGAAGAAAGCCATGTAGACAGCACCGCTGTATTCCACTGTATCCAGATATTCCAGTTCAATCTCGTTACCGTCCTCATCGGTCAGCGTAATAAAGGTGCTCTCGAATTCTTCATTCATCGAATTCACCGGCCTTTCTGTTTCATGCCCCTATTGTACCCTGCTCCGTGGAAAAATGCAAGGGGGAAAAGAAAGCATTTTTCGGAAAGCATTTCCGGCCGTCTCAGGAGCTCAGATCCTCCAGCAGGGAGGTCAGTTCCGCACGGCTTTCCGCACGGATTCCCTGGACCAAAGCCTCCCGATCTTGCTGTGGGAGCAGGGAAGCGGTGACACCGGTGCGCAGAATAAGAGTGTCTCCCTGGAAGATACACACCTCGTCCTCCACTGTCCGAATCAGATAGCTGTTGTCTTCCGGCTGGACGGCGGATTGCTGAATGGTCTGTACGGAGCTGACTGTGTGGGCAGCTTTCTGGCTCTTGGAAGACAAAGAGGACATAAGACTGGCTGAGAGAATAAAAAAGAGTGCGAGGCTGAACGCAGAGATCAGCAGCGAACGCCGGGTTTTCATATGAACACCTCCTGAAGGCCGGGACTGGGGCAAAACTGGCTGAGAGCGTCCCGTTCAGCCTCCAGTTTCCCCGTTTTTGACGGAGAATATACAAAGAAATCTGAATTCATTCCGGACAGTCTTGCAATGCGGGGCAATTTTTGGCATAATACAATGGAATCAGTTTGACAGCAGTGTTATAATGGTTGATAAATGCTGACGCAGCGACAATGCTTGCTGCCTGCTGCCGGTCCCCAGGGGGCGGGTATTACCAGGAGGAACTTATATTATGGCAAAAAAACAGCCCTCACCGGTAGGGCAGGCAATCCGGGGCTTTTTCAAGTGGCTGATGATGATTCTGGGAACCCTCCTGCTCATCGCTGCCGCCACGGGAGCGATCCTGGCCTGCTATGCTGCGAACTATATCCAGACGGTCATTATGCCGGAGGCAGAGGAAGCCACTGCGGCCCTGACCCTGGTGCGTTCGGACACCGACCTGACCTCGGCGATCTATTACTATGATGAGATCAGCGACAGCTACCAGCCGGAGGAGATCCTCTATAAAAGCGAGAACCGGGTATGGGTGTCCTACAGTGAGATTCCCCAGCAGCTGATTGACGCCACTGTGGCTATTGAGGATAAGCGCTTTTGGACCCACAATGGCGTGGACTGGAAACGCACGGCGGCTGCCGTCGTCTATTACGCTGCCGGAAAGCGGCAGGAGGGTGGCTCCACCGTAACCCAGCAGCTCATTAAAAACGTGACGCAGAATACCGAGACTACCGTCAAGCGTAAGGTATTGGAAATCTTTGAGGCGCTGGAGTTTGACTCTACCCACACCAAGCAGGAGACGCTGGAATGGTACCTGAATATCATCTACCTGGGACATCACTGCTATGGCGTCCACACCGCCTCACAGTACTATTACGGCAAGGAACTGGACGAGCTGAGTCTGGCCGAATGCGCCTCCCTCATCTCGATTACCAACAACCCCTCTCTTTATGACCCCTACCGCTTCCCGGAGAAGAACTACGAGCGCCGCTGCCTGGTACTGGAGCAGATGCGTGAGCAGGGCTATATCACCGAGGACGAGGAGGCTGCAGCCAAGGCTGAGGAGCTTCAATTGGTAGACCAGGAGAAGGCCGCTGCCGAAGAGGCTGAGACGACTCAGCAGACTGACAGCGATTACTATTCCTGGTATACTGATGCGGTTATCGAGGCTGTGGCCCAGGACTTGGTGGAAACCTACGGCTGGGAGTATAGTGTGGCGGTACAGACCATCTATACCGGCGGCTTGCAGATCTACACATGTCTGGATCCGACTGTCCAGGCTCAGGTGGATGAGGTATACGTCTCTGGCGATCTGGTGGCGGGACACACTTCTACGCTCCGGGGCCAGGACCTGCAATCTGCCATCACAGTGATCAATAACGAGACTGGCGCTGTTGTCGCCTTGTCCGGCGGCGTCGGGGAGAAGGAGGGCAACCGGATCTGGAACCGGGCAACCCAAACACTCCGGTCTCCCGGTTCTGCCATCAAGCCTCTGTCGGTCTATGCCCCTGCCCTGGAGATGGGTATTGTTACGCCGACATCTCTTATTGAGGACAGCTCTATCCGTCTCAGTGATGGTACGCTGTATCCCAAGAGCAACTCGGGCAAAAAGCCCACCGGCGAGATGGTGACGGTTGAATATGGCCTGCAGCAGTCTCTCAATACCATTGCGGTCCGGCTCCTTCAGCTGGTGAGCCCTCAGTATTCTTTCAATTTCCTCCAGGACCGGTTCGGCATCACCACCCTGGTGGAGGATTATACAGGCCCTTCCGGCAAGCACTACACTGACTTGGCCCTGGCGCCTTTGGCTCTGGGCGGTCTGACCAACGGCGTCTCTACCTATGAGATGGCCGCTGCGTATTCAGTCTTTGCCCGGAACGGTCTCTATATTGAGCCTTATGTCTATACCGTGGTGACCAACAGCGACGGCGAGGTGGTTTTGGCCCAGGAGGGATACAGTATCTCCTATGATGCTTCTGGAAATGCCGAGATTAAAAGAACGGGCGATATCCCGAGCAAACCTGTGCTTAAAGATACCACTGCGGAGAACATGGATGCCATGCTGCAAAACGTGGTAAACAAGGGTACCGGCAAGGCGGCTCAGATTGATGGCGTCACCGTGGCCGGCAAGACCGGAACAACCAACGAAGACTTTGATCGCTGGTTTGTAGGATATACGGAGGATTACACCGCTGCCGTCTGGACCGGCTATGACAACGTGGAGACGGTCAATTATGACGGAAATCCGTCGGTGGATCTGTGGCATGCCGTGATGGAACGGCTGTATGCCTATTGAATTCCCTATACAGTTGAACAGCCTCCTGTGTGAGCGTTGACCGGCCCATACAGGAGGCTGTTTTTGGACTTTCAGCTTTTTTCTGTGGAATGCTTGGGGGCATTGATGCGGCTGTTTTCATAAAGCACGAATGTCAGATTCCGGTCACAGAGGGCCAGAAAGACCTCACGGGGAGAGTGAACATGCCGCTGCTTGAGCTGCTTGTCCAGCCAGGTTCGGTCCAGACCCATACGCTGGAGGTTTTCTTCCAGAACACGGCCATCCATAATCAGCTCAGTAAAGAGGAGCTCCTGGGCAGGCGCCAGATTCAGGTCATGGGGCGTGGCCGGACGCCGCCCGCTTACCGGCAGGATGGTCAGCTTTCCATTGTACTCAAAGATGGCCGTCTCAATGCTGGTCAGATCAAAATATCCCTGCTGCCGGCACATGACCATAAATTCGCTCAGGTCCAGTTTAGCCTTTTTCAGATTTTCCCGGTATAGCTTCCCGTGGTCCATGAGAATAGTAGGTGTTCCGTTGAGATATTTGCGGCTTTCAGGAAGTTTGTTGGTCAGAATACTGAGCAGCAACGCGACGCCACCGTAAAGAATCATAGCGACCAGCGGTTTCCAGGGCTGTTCCAGTTCAGTAGCCATCTCAGCGGCGATGGAGCCGATGGTGATCCCTGTGATATAGTCGAAAAAATCCAGTTGGGAGATCTGCTTGTGCCCTACAATTTTTGCTATCAGAAATAAGACACCGAAGGAACTCAGCGTGGTCAGACAGAGTATCAGAAAAGACATACGAAATTCCCCCTTGCCCTGTATTTTGCCTGAAATGCAAGGAAACATACAGGGCAGGTAGGAAAGCTTGTGAAACGGCGCAGTGCGGTCATTCTGTCACTCAGCTTTTTCGGATAAGGCAGTTCCCTCCGTATATGACAATTGGAATCTCGTGAAATGCACGCTGCCAGGCTTGCGCCAATCTTCGGCATCCTTTCCGCCCTGTTCTGTGTCGCCCGGCGGCGGGCAGCCAACCCAATTTGCTGTTGTGTTTATGCATCCTATTTTGTATAATTTGTAAATTATGGTATGTTCTGGCCTGGAAAAGAGAGTTTTATGAAGAATACAGGGGAACATTCCATACGAAATGCTGTATGAAAGCCGGTACTGTCCTATGCAAAGCTGTGTGGAAACAAAAGCCCTCAACGGAATTTGTGCTGTGCTTATACTGCTTGTGGGCTTTACCCGCCTGACACTCCAGGGGATGATTTGCTCCTATAACGGCTTGATCTTTGCCCTTTTCGCTGCGGCCATTTTGATTTGGATTTGTCAACTGCAGCGGCGTCTGCTGCAGGACGATGTGCGGCGGAACCTGATTGCAGCGGCGCTGCTTATGATTTTCTGGATGCTGTTGCGAACAGTGAAGTATACGTTTCTTCCCAGTCCTCATTTTGCTGAGCGGTATGCATGGTATCTCTATTATATACCAATGTTGCTTATTCCGCTTCTGATGTTCCTCTCTGTGCTTCATGTGGGCAGAACGCCTGATCAAACAGTCAGCCCTCAGTGGAAGCTGCTCTATCTGCCTGCCGCCGCTCTGATTTTTGGAATGCTCACAAATGACCTGCACCAGCTGGCTTTCCGCTTTCCCGGGGGAGTCAAAGCGTGGAATGAAGTCGACTGTATCCGCGGCCCTGTCTACTACATAGATATGATCTGGATAGCACTGCTGTTTCTGGCTATGCTGGGAATTGTGCTTTCCCGGTGTGCTGTACTGGCGAACCGGAAAAAGATCTGGATGCCCATGCTGCCGTTTCTGTTTGGCACAGGCTACACCTTTTGCATTATCTGGAATGAAAATGCTGCAACCGGATTTTTGACTGCCCCGGAGATGGGGTGCTTTCTGTTTGCATCCTTTATGGAGAGCCTGATTTTGACTGGCCTGCTCCCGTCCAACGACAACTATGGCGCTTTCTGGAATGCATCTTCCATTGGCGCTGGCATCATGGACTGGAAAGGTTCCGTCCGATATAAATCCCGGTACAGTCTGCCGGTCACGCTGAGCCAGGTACAGGAGGCGACAGCCTGGCCGGTTTCTATGCAGGAGGGCAATCTTATCTTGCACAGCCGTCAAATACAGGGTTGGTATGGCTATTGGATTCAGAATGTTTCAGAGATTAACCGGCTCAACAGTGAGCTGGAGGAACTGGGTGATGTGCTGGCAGAGGAGAACAGCATTCTGGCGGCGGAAAATGAGATTGCGGCGGACAAAGTTCGTGTCGAGCAGCAAAATCTGCTCTATGATGCTATCGCGGAGAGCATCAGGCCGCAGTTGGAGCTGCTCGGCAGTCTTCTGGAGACAGTTCCAGATGCAGAGCCTGACTTTGAGCGGACTATGAAATATGCCTGCATCCTGAACGCATACATCAAGCGCCGTACCAATCTGCTTTTGCTGCTTCAACAGTTTGGAAGAATTGATGGGGAAGAACTGCGCCGCGCTATCCTGGAGTCTTTGGACTATGTGCGACTGTATGGGGTGGAAGCCTATGGAGCATTTCACGGGAAAGGGATCTTTGCCGGTGAGGCAGTCCTGCTGACCTATACGTTGTTTGAAACAGCTTTGGAGGCGGGAATCCCGGAAGTTACCACGCTGCTGGTTGATCTGCAGCTTTCTGCTGACAGTCTGTTGTTTCAGATGGAACTGAACCGGCCGCAGAATCCGCTGCCGGATTCCTTTATGACAGAGAAGATTTCCGCACTCCACGGCACACTTGAGATCGAAGTGGATGGGACTACAGAAAACATCGTTTTAATTTTGCCGCAAGGGGGTGGGGTGGCATGACTGCATATTTCGCTCTCTCTCCGCTGATCTACAATTTGTATGCGGTCTGTGCGATGCTTCTGATGATCGGAGCGCTGTTGCTGCTGGTAACCGTCTGTGTCCTCCGGATACGGGGGCGCTGCCTTTTTCTGGTTGCTGCATTGACTGCCGTTGTGCTGCTTGTGATGCAGGGAATCAGTGATGTCAGCCATAATCTGTTTTTGTGGAACTGTCTATTTTCCCCCCTTGCGCGCGTGACCGGCAATGTACCTTATGTGGTGCTGGCGATTCTTCTGCCTTTGCTCGCTGTCGCAGAGGGAATCTTTCTGGTGTTTCTACGCCAAAGAAGGAAAAAAGCTCCATCCGGGCGCTATCAAGGAAAGTCTGGATGCGCTGCCTGCCGGAGTCTGCTTTTCCTCTGCTGACGGCCAGCCACTTTTGCTCAATACGCAGATGGAGCGAATCTGCGGCGATTTGACCGGTGCAGGGATACTGAATGCAGAGCACTTCTGGAGTACTTTAAAAAGCAGGGTGAAAGAGGATGGAAGCCTGTGCAGCGATACAAGGCTGATTCTTCACGGGCCGGGCGGGAGAGTATGGGATATTCGCCGTGATATGCTGACGGCAGATGGCAAAACGGCCTATGAATTAGTTGCCTATGAAGTGACAATGCAATACGGCCTCCAACGGGAACTGGAGAGACGGAACCAACGGCTCAATGAGGTCAACGAGCGGCTGCGCCTGTTCAGCAGGCAAATGGAGTATGTCGTCCGGGAAAAAGAGGTGTTGGCCGCCAAAGTACGGGTACATGATGATGTGGGGCGCTCGCTGCTGGCCTTCCGCGCTTACCTGGCACGGACCCAAGAAGAACGGGACCGGGAAGAGATGCTCTTTTTATGGAAACGGTCTATAACGCTGTTCAAAAGCGATGCGAATCCGATAGAGAGAGCAGATAGCTGGGATCAGCTTTTGTGGGAGGCCCGGCGTCTGAATGTGACTGTCATCCGGGAAGGCAGCCTCCTGAAAAGCGAGCGAGACAGAGGTATTCTCCTGTCTGCACTTCGGGAGTGCGTGACCAATACGGCAAGCATGCAGGCGGTAACCACGTCCATCTCACTGTGACAGAGACAGATGCCGCCGTCACAGCAGAGATTACCAATGATGGACAGCCGCCGCAGGGTGAGATTCAGGAGACGGGTGGACTGAAAAATCTCCGCATCGCCGCGGAGACCTTTGGTGTGGCGATGACCATTGAAAGTAGTCCCCGCTTTGCATTGTATCTGACATTCCGGAAGGGAGAAAAGCCGGCATGGGAAAAGTAAGAGTGATCAAAGCTGCGTTGGGAGCGGCTGGTGGTGTGCTGGCTGACCAGTGGAAAGAGTACTTTTATTGCGAGTCGCTCCCTGTCAATATTTTGGCTGCAAAAGGCCGGAAACGGAGTTCCGGTCGTTCCTCCAACACCAGAGGGAGTGAAAACATCATCTCCAACGGCTCGATGATTGCTGTGGCCACGGGCCAATGTATGCTCATCGTAGAGCAGGGCAAGGTAGTGGATGTATGCGCCGAGCCGGGCGAATACACATATCGCTGGCCCAGCAGGAAAGTCAGTCACTGAGCCAGAATGTGAAGCTGGGTTTGCAGTTCCGCTACCAGAACGGACAGG
>JBJDXT010000013.1:0-13911 GCA_051866795.1 Candidatus Onthomonas sp. | reverse complement strand
CCCGCACGGGGTGCGTGGATTGAAATCTCCCGGCCTGCCTCCGGGTGGACAAACGTTGGCGTCGCACCCCGCACGGGGTGCGTGGATTGAAATCGGCATGCCGTCAGCGTAGTTCCAAGATACATTTCCGCGTCGCACCCCGCACGGGGTGCGTGGATTGAAATAAAGAACATCTGCATGGCCAGCTCAGCCTTTTCGTCGCACCCCGCACGGGGTGCGTGGATTGAAATTTGATTGACCCCAGAATATTGGATACCACCGACGTCGCACCCCGCACGGGGTGCGTGGATTGAAATAAACTGTGGGTAAAACTCCGCCATACGCAATGCGGTCGCACCCCGCACGGGGTGCGTGGATTGAAATCAGGCATGGCACAAATCCGAACGCCGTGTTTCGGGGTCGCACCCCGCACGGGGTGCGTGGATTGAAATGGACGGGTTTGCGCTGAATGCCAATGCATCTATCAGTCGCACCCCGCACGGGGTGCGTGGATTGAAATCTGAGCTGCCCACCGGCGCATATGGCTGGTACCGTCGCACCCCGCACGGGGTGCGTGGATTGAGATTCTGGAGTCCAAGTCGATATCCTCCCACTGGAGCCATCGCTCCCCATGGAGAGTGGAGAAAAAACTGACCGGACTGAAGGAGAAGTCATTTGCATATCAAGGCAGTATCGTAGAGGTATTTGCCGGCCTGTCCGTCTGGCCGGGCATCCGGTCGGTGATTGACCGGATCAACGCAAACGCTGTGGCGGCGTGAGCAGGCAGGAAAATCCTTGGGCCCGCCGAAAGCGGCCCTCGGGAGCGCATCACATTCGCATTGTGGGGGTTGTCGGTTCGAATCCGATCAGGTCCATCTTTACCACCTGGAACTATGTATTCTGGGTGGTTATTTTTTGGCTTCATCACTTTTGAGGATTGTCGTTTTCTTTGCACCCTTGTTATCTGCTGTTTGGTTTGGGTGACATAATGTAAACCTGGTTCGAGTGGTTCTGCCTTGGGATGATGGGGCCGGAGAAGCGGATGTGAAAAGGACAGGTTTTGTCCGGAAGTTGTATGGGTCGTTTGTACATCAGTTTATATCTGTACGGGGATATGAAAAGAGAAAGGCTGGAAGAACGCCTGAAAGCGGAGCCATTCCGGCCTTTTCCATGCCCTCAGCGGCGTTTGGCCTTCCTTGACAATCCAACTGTCCTCTGCCTATAATAATGTCTACTGAATAAACCGCACGGCGGTTTATTCGCGCGGCGGATGCCGCGCAATTCTATGCAAGTGGCTGTAAACAGCCTCTTGCATAGAATTCAGCCATTGTTATAATGCGTATTTCCATGGAAGCATTTCAATATTTCCATGGAACGTGCAAGGATTTTGGGCTGAATGGCCCATTGGCTTTGTTCAGTACGCATTATAATAATTCAAACAGCGCGCAGAGAAAGGAGCGGCTGCCCATGTATACCATTGCGGTTTGTGATGATGAAGCGGCCTTTGCTTCTTATCTTTCAACAGTGATACAGGAGCGGTTTCAGCGGCGGCATATTCCGGTGACGGTGGACAGCTATCTGGACCCGGAGGAGCTTTTGAAGCGGCTGGGCGGCAGCATCTGCTACGATATCCTGCTCATGGACATCGATATGCCGGAACTCAACGGCATTGAGCTCTGCCGGCAGTTCCGGCAGGCGGGCGGGGACTCTCTGGTGGTTTTCGTCTCCAACAAGGAGGAGCTGGTGTTCCAGACCTTTGATGTGCAGCCCTTCCGGCTTGTCCGGAAAAGCCGCTTTCAGGAGGAGATCGACAAGCTCTGTCAGGATCTGATCCAGGAGCTGGAACGCCGCAGTGACAAATGGCTTCGTTTTTCGGATGAGAGTGACGGTACGGTCTATTCCGTCAATATCCGCAGGCTGGTCTATGTGGAGGCCCGGGGCAAATACTGCCGTCTGTGCAGCGTGGAGAAGGCGGAAGAGGTAAAAATCCGGTTTCAGGACATCTGCCGGCAGCTGGAGCCGGATTCCTTTATACAGGTACATCGCAGCTATCTGGTGAACCCCTATTACATTTACCGCATTGATCTGGACACCGTTTTGTTGGACCAGGGAGAGACGGTTCCCCTGAGCAGGCGGCGCAGGAATCAGATCAAAGAGGAATACTTCCGATGGAGCAGGTGTGAGGGATGAGTGTATTTTGGAATCAGATCTTTGACTATGACGGCCTTGTGGAGTGCATCGCCATGGTCGGAACCATGATGGCGATCTTCCCGTGGAAATTCCGCCGGGGAAAGATGCTTTTGGCGGCAGCATTCTCCGTGACGGGCTTTTTTGTCAGCAACTCCTTTGTCATCGCTGCCAATGAGATCTGGGGCCTGATGCCCATGAACGTCCGCTTCGGACTGTACATGGTATTGGCAGTCTGCGCGGGCTTTTTCTTTTCTGTCCTGTGCCTGAAGGGATGCTGGCAGCAGTTCCTGGTGACGATTCTGTTTTTTAAAGACTGTGTCCTTTTTGTCTCATTCCTGTATAAAAGAAGTATTGACCGATGGGCGGCGCTCTTCGGCAATGAGCTGTGGGCCCAGGCAGCAATCTATCTGCTGGGGCTCGTCATGATCCTTTTGTCCGCCATTCTGTGCAAAAAGATGACAAAGCCCATCCGAACCAAGATCTCGCCGGGGTATTGGTGCATCTCGATCCTGACGCCGATTTTCCTGATTCTGCTGTACGAATCGATTATGAATACCACAATGTCCAGCAGTCTTTACTTCAATGCGCTGATGCTGGCGGTCAGCTTTTCCGTCTATGCGTTGTTTATCCGTCTGGCTCAGGAGATGGAGCACCAGCTGGATCTGCAGCTGACCAACCAGAGTCTGGCTTTTCAGGTACGGCAGATGGACAACGCCCAGGTTATGCTGGAGCAGACCCGGATTGCCCGCCATGAGCTGAAGAACAACTACTTCTATCTGGAGGCGCTGCTCAAGCAGGGAAAATACGAGCAGATGCAGGCGTTTCTGGATCAGGTCATCTGGCCGGAGTTCCAGCGCCAGGAGCAGGTGTCCACGGGAAATCAGCTGGTGGACATGATCCTCTCCCAAAAGGTCATGGAGGCCCGGCAGAAGGGGATTCCCATCGTTTTGGACGTGCTTGTGCCGAAGAATCTGAAGGTGCAGCCCCAGATGCTGTGCAGCCTGCTGTTCAATTTACTGGATAACGCGATTGAGGCCTCCCAGCAGACGGAGCATCCGGACATTTACTGCGCCATGCAGGAGAAAAAGGGATACCTCTCCATCGAGGTGCGAAACAAGATTGACCGTTCCGTGCTGCAGGAGAACCCAAAGCTCCACACCAGCAAGCCGGATCGGGACAATCACGGCATTGGCATGAAGATGATACGTCAGGTGGTGGAGCGGTGCGACGGCAGCCTGGATATCCGGGAAGAGAACGGATGGTTTATCGTACATAGCTTCCTCCCCGAGCGGGACAACTGAATTTACCTTTGCCCTCCTGTTGGAAAGACGGGAGGGCGTTTTTTTGACCGCTCATACCGTATTCTGACCATTCGTACCGATCCGAACAAAACGCTTTTTGTTTCTGCTATAGTGGCCTCAACCGGCGGAGCGGCAGATCAAACCCGGGATCAGAGATGCCCTTCGTCAAAAGCAAAGGAACGAAAACAAAAGGAGGAACATTATGAAGCAACAGAAAAAGAAGAACCGCTGGCTGATCCCGGCGATCATCGCGGCAGTCATCGTAATTGCGCTGGCTGTCATCGGCGCGAACATCTACAACCTGATGTTCGGCGGTTCCGTCAAGGTCTCGATTGAGGATGTGTACAGCAACATCGCTGCCTGCGCCCCCCAGCTGATCCTGATTGCCGTCGCCATTGCCGCTGCCCTGGTGGTCAGCATTGTGGTGCACAAACAGGGAGAGGCCAAGCGCTCCATGATCCGCTGGCAGTCCTTCCTGGCTGCCGTCCTGGTCATCGCGATTGCGGTGAACTGGATCTGCCTGGGCACCGAGTACTCCCTGCTGAACCAGGTGCTGGCCGGATCCAAGGAGCTGGACGAGGAGACTATGGCTGCCTCTGCCGAGCTGGTGGAGGATATCGCCGATGAGGGCATCGTCCTGCTGGAAAACGACGGTTCCCTGCCCATCAGCACGGACACCAAGCTGAACGTCTTCGGCTGGGGCAGCACCCAGCCCATCTACGGCGGCTCCGGCTCCGGCGATGTGGATGAGTCCAGCGCGGTCTCCCTGCTGCAGGGCCTGAAAAATGCGGGCTTTACGCTCAACGACGACCTGTCCCAGTTCTATGTGGACTATCGGGCAGACCGTCCCGAGGTCGGCATGGGCAGTGTGGACTGGACGATCGTGCAGCCCACCATGGACGACTATGACAATGCGGGCATTTTTGAGCAGGCAAAGGAGTTCTCTGACACGGCGGTCATTGTGCTGACCCGCTCCGGCGGAGAGGGCATGGATCTTCCGGACGTCTACTCCACGGATTGCACCTACAACAAGACCCAGATGGGCGGCGATGTGGTCTATTCCACCCAGGAGGACGATATTGACTCCAGCAAGAGCTATCTGGAGCTGAGCAACCGGGAGATTGCACTGGTGGATCGGGTCACCAGCGAGTTCTCCAAGGTCTATGTCATCGTCAACTCCTCCAACCCTCTGGAGATGGGCTGGATCAAGGACTATGACAATATCAGCTCTGTTGTCTGGGTGGCCGGTGCCGGCGCTTACGGCTTCAATTCTCTGGGCAAAATCCTCTCCGGCGAGGTCAATCCCTCCGGCCGCACGGTGGATACCTGGGTCTATGACCTGAAGAACACCCCCACCAGCAATAACTACGGCGAATTTGAGTACTCCAACTCCGACGAGATCACCGGTGGCACCGGCACGGCCAAGTTCGTGAACTATGTGGAGAGCATCTATGTGGGCTACAAGTTCTACGAGACCGCCGCTGCAGAGGGCCTGATCGACTATGATGCCACCGTCCAGTATCCCTTCGGTTACGGCCTGAGCTACACCAGCTTCGACAAGGAGATCACCAACCTCACCAACGACGGCACCACCGTCACCGTGGAGGTCACTGTCACCAACACCGGCGACGTGGCCGGCAGGGATGTGGCTGAGATCTACTTCAACCCGCCCTACTATAACGGCGGCATTGAGAAGTCCAGCGCCAACCTGCTGGAGTTTGCCAAGACCGATCTGCTGGAGCCCGGCGCCTCTCAGGTGCGGACTGTCTCCTTCAACCTGGAGGATATGGCCTCCTATGACGACACCGGCTACGGCTGCTATGTCCTGGAGCGCGGCGACTACATCGTCTCCCTGAACGCTGACGCGCACACCGTTCTCGACTCTGAGACCATCACCGTGGATGCCGATGTCATTTACAACGACGAGCACGACGGCGCCCGCTCCACCGACGGCGTGGCCGCTGTCAACCAGTTTGACCAGGCCCGCGGCCACGTCACCTATCTGAGCCGCGCCGATGGCTTTGCCAACTACGTTGAGGCCACCGCCGCACCTGCTGACTACGAGATGACTGCCGAAGAGATGGCCAACTATCAGTGCAAGTACACCTTTGACGCGGCCGACTATGACGATCCCAATGCGGAGATGCCCACCACCGGCGCGCAGAACGGACTCACCCTGGCTGACATGGTGGGGCTGGACTATGACGATCCCCAGTGGGAGACCCTGCTGGATCAGCTCACCGTGGACGAGATGGTAAACATGGTCACTGATGGCGGAAGCAAGAGCACCGCTATAGATTCCATCAAGGCTCCGGAGTCCATCGACTCCGACGGCCCCGCCAGTCTGAAGAGCAACTATAACGACAATTCCGGCACCGCCTATCCCTGCGCCACCATGATTGCAGCCACCTGGAATCAGGATCTGGCCTATCGCCGGGGCACGCAGATGGGCATCGAGGCCGCTCAGCTGGGCATCACCGGCTGGTATGGCCCTGCAATGGATATTCACCGCAGCGCCTTCTCCGGCCGGAACTTTGAGTATTACTCCGAGGACGGCACCCTCTCCGGCATTATGGGCGGCCTAGAGGTGAAGGGCGCCACCGAGCAGGGCATGATGGTCTATCTGAAGCACTTTGTGCTGAACGATCAGGAGACCAACCGTACCAACGGCATCTGCACCTGGACCACCGAGCAGGCCTTCCGTGAGATCTATCTGAAGGCATTTGAGTCCGCCTTCAAGGACGGCAAGTCCACTGCTGTCATGACCGCCTTCAACAGCGTCGGCTCTGAATGGTGCGGCAGCTCTGAGGCGCTGCTGAATCAGGTCCTGCGCAGCGAGTGGGGCTTCCACGGCGCGGTTATCACCGATGCTATGGACCCGCTGGCCTCCTTCTACATGGATCTGAACCGGGGCATCCGTACCGGCCTGACCAAGGGCCTGTCCTTTGCCGCCGATCCCACCCTGGTCAGCGATACCGAGGATGCCGGCACCGTGATCGCGCTGCGGAATGCCGCCCATGAGAACCTGTACGCGCAGGCCAACTCCAACGTGATGGCGGCCGAGTCTGGTATGCCCGCCTGGGTGACCATGTTCATCGTCGCTGACGTGGCGCTGCTGGTGATCCTGGCTGGTGCAGAGGTTCTGGTTCTGCGCAGCTATAAGAAAGAGCTGGCAGAGGAAGCACAGGCGTAAGCAAATGCGCTCTGCCTGATGGACAAAAACCCGCTCCCCGGAGGGGGAGCGGGCAGTCCAAAGCCACCTGCGGAAACCAGATGGCTTTGGAGTGACTTCGGCTTGATTGTCTTGTGCGGACGGCAGATGCTTGCTTTCGGTTGCTTTCCTATCCTTCTCTTTCCTGCCGGAAAACAAGCGCCAGAACACGGGGGTGTGCCGCGGATTCTCCTTCCCAATCGGTTGATGGTGTATTCCGATTGGGAGGGAGGATTTTTTGTTTTGCAATTTATCTGACGGACAGACATGTGTATACATAACGGCAAAATTCTAACAACCAGCGACATCATATCTTATAAGTCCATAAGTGTGAGTGAATTTTGTATTAAAAAATCAATTGCAGGATACAGCCCGGTATATGAATCGTATTGCCCCGCCCGTATTTTCGGAGGAGCTGATACCCGACTGAACGGCTCTGTTTTTATCCTGAACCAGAATTTTTATGACCGGGAGACCGGCCTGACGCCGGTGCCCGGCAGTATGAACTATTTGGAGGTGTGAGAATGTCCAAACCAGTATACCCAAACATTGTGGAATTCCAGGTGACCGGGGATTACGCTCCGTTCACCGATCCCATCACACGGGTGGGCGGGGAGAAGTGTACCTACCAGGCGCCCACCTATGAGGCCCTGAAGGGCGTCCTCTCCTCCGTCTACTGGAATCCTACCATTATCTGGTACATTGACGCAGTGCAGGTGATGAATCCCATCCAGACGGAGGTCAAGGGGATTCGGACCAGTAAATACCAAAAAGACGAGAAACGCAACGACCTGGCCTATTATACCTATCTGAAGCAGGTGCGCTACCAGGTGCGGGCCCACTTTGAGTGGAACGATAACCGGCCGGAGCTGGCGGAGGACCGGGAAGAGAACAAGCACCACAATGTTGCCTGCAGAATGATCCGAAAGGGAGGACGCCGGGATATTTTCCTGGGTACCCGGGAGTGCCAGGGCTATGTGGAACCCTGCGACTTTGACGAAGCACCCGGGGCATATGGAGAGATTCCGGAGCCTGCGATGTGGTGGAGTTTCACAAGGACGATCAGGGTGTTCCCCTGGCCGGGACGCCGGGACGCCGGGGCGCTGGAGGCCCTATCCGGTGGAGTATAAGCGGGGATCCTCCAAGCCGGATCAGTCCGACCTGGCCCAGCTCTGCGCACAGGCTATGTGTCTGGAGGCGATGCTCTGCACAGAGGCGCCGGAGGGGGCCCTCTATTACGGAGAGACCCGGCACCGGCAGACGGTTTCATTTACCCCGGAGCTGCGGGAGCTGGTGCGGAATACTGCCGGAGAGATGCACCAACTGTACCGGCGGGGATATACCCCGAAGGTCAAAACCTCGAAAGCCTGCAATGCCTGTTCCCTGAAAAATCTCTGCCTTCCGAAACTGATGAGGACCCAAAGCGTGGCCAAATATATGAGACAGGAATTGGAGGGAGGATTATGAGACATCTGCTCAACACTCTTTTTGCCACCTTGGAGGATGGCTATGCCGCTTTGGACGGAGAAAATGTGGTGATCTGCCAGGGAGAACAGGTTGCAGGGCGTTTTCCGCTTCACATTTTGGAGGGGATTTACCTCTTCTCCCACAGTACCGGCACGTAGAATGATGCGGTATTGCCCTGACAAAATAAAAACAGATTAAGGAAGTGTTATGACAGCACAGAAAAAAGGCCTGGATTGACGCATTGAAACCGGTATGTTACTATTCAAGCATGTAACAATTGTATCATCAATAAAATGGTCGCTATGAGGCTTTTTGTGAGCTGTTCCGGGTGATCTCGCAGGATTCGCACCCGTTTAAAATTATTCTGAAAGCCGGGATGGCACACCGATTTATTATGGAAATGAATCGCCGTTTTGTCAGCCAGACGTCTGACCTGAAACCAGAGGAACGGTATCTGAAGTATTTTTGGCTGGGAGCACTCTCTAACATCGTATTTATGTGGATTGAAAATGGAATGCAGGAAACACCTGAACAGATGGCTGAATTTTGCATAACACATGCAAATATATTACATTCAGCAAGATTAAATTCTGTTTCCATGCACCAGTTATCAAACGGCACATAAATCACCGGCCGTCCTTAATTATAAGTCAACATTTTTGTCAAAGATGTCTTTCCTGTAATATAAGTCCTCCGTATGTGTATTTGGCCCTTTCGGAGTTCAGACATCGGGAACTTGGTTTCAAAGCACAATTCCGGATATGATTATCGGTTTGAGTAAGCAGGCCGATAATCATATAAAATAAAGCAGGAAGAACTTTCAAAAGAGGGGTTTGAATGGAAAACAGGACATTTTATGCAAAATCAAAAGGCGCGGGTGGGGAACAGCTTACAGTGGACCGGCATCTCACCGCGGTTTCCGAACTGGCAGGTGGGTACGGAGCTGCTTTTGCGTGCGAATCCGCCGGGGAAATTGCGGGACTGCTCCATGATTTCGGCAAGTACAGCGACTGGTTTCAGGATGTTCTGACGGGGAAAAGGACCAATGTGGATCATGCGGTCTGTGGGGCGGCCATGCTGTTTTGTCTGCTGCAAAAGATTCCGCCGGCGAAACGCCCGGCAGTTCAGCGCCTCTATCAGCCTGTCATGGAGGCGATCAACGGCCACCATGACGGCCTGGTGGAATTTGAGCTGCTGGAGCCGGTACTGAGAGAAAGCCTCAGCTCAGACTGTCCCATTCAGGCAAACGACCGGAAACAGGCTGCATTGGCCGGAATGCAGCAGTATATGGCCGCCTGGCGGCAGTTTTCCGCCGATTTCCCCCAATTCAGGCTCTCGCTCCGGAGCGCCATGTGTCCGGGAAACGCCACCAATCTGGTGACAATGCTCTGTACCCGAATGCTCTTCTCCTGTCTGGTTGACGCGGATTACAGTTCCTCGGCCCAGGAAGAAGATCCGGATTACCTGAGCAAGACAACACTGGACCACTTTGACGCAAAACAGGTGCTGCAAAGGCTGTATGAGTATCGGGAGAATCTCCGGCAGAACTCCGACTCGGATGCCGGGGTGAACCGTCTGAGGGATGAGGTGTTTGAGCGCTGCGGCGCCATGGGGGAGCAGCCGGAGGGACTTTTTACGCTGACGGCGCCCACTGGAACCGGAAAAACGCTGGCACTGTTTCACTTTGCACTGCGGCACTGCCTTTTTACCGGGAAACGCCGCATTATCATTGTCCTTCCATACCTCACGCTGACAGAGCAGAACGCAGACGTCTACCGCCGGATTTTCCCGGAGCTGCTGGAGGATCACAGCCAGAGCAATCTGGACGATACAGACCGGGAATTTGCCGCCCGGTGGAGCGTGCCGGTGATTGTCACCACCTCTGTGCGCTTTTTTGAGTCCCTCTTTGCCCGCAGGCCCACCGACTGCCGCAAGCTCCATCACATTGCAGACAGCGTCGTCGTCTTTGACGAGGCCCAAAGCCTGCCGCCGGAGCTCACCTCCGCAACCCTGCAGGCGGTGAATGAGCTTTGCGGCCGATACCATTGCACCATGCTCTTCTCCACCGCCACGCAGCCGGATTTTGACGCGCTGAAAACGGTATCCTGGCAGCCCCGGGAGGTACTTCCGGACCACGCCCGGCTCTATCAGGCGCTGGCGCGGACCAGAGTGGACTGGCAGCTGGACCGGCCGGTTCCGCTGGAGGAGCTTGCAGCCCAAATGGCGGAACAGAAAAGTGTCTGCACCATTGTCAATCTCCGGAAGCACGCGAGGACGCTGTATCAGATCCTGAAGGAGCAGTGCCCGACCCGGGAGGTGTTTTTCCTGACCACCGACCTGTGTCCTGCCCATCGCCGGGCATTGGTCGCGGAGATCAACCGGCGGCTGCACGCCCGGCTGCCCTGCCGGGTTGTGGCGACCCAATGCATCGAGGCCGGTGTGGATTTTGACTTTGACACCGTTTTCCGTGCGTTGGCCCCGCTGGAGGCGATCATTCAGGCTGCGGGCCGCTGCAACCGCAACGGACGCCTTGCGGGTGGGGGACAGGTGGTTGTCTTTGTCCCGGAGGAGGCGGAGCCGCTTTATCCCGACAGGTGGTATGAGGCCGCTGCCCGCAAGGTGGAGTATTTGAATCACCATCACCCCATTGATATCCACAACCCGGCGCATATCAAAGAATACTATCAGCTTTTATTCCGGGAGGCCAAAGACAAGGAGGCACTGACAAAGGCGATCCGGGATCGCAGCTTTGCGGACGTTGACCGGGCATATCAGCTGATTCCCGACCAGGGGGGGCGCGTCATTGTGCCCTGGCTCGGAAAAGAGGCGGAATACCAGTCCTTACGGGCACAGGCGCTTGCGCAGGGCATTACGCCGGGGCTGATACGGTGCGCCTCGGGCATTACAGTCACCGTCTCAAACAGCCAGAGAGACAGGCTGACAGAGCTGGCTGAACCCCTCTTTTTTGCAAAGCGGGGACGTAAATCCGACCGGGAGAGCGGCTTCTATGTGCTCCGCCCACAGTGTGAGGACTGCTATACAGAGGACATGGGGCTCCAGCTGTCGGAAGAGGCGGCGATGCTCCCGTTTGTTTGACATATGCATACAATTACTTGACATTTTTGCACATCTGGTTTAGCATGGATTTGACCGGAATTTCCGGAGATTGCGGGCAGGCCGTTTCGTGTCAATCCGAAGGCCTGCCCGGAGGGGAGCTGAATCAATCCATATTCATGTGGAAGCCCCGATGCATCGCCCGGGGCCCGGAAAACGGAGGTGAACCATTTGGAAGAAATCGTCATTGAAGTATGGGGAGATTTTGCCTGTTTTACCTCACCGACGGCAAAAGTAGAACGCTTGTCTGAGCCGTTTCCCACCCCGTCGGCGGCCCGGGGTATCCTATCCGCCATCTACGCAAAGCCCACCGAGTTTAACTGGGCGGTGCATCGGATTGAGGTGCTCAACGAGCTGCAGTACATCAGCTTCAAGCGCAATGAGGTAAAGTGTACCGTCAGCAATCAGCCGATCTATACAGACGAGGAGCGCACCCAGCGGCAGACGGTTGCCCTCAAGGACGTCCGCTATCGGATTGCGGCGTCCATCGTGCCCCGTCCCGGCTTCCGGGGGACGAAAGCACAGCTCTATGAGCAGGCCCGCCGCCGGATCCGGGCGGGGAAATGCTATATGCAGCCAGCCCTGGGCCTGCGGGAGTTTGTGGCCTATTTCGAGGAATATGACCCTGCTGTCCATCAAAAGAAACCCATTGACCTGTCCATGGATGCGGGCCTCATGGTCTATGACCTGTTTGCCCCGGACGATTTTGCCGTCACCAAAAAGACCCGGACCAGGCTGTCCCTGTTTCACGCGGTCATGGAGCACGGCGTGATTCAGATCCCGCCCTATGACAGTCCGGAGGTATTGAAGGGGGATCGGCTATGCTGAGAGCCCTGTATGATTATGCCCTGGCCCATCATCTGACCCTTCCCGCCGGATATGTGAACAAGACGGTCAGGGCGTACATTCTGCTCTATGAGGACGGTACCTTTCAAGACATCGAGCTGGGAGATGAGACGGCTGTTCCCGCGCCGGATATCGGCAGCCTGGCCAATGGTAAGGACAAGTGTAATGCCTTGCTGGAAAAGCGGTCGGTGGTTTTGCCGGAGACACCCACTGAAAAAAGCCGCTTTTTCCTGGAGACGTTGAAAGCGGGCGGAGAGGCGGAGCCGATGCTGCAGCTCTGCGCCGCTGCCCTGGAAAACGGGGAGACCGCGGCACAGATCCGGAGCCGGCTGGACGCCAGGAAAATCAAGGACGGGGACCGTATCACCTTTAAAGTGGGATACCGTTCTGTCCTGGAGAGCGAGCGGGTGCAGGAATGGTGGCAGCACTATCGCCTCCGGTTCAAAAAATCCGGCGCGGCGGGCAGTACCGTGTGCCTGATCACCGGCGAGCCCACCGTCCCGGCCGTCACAACCACCCCCATCAGCGGCCTCCAGGTGGTGGGCGGACATGCCCGGGGAGACGCGCTGATCTGCTTTGATAAAAATGCCTTTTGCTCCTATGGGCTGAAAAAGGCAAAAAACGCCCCTGTCTCGGAGGAGGCCTTCGGGGCGGTCAAGGCGGCGCTGGATCATCTGCTGACCCAGGCACCCATCCTGGCGGGGATGAAATTCGTCCACTGGTATGACCGGGATATTCCCCGGGAGAGCGACCCCATCCTCAGCTGCGGGGACTTCATGGATTTTGACGTTGACATTGACTTGCCGGATGACGACGCGGAGGAGCTGTCCGACGCCGATCGGGAGAGCCGGGAGGTTGCGGCCCGGAAGAGAGCGGATCAGCTGGTGGAGAGCGTGGACTCCGGCCTGCAGCCGCCGCCGTTGGAGGACGTGAGCTACTATATCCTGCTGCTCACCGGCGTCGGCGGCAGAGTGATGATCCGGCGGTACGAGCGGGGAAGCTATCCGGATTTGCAGCGCAGTCTGGCCCTCTGGCATCAGGACCTGCGCCTGACCAATTCCCACGGCACCGCGCCGCTGAAAAGCTGCAAACTGGTCAAGCGCCTGATGTATCTGCTCAAGCGCCAGAAGGTGGACAGCAGGCCCTTTGAGCGCCTGAGCAAGGAGCTTTCCGGATTGACCTCCGGGATCATTACTTCCATTCTCACCGGCGCGCCGCTGCCGGATACTGTCGCTGTTCGGGCGCTGGCCTACATCCGCTCCCAGATGCTCTCCGATGGAGACGGTGGAGAGGGGACCGGCCAGGTTCCGGTGCCGGACGGCTGGGCTTGCCAGTGGCTGAAGGTCTGGCTGATTCGAAAGGACCGAAAGAGGGGAGAAGAACTGATGGAGAAATACAATCTGAACCATCCTGAGCCCGCCTATCATTGCGGCGGCCTGATGGCGGTCTACGCGGAGATTCAGCAGCGGGCCATGAAGGACGTCAATGCCGGCGTCATTCAGCGCTATTACGCCTCGGCCAGCCGGACGCCGGCGCTGGTGCTCAGCCAGCTGAATCGCCTGTCCAACTATCACCTGGATAAAATCGAAAGCGGCGCACAGGCCAGATATCTGCGGGACCGTCTGGCGGAGCTGTACGTCGCCCTGGGAGACCGTGTGCCCACAACCCTGTCCCTGGAGGAGCAGTCCTATTTCGCCCTGGGCTATTATCAGAAATGGGCCGACCTGCACACGAAGCGAGACAATCAGACCGGTACGCCGGAAGCGGCGGAAGAGGAGGAATAAGTCATGGCAATCCAGAACC
>JBJDXT010000012.1:0-14419 GCA_051866795.1 Candidatus Onthomonas sp. | reverse complement strand
GTGTGGGCCACAACCTGCAGGAGCACTCTGTGGTCATGATCCGCGGCGGCCGTGTCAAGGACCTGCCCGGTGTTCGTTACCACATCATCCGCGGCACTCTGGACACCCAGGGCGTCAATGGCCGGATGCAGGCCCGTTCCAAGTACGGCGCCAAGCGTCCCAAGGCGAAGAAGAAGTAATTCGCCCAAAAACACTCTTTAGCACTTTTTGCGCATGAGCGCAAGGCACAGCCTTGCTCGAAGACGCTTATCATAGATTCGGGTAAGAATCTTCGGCAGGCACTGGACAGGCTCGCCTGTCTGCACGGAGACTGATCTGAAGCAGTTTTCGAGTACCTATGAAATCATATTATGAAGGAGGGAAGTAAAGTGCCCAGAAGAGGAAATGTACCCAAGCGGGAGATCCTCCCCGATCCCATCTACAATTCCGTGCTGGTGACCAAGCTGGTCAACAGCATTATGCTGGATGGCAAGAAGGGCGTTGCCCAGAAGGTCGTTTACGGCGCTTTTGACATCGTCCAGGAGAAGACCGGTAAGGACGCCCTGGAGGTGTTCCATGCCGCTATGGAAAACATCATGCCCAGCCTGGAGGTTAAGGCCCGCCGCGTGGGCGGTGCCACCTATCAGGTGCCTATCGAGGTCCGTCCCGCACGCCGCCAGACTCTCGGCCTGCGCTGGCTGACCACTTATGCCCGCAGCCGTAGCGAGCGCACCATGAAGGAGCGCCTGGCCGGCGAGCTGATGGATGCCGCTAACAATACCGGCAATGCCGTCAAGAAGCGTGAGGATACCCACAAGATGGCCGAGTCCAACAAGGCATTCGCCCACTTCCGTTGGTAATCCCAGCCACCTATACACTCATATAAGGAGCATATACAATGCCTAGAAAAGTTTCTCTGGAAATGACCAGAAATATCGGCATCATGGCTCATATCGACGCTGGCAAGACCACCACTACCGAGCGTATCCTCTACTACACCGGCGTAAATCACAAGATCGGTGAGACCCACGAAGGCACCGCTACCATGGACTGGATGGTTCAGGAGCAGGAGCGCGGCATCACCATTACCTCTGCCGCTACTACCTGCTTCTGGAAGGATCATCGAATCAACATCATTGATACTCCGGGCCACGTGGACTTCACGGTGGAGGTGGAGCGCTCCCTGCGCGTGCTGGACGGTTCTGTCACCGTCATGTGCGCCAAGGGCGGCGTGGAGCCTCAGTCTGAAACCGTCTGGCGTCAGGCTGACCACTACAAGGTTCCCCGCATGATCTACGTCAACAAGATGGACATCATGGGCGCCAACTTCTATCACGTTCTGGATATGATCCATGAGCGCCTGAAGGCCAACGCCGTGCCCATTCAGCTCCCCATCGGTGCTGAGGCCGACTTCCGGGGCATCATCGACCTGGTGGAGATGAACGCCGACGTCTATTACGACGAGATGGGCAAGGACATGCGTGTCGAGCCCATCCCCGAAGACATGATGGAGCTTGCCCAGGAGTACCGGACCAAGCTGCTCGACAGCGTGGCCGACCTGGACGAGGACATTATGATGATGGTCCTGGAGGAGGAAGAGGTTCCCACCGATATGATCCGTGCTGCCCTGCGCAAGGGCACCATCGAGAACAAGATTGTTCCCGTGGTCTGCGGCACCTCCTATCGGAACAAGGGTGTTCAGAAGCTGCTGGACGCCATTGTGGACTATATGCCCTCTCCCGTTGACATCCCCCCCATCAAGGGCGTCAACCCCGAGACCGATGAGGAAGAGGAGCGTCCCTCCAGCGATGAGGCCCCCTTCTCCGCTCTGGCCTTCAAGATCATGACCGACCCCTATGTGGGCCGTCTGACCTTCTTCCGCGTGTATTCCGGCACCATTCCCACCGGCGCTGCCGTTCAGAACAGCACCAAGGGCAAGCGTGAGCGGATCGGCCGCATCCTGCAGATGCACGCCAACCACCGGGAGGACATCGAGCAGGTCTACGCCGGTGACATCGCCGCCGCTGTCGGCCTGAAGAACACCACCACCGGCGACACCCTGTGCGACGGTGAGCATCCCATCATTCTGGAGTCCATGGAGTTCCCCGAGCCGGTCATCCGGGTGGCCATCGAGCCCAAGACCAAGGCCGGTCAGGAGAAGATGACCATTGCCCTGGTCAAGCTGGCTGAAGAGGACCCCACCTTCAAGACCTACACTGACGAGGAGACTGGTCAGACCATCATCGCCGGCATGGGCGAGCTCCACCTGCAGATCATCGTGGACCGTCTGCTCCGTGAGTTCAAGGTGGAGGCCAACGTGGGCGCCCCTCAGGTCGCCTACAAGGAGACCATCCGCAAGAAGGTGGACCAGGAGACAAAGTACAAGCGCCAGAGCGGCGGCTCCGGCCAGTACGGCCACGTCAAGATCATTGTCGAGCCCAACGAGTCCGGCAAGGGCTACGAGTTCGTCAACTCTGTCGTGGGCGGCTCCATCCCCAAGGAGTTCATCCCCGCTGTCGACGCCGGTATTCAGGGCGCCCTGCAGGCCGGCGTGCTGGCTGGCTATCCCGTGGTTGACGTGAAGGTCACCCTGTATGACGGCTCTTATCACGAGGTCGACTCCTCCGAAATGGCCTTTAAGATTGCCGGTTCCATGGCGTTCAAGGAGGCTATGCGCAAGGCTGACCCTGTCCTTCAGGAGCCCATCATGAAGGTCTGTGTCACTGCCCCCGATGAGTATATCGGTGATGTCATCGGCGACCTGAACAGCCGCCGCGGCATGATTCAGGGTATGGAGCCCCGTAGCGGCGCCACCCAGGTGGACGCCCATGTGCCTCTGGCTGAGATGTTCGGCTACGCCACTGACCTGCGCTCGCGCACCCAGGGCCGCGGCCAGTACACCATGGAGCCCAGCCACTATGTGGATGTGCCCAAGTCCATCGCCGAGAAGATCATCGCCGGCCGGGGACAGAAGGGCTGATTTTGAGCCCCAGTTCTCAAAAAAACAGTTGCATTTTCGCACGCTATAGGGTACAATGACCCTATAGTGTGCCAACCAACTCTGTATTCAATTCTGAATTTGTTCATTGAGGAGGAAAATCCATCATGGCTAAGCAAAAGTTTGACCGCAGCAAGCCCCATGTCAACATCGGCACCATCGGCCACGTTGACCACGGCAAGACCACTCTGACTGCCGCTATCACCAAGTATCTGGCTTTCTCCGGCAAGGCCAAGTATGAGTCCTATGACAACATTGACAAGGCCCCCGAGGAGAAGGAGCGCGGCATCACCATCAACACCGCTCACGTCGAGTATGAGACTGACAAGCGTCACTATGCTCACGTTGACTGCCCGGGCCATGCTGACTATATCAAGAACATGATCACCGGCGCTGCTCAGATGGACGGCGCTATCCTGGTTATCGCTGCTACCGACGGCCCCATGGCTCAGACCAAGGAGCACCTGCTGCTGGCCCGTCAGGTCGGCGTGCCCTATATCGTTGTCTTCCTGAACAAGTGCGATCAGGTCGACGATGAGGAGCTGCTGGAGCTGGTCGAGATGGAGGTCCGTGAGACTCTGGACTTCTACGAGTTCCCCGGCGACGACACCCCCATCATCAAGGGTTCCGCTCTGAATGCCCTGATCTGCGAGTCCGACGATCCCAACGCTCCCGAGTATGCCTGCATCAAGGAGCTGATGGACGCTGTCGACGAGTATATCCCCACTCCCGACCGTAAGGCCGACATGCCCTTCCTGATGCCCGTCGAGGACGTGTTCACCATCACCGGCCGCGGCACCGTGGCTACCGGCCGTGTGGAGCGCGGCACCCTGAAGATGAACGAGCCTGTCGAGATCGTCGGCCTGTCCGAGGAGAAGAAGACCTCCGTCGTCACCGGCATCGAGATGTTCCGCAAGCTGCTGGACTTCGCTGAGGCTGGCGACAACGTCGGCGTCCTGCTGCGTGGTATCGCTCGTACCGACATCGAGCGCGGCCAGGTCATCTGCAAGCCGGGCTCCATCCATCCCCACACCAAGTTCAAGGGCCAGGTTTACGTCCTGAAGAAGGACGAGGGCGGCCGTCACACCCCCTTCTTCAACAACTATCGGCCCCAGTTCTACTTCCGGACCACCGACGTTACCGGCATCATCTCTCTGCCCGAGGGCGTTGAGATGTGCATGCCCGGCGACAACGTGGACATGGACGTTGAGCTGATCACCCCGATCGCTATCGAGAACGGCCTGCGTTTCGCTATCCGTGAGGGTGGCCGTACCGTCGGTTCCGGCGTCGTCATCGCCATCAACGACTAATTTTTCCCTTGCATCAGAGAGGACTGGCCCTGTGCCAGTCCTCTTTTTTCAAATCCCTGTGAAAGGAGAGGAACTATGCCCCTGACAAAGACTCTGGAGACGGCGGCCCTGCCTGAGGTGCAGGAGACGCTGGCCAACCTGGTGGGAGATCAGCCGGTGCGCACCCTGGAGGACTTCCTGAACATGCCGCTGGTTCACGGCATTCTGACTCTGCTGGTCTGTCTGCTGCTGGCCAAGGTTATTCTGACCATCACCGACCGGGCAGTCAGCAAGATTAAGGTGGAGCAGACCATGCACAAGTTCTTCCGCTCTGTGCTGCGGGTGGTGGTCTACACCATTGTAATACTGGTGGCGGCGGACAGCTTTGGCTTTAATGTCAGCTCTCTGGTGGCGCTGGTCAGCGTCTGCGGCGCCGCCTTTGCTCTGGCTGCTCAGAACACCCTGGCCAACTTCTTTGGCGGCATTTTGCTTCTGATCACCAAGCCCTTTCTGGTGGGAGACTATGTCTCGGTGGCCAGCG
The DNA here is from genome assembly GCA_051866795.1 of Candidatus Onthomonas sp. Classification (GTDB taxonomy): domain Bacteria; phylum Bacillota; class Clostridia; order Oscillospirales; family Oscillospiraceae; genus Onthomonas. The sequence goes on along the minus strand of JBJDXT010000012.1, from coordinate 9,612 downwards.
GCGAAGGCACCGTGGTGGAGATCGGCCTGCTGAACACCCGGTTTCGGACGGTGGACAGCCGGATTGTGGTGGTCCCTAACGACACTATTTTCTCCGGAACCATCGTAAACTTTTCACAGACCGGACTGCGCCGGATTGATTTGTCTTTTTCCATCAGTTATGAAAACGATATCGATCTGGTACGCAGCGTTATGTTGGATGTGCTTAAGACTAATTCCATGGTACTCACAGAGCCGGAGCCTCCCTTTGCTCGGATCACCGCCTATGGAGAGAGCTCTGTCACCTATACTGCCCGCTTTTGGTGTAAGATCAGCGACTTCTGGCCGGTCCAGTATGATCTGCTGGAGGACATGAAAAAGGCATTCGATGCAAGGGGAATCGTCATTCCATATAACCATCTCAATGTACATATGGTAAAGGATTGACAGTGCCTTCCCATGTGCGAAAAGCGCCCGTATTCTCTGCGGGCGCTTTTGCGCGTTTTCTGCATTGTTGTAGGACTGGGGAGTGACTCCGGGCTCAAAGACGCTGCAAAGTTTCAGGCGCTAGACAGACGCTCGGGGAAGCAGCGCAGCCATAAAGCCATCCAACTGGACGGAGCGCAGCTCTCCGCCTATGATCTCTCCGTCCAGCACCAGCAGGTCAGCCCGGACCCCCTCCTCCCCGGTGGGATAGTTAGAGATAGGGTAGCTGTACCGGGTGACTGTCTCTCCGGCGTATTGGACCAGATCAAATCCTCCGTCCTGTTGGAGAGACAGATAAGCATCGAATTCTGAGCCAAATTTTTCCGGGAGCAGCACCTGATCTGTCTCCGGTGGGCCAGAGACCTCCCAGCCCAGCTCTGCCAGATAGGCGGTCTGATCTGCCTCCGTCCGGGCCAGATGGGCGGCGGAGACGGCGGGATTCTCCGTCTGCCCTCCTAACAGGCAAAGGCCAAAAGCGGCGGCCAGCGTCAGCACGGCGGACACCTCCCGCCAGCGGAGCCGGGCGGCGTAAATCACCATGAAATCTTCCTCCTATTCCAGACATTGTGATGGAAAAAGATATGTTGCCTCCGGGGAACATATGATATAATATAATTCAAATGCTGCAAAAGAGTTTCTGAACTCCTAATGGGGACAGAGGAGAGGAGACCACTTTATGGATATACTTCTGCGAGTAGACAAGCTGTTGGCAGATACCGGCCGCTGGTCCAGGAAGGATGCCCGGGAGCTGCTCCGGCAGGGCAGAGTCATCTGCAACGGCGTGGTTGTGCGCCGAGGAGACTGCAAGGCGAGACCGGAGGTGGACGATATTCGCGTGGACGGTCAGCCGGTGGGCTGGAGTGCGCATTGCTATCTCATGCTGAATAAGCCGGTGGGCTATCTCTCTGCTACGGAGGATCGAAACACCCCCACTGTGCTGGATTTGGTCCCTCCGGAGCTGCGACGGCCCGGTTTGGCCCCGGTAGGCCGACTGGACAAGGATACCACCGGCCTGCTACTGCTCACTGACGATGGGCAGCTGGCCCATGATCTGCTTTCCCCACGCCGCCATGTGGACAAGGTCTATTTGGCCAGAGTGGAGGGGACCGGCAGCGAGGCAGACTGCTTCGCCTTTCAGGAAGGGATTGTATTGGGCGACGGAACGAAGTGCCTGCCTGCCCAGCTGGAGCTGTTGGAACCAGGGCTCTGCCGGGTGATTGTCCGGGAGGGGAAGTTCCACCAGGTCAAGCGGATGCTGGCCAGCCGGGGACTGCCGGTGCTGGCACTGGAGCGGCGGTCCATGGGTCCCCTGGAGTTAGACGACCGCCTTGCGCCCGGACAACTCCGTCCGTTGACCCCAGAGGAGCTGGAGGCACTGAGAAGCTGTTGAGACTGTGACCGGCCTTTCGTCGAATTGTACAAAAGAATTCCGGAAAACTATTGAAATTATCCGTAGCAGAAGGTATAATAAAAGTCAATAATCGGGCGGATACAGCCGAAAAGCGGACATTCATACCGCTGGTGCACAAGAGGAAGGGAGAGATATTTTATATGTCGAACCGCATTTTCCAGAGCGTCGTTCTCCAGATGAAAGAGAGTACAGATCGGGTGATCGGCGTCATTGATGAAGATGGAGGGGTGATTGCCTGCAATGACCTGCCGATGATCGGGGAGAACTGGTCCAGCGTAGTGGGCGCTGTCAACAGCGTTCGGGACGAGGTGGTCGTCGCCGAGGGCAAGACTTTCAAGGCACTCAGCGGCTGGAGCGCTCAGTTTGACTACGCTGTCTTTGTCAAGGGCGAGGACGAGCAGGCCAAGCTGATCTGCTCCATGGCAGCCGTGGCCCTCAACGGGGCGAAGGTCTATTATGAGGAGAAACACGACAAGGCAACCTTTGTCAAAAACATTATCTCCGACAACATTATGCTGGGAGATATCTATGTCCGGGCCAAGGAACTGCATTTTGCCACTGAGGTACCCCGCGCAGTGTTCCTGATCCGCCAGGTGGGTGCCACTGACCTGACCGTCATCGATGCCATCCAGGCTATTTTCCCTGACCGTCAGAGCGATTTCGTTGTCTCCATTAACGAGACAGATGTGGTCCTCATTAAACAGGTGCAGGAGGGAATCAGCGGCAAGGAGCTCATTGCCATGGCCCAGCAGATCTCCGAGACCATGGAGAACGACCGGAAGGTCAAGGTGGTCATCGGCATCGGCACTGTGGTCAACCACATCCGCGATTTGGCTCGAGCCTATAAGGAGGCCCAAATGGCCATCGATGTGGGTAAGGTGTTTGACACCGAGCGCTCTATCGTCAACTATGACAACCTGGGCATCGGCCGGCTGATCTATCAGCTGCCAACAACCCTGTGCGAGATGTTCCTTCAGGAGGTCTTTAAGAAAAATCCCATCGATGCTCTGGACCAGGAGACGCTGTTTACCATTAATAAGTTCTTTGAGAACAACCTGAACGTCTCTGAGACCGCTCGGAAGCTGTTTGTCCACCGGAACACTCTGGTCTACCGGCTGGAGAAGATTAAAAAGCTCACCGGACTCGATCTGCGGGAGTTTGACGATGCCATTACATTTAAGGTGGCCCTCATGGTCAAGCAGTATCTGCGCTCCCGGGGCATTAAATCCTGACTTGTAATCATTTGTCACCGAAAATACCGTTTAAAAATCTCCAATTCCCTTTGGAATTGGAGATTTTTTCTATTTCAATGAACTTTTCATGAATATGCATTGACATAAGTTACAAATTACGATATAATGCCAAATGTATAAATCTGAAGTTACAGGCAGAAACGGCTGGTATGGTATGATTCAATTTACAAATGTAAAAAAAACCTATGACAGCAACTTGACCGAAGCTTTGCATGACATTTCCTTTGTCATCGAAGACGGTGAGTTTGTCTTTTTGGTGGGGCCTTCCGGTTCCGGAAAGTCCACCATTCTGAAGCTGATCACCGCAGAGGAGCGGATCACCTCCGGCGGCATTCTGGTTGGAGATTATGACCTGGCTACCCTCAAGCCCCGGAAGATTCCATATCTCCGCCGGACGTTGGGTGTGGTGTTTCAGGATTTCCGGCTGATCGAGAATCGGACAGTTCAGGGTAATCTGGAGTTTGTCATGCGGGTGGTCGGCACCAGTAACAAGGTTATCCGGGAGCGGATCCCCTATGTGCTGGATCTGGTGGGCCTGTCTGAAAAGGCAGAGTGTTTCCCCAACGAGCTCTCCGGCGGCGAACAGCAGCGGGTGGCTATCGCCCGCGCGCTGGTGAACAATCCCAAGACGATCATCGCCGATGAGCCCACCGGCAATCTGGATCCGGAGCGCTCCTACGAGCTCATGTGCCTGTTGGAGAAGATTAACCAGCTGGGCACCACCATGCTAGTGGTCACCCATGAGCGGGATTTGGTCAACTGCTTTAATAAGCGGGTGATCAGTATTGACAACGGCCGGGTTATCAGCGATATGGAGAATGGTTTGTACGATTATGAGACGATTTAACTTTGGATATTACATCAAAGAGGGACTTCACGGCGCCGGGAGTCATGGCTTTATGACCTTTGCCTCCATTGGCATCATGGCCTCCTGCCTGATTATTATGGGCAGCTTTGCACTGATTGCTATGAATCTGGAATATAATCTGGATTCTCTGATGGCGGAAAACGAGTTTCTGGCCTATGTGGACGAAAACCTCACTGACGAGGAAGGCGAGGCACTCACCGGCCAGATTGAGGCCATCGACAATGTGGCTCAGGTTCGGTATATTACCCGGGAGGAGGCCCTGGCCGACTATGTGGGGGATCTGGAGGACGACAGCCTCTATCGGGATCTGCCCGCCTCGGTGCTTCGAGGGCGATTTAGTGTCCAGGTGACCGACATTGAACAGCTTCAGGACACGGTGAATCAAGTTCGTGGAGTGGAGGGGATCGTTAAGACCTCGGCCGCTTTGGACGTGGCTGATGGCTTTATTACCATGCGAAATGTTACTGTCATTATTGCCCTGCTCATGGTAGTAGTTCTGGTCATTGTCTCTCTGTTTATTATCTCTAACGCCATCAAGCTAGCGACCTCCAGCCGGGAGGGGGAGATCGCCATCATGAAGATGGTGGGTGCTACCAATGGTTTTGTCCGCTGGCCCTTTGTTATTGAGGGCATTCTGTTGGGTGTGGGTAGCGCAGTGCTGGCCTTCCTGGTCCAGTGGGGCGTGTATCAGCTGCTGGTTCAGGCGGTCAGTGTCTACAGCCATATCCAATTGATCCAAATGATCCCCTTCGAGCAGCTCCGTATTCCTCTGCTCATCGCCTTTGGCGGCATCGGCCTGATCGTCGGTGTTCTGGGCAGCTTAGGTACCATCCGAAAGTTCCTGCGCGTGTAATGGGAGGCCGATTATGACTGCAAAGCGAAATACTCAGAGCAAGAAGAGCAACTTGGACGTGAGAAGAATCGCCATTTCGGTGACCGCCCTGCTGATGGCCCTGCTGATGCTGCTGCCTCTGGTGGCGGATGTGGTCCTGTATGGTCACGCCATCACCCAGGCGGACATTGATGCAACTCAGGCCAGTATCAACTCCACCAAGTCGGATATTGATGCCCTCAACCAGCAGAAAGCAGCTCTGGCCAGCCAGCAGGTTGAGGCACAGAAAACCTTGGATGACCTGGCCAAGCAGGAGAACTCCGCCATTGAGCGCCTTAACGCGCTGGAGGAGAAGATCGGCATTTTGGCAGATCAGATCAATACCACCCAGGAGATTATTGACGAGTACGACGTCATGATTCAGGAGACTCAGGTTAAGCTGGCTGACGCCCAGGTTCAGGAGGAAACCTATTACAACCTGTTTCTGGAGCGGGTTCGCTCTATGGAGGAGGAGGGCACCGTTTCCTATTGGGAGATCCTCTTCCAAGCTGCCAGCTTCTCTGATTTGCTGGATCGGCTCAGTTTTGTCAATGACGTGATGAAGTATGACAACGACATGATGGACAACCTGGAGGCTGCCCGTCAGGCTGTCTCAGCAGCTGAGGCTGAGCTGGAGAGCGAGCAGGCTGAGCAGGAGGAAGCCAAGGCCCAACTGGAAAGCGAGATGGCCGAGCAGGAGGAAGCTGCCATTCAGGAGGAGCAAGTCCTCAATGAAATCTTGGCCAATGAGGAGCTTTACGCCGCCCAGATTGAGCAGCTCTCTACCCAGCAGGAGGCTCTGGTAGGCGAGATCTCCGCCGCCGAGCAAGAGCTGGCCAGACAGGAGGCTCAAAAAGCGCTCCTGGAGCAGCAGAAGCGGGAAGAGGAAGAGGCCGAGCGTCGCCGCTTGGAAGAGGAGCGCCGCCGCCAGGAAGAAGAAGAGCGGAAGCGCCAGGAAGAAGAGGAGCGCCGCCGTCAGGAAGAGCAGAATCAGCAAAATCAGCAGGAGCCTGAGACGCCCTCCACGCCTGATACCCCTGACTCTTCAACCGACGCTCCCAGCAGTAGCGGTGGTAAAAATCCCACCGGCAGTGTCAGTGGTTCCGCTATCATCAGCTATGCCTCGCAATTTGTGGGCAACCCCTACGTCTGGGGCGGCAACAGCTTGACTGACGGCATTGACTGCTCCGGTTTTGTCCACGAGGTATTGGCTCATTTTGGCATCAGCTCCCCCCGTTACTCTGCATCCTTCCGCAGCTTTGGCAAGGCAGTGAGCGAGGAGAATATGCAGGTGGGTGATATCCTGTGCTATTCCGGCCATGTAGGCTTCTACGCTGGTGGCGGCCAGCTGCTCAGCGCTCTGGGCAAGGACTACGGTATTACATACTGCAGCGCCTACTATAAGCCCATTCTGGCAGTCCGCCGGGCGTGATTATGCCGTAAATCATATGGATTCCGTGAGGCTGTCTCCCTGTGAGGCAGCCTCATTTTTTGTGAGCTTCGGCAGGTTCTTACCTCTGTTTGCTTGTATTTGAGGCGGGAACAAGGTATAATCAACTAAATGGTCTGTCCATTACCCGGCGGAGGATTTCGCCGGTTTAGATTCAGGAGGTAGAAGCGATGGAGAATTTACTGCGGCTTCTGGAAGGGGACTGCACCCTGTCCAAAAAGCAGCTGGCCGCTATGGTCGGCACTTCCACTGAGCGTGTGGAGGAGATTATTCGGGATTATGAGAAGAACAATATCATTCTGGGCTATAAGGCAGTTATCGACTGGGACGCCACCGACCGTCAGGACGTCACCGCCCTCATCGAGGTCAAGGTGGAGCCTCAGCGGGACGACGGCTTTGACCGGGTGGCGGAGCGGATCTATCAGTATGAAGAGGTGGAGTCGTGCTATCTCATGAGCGGCGACTTTGACATGACGGTGATCATCTCCGGCCGCAGCCTCCAGGAGGTGGCCCGGTTTGTCAGCCAGAAGCTGTCCACCATCGACGCGGTGAAGTCCACCGCCACTCACTTCATCCTCAAGAAGTATAAGGAGAGCCACCTGATCTTCAAGAAGCAGGAGAAGCAGGAAGAAGGGTTTGTCTTTGTATGATGGACTACAGTAAGATTCTCAACCGCCGCATTACGTCAGTGGCCCCCTCCGGCATTCGGAAATTTTTCGACCTGCTGGAGGATATGCCGGACGCCATCTCCCTGGGGGTTGGCGAGCCGGATTTCCGCACCCCCTGGCACATCCGGGACGCGGGCATCTATTCCCTGGAAAAGGGCTTTACCCGCTACACCCCCAATGCCGGCCTCTCTGAGCTGCGCCGGCAGATCTCCGGCTATCTCGCACGCCGGTTTGACCTGCGCTACGACCCCATGGGGGAGATTCTGGTCACCGTGGGCGGCAGCGAGGGCCTGGACCTGGCTCTCCGGTGCATCCTGGAGCCGGGGGACGAGGTGATCATCCCCACCCCCTCCTTCGTCTGCTACGGCCCTCTGGTCTCCATGTCCGAGGGCGTGCCCGTCTATGTGGAGACGAGAGCGGAGGACGAATTCCGGCTCACCCCGGAGCTGCTGAAGAATGCCATCACCGACAGGACCAAGGCGCTGGTGCTGCCCTATCCCTGCAATCCCACCGGCGGCATTATGGAGCGGTCCGATCTGGAGGCCATTGCCCAGGTGCTGGAGGGCACGGATATCATGGTGATCTCGGACGAGATCTACGCCGAACTGACCTACAGCGGCCTGCACCATGTCTCCATCGCCAATATCCCCGGCATGTGGGAGCGCACCCTGCTGGTCAACGGCTTCTCCAAGGCCTATTCCATGACCGGCTGGCGGATGGGCTTCCTCTGCGGCCCCCGGGAGCTGATCGGCCAGATCATCAAGCTCCACCAGTACGGCATTATGTCCGCCCCCACCACCAGCCAGTATGCCGCCATTGAGGCCATGAAGAACGGCGACGGGGACATCGAGGCCATGAAGGAGGAGTACGACGGACGCCGCCGGTTCCTGCTTCAGGGCTTCCGGGACATCGGCCTGGAGTGCTTTGAGCCCAAGGGCGCCTTCTACATGTTCCCCTGCATCAAGTCCACCGGCATGGATTCCGACACCTTCTGCGAGAAGTTCCTCATGGCGGAGCAGGTGGCGGTGATTCCCGGTTCCGCCTTCGGCCCCGGCGGCGAGGGCTTTGTCCGCTGCTGCTACGCTGCCTCCATGCAGGAGCTGGCCACCGCCCTGGAGCGGATGGAGCACTTTATCAAGCACCGCTGAGCCTGCGGTGCCCCGTAGGGGCGCACAGCGTGCGCCCGCTAAAATACGGGAACGCGATTGAAAAGGAGAGAAAGAAAATGATGTATGTCACCTGTCTGGATATGGAGGGCGTGCTGGTCCCTGAGATCTGGATTGCCTTTTCTGAGGCCACCGGCATCCCCGAGCTGCGCCGCACCACCCGGGACGAGCCGGACTATGATAAGCTGATGAGGTACCGCCTGAACATTCTGAAGGAGCACGGCCTGGGCCTGAAGGAGATTCAGGAGGTCATCGCCACCATCGACCCCCTGCCCGGGGCACGGGAGTTCCTGGACGAGCTGCGCAGCTTCACCCAGGTGATCATCCTCAGCGACACCTTTGAGCAGTTTGCCATGCCGCTGATGAAGAAGCTGAACTGGCCCACCCTCTTCTGCAACACCCTGGAGGTGGCCACCGACGGGGAGATCACCGGCTACCGGATGCGGGTGGAGAAGTCCAAGCTGACCACCGTCAAGGCCCTTCAGTCCATCGGATTCCAGACCATCGCCGCCGGCGACAGCTACAACGACCTGGCCATGATCCAGGCCAGCAAGGCGGGTTTCCTCTTCCGGAGCACGGAAAAGATTCAGCAGGACCACCCGGAGCTGCCCGCCTATGAGTCCTTTGACGACCTGCTCTCCGCCATCCGCGGGGCGATGGACTGACTGACAGAACCGACCGATCGATCGAGGAGGCAATTCATGAACCCCCTGTTTGAACGCCTGGGTTTTGCCCCGGCCGATATTTTGATCCCCCAGAGCTGCGACCTCACCAAGTGGAGCGTGGTGGCCTGCGACCAGTACACCTCCCAGCCGGAGTATTGGGCCCGTGTGGCGGAGACGGTGGGAGACGCTCCCTCCGCCCTCCATCTGGTCCTGCCCGAGAGTAAGCTCCGCCGGCCCGACTGGGAGCAGGAGGTACAGCGCATCAACCAGACCATGGATACATACCTGGCAGAGGACCGGTTCCGCCTGCTGCCGGAGAGCTTGGTCTATGTGGAGCGGTGGCTTTCCAACGGCAAGCTCCGCCGGGGTCTGGTGGGTATGGTGGATCTGGAACAGTATGACTACGCCCCCGGCAGCGACGCCCTCATCCGGGCCACCGAGGGCACCGTCCTCTCCCGCATTCCTCCCCGGGTGGCAGTGCGCCGGGAGGCCTCTCTGGAGCTGCCCCACGTGCTCATGCTGTTGGACGACCCGGACTGCCAGGTGATTGAGCACCTCACCGCCGAGAGCGGAGAGATGGAGCGGGTCTACGACTTCGATTTGATGGAGCAGGGCGGCCATATCACCGGCTACCGGCTCACCGGGGAGCAGGTCAGCGAGATGGCGGGGCTGCTCTCCGCCCTGGCGGAGCCTGCCGCCTTTGAGGAGAAATACAACGCCCCCGGCAAGGCCCCCATGCTCTTCGCCGTGGGCGACGGCAACCACTCCCTGGCCTCCGCCAAGGCGGCCTATGAGG
>JBJDXT010000011.1:0-15056 GCA_051866795.1 Candidatus Onthomonas sp. | reverse complement strand
GCCGGCTGTCGATGGCCACCGCCTTGATGCGGGTGGAGCCGAATTCGATGCCCAGCGAATAGCAATTGCTCATAGATGGATTTTCCTCCCTGTTTGGTTCCAGTGGTTGACCAATCAAATGGAGCCTGCGTATTCAGGCTCAGTTTTCCGCTTTCTCACGCAGGCGTAGCAGAACAACGCTGCAGGCGGGAAGAACGACTTTGAGGGTGTCCGCCTGTTCCGTATAGCCGGAAAAGGGCTGCTCGGTCACATGGTTCGGATCGTCGAAGGTGTTCCTGGCGCTGCGCTGACCGGTGACGATTGAGGCCTCCACCACCTCCACACCGCCGCCTTGAGCCAGCCGGATTTCCAGCGGCTCGCTCTCCGACTCGGACAGATTGTTCAGCGTGACGGTCAGGATGCCGTTCTTTTCCGAGACAGACTCGGTGACGGCGGGCACCTGCCAGCCCTCCACGCCCACCTGGCCCATACCGGTGAGCGAGCTCTCCAGCAGGGTGGCCCCCTGGTGGTGGCGGTACATGTGCATGACGTGGTAGGTGGGGGTGCGGAGCATCTTCTCGTCTTCGGTGAGAATGACCGCCTGCAGCACATTGACCACCTGGGCCAGGCAGGCCAGGCGCACCCGGTCGCAATGCTTGTTGAAAATGTTCAGCGTGATGCCGGCCACCAGCGCGTCCCGGACGGTGTTCTGCTGGTACAGGAAGCCGGGGTTGGTGCCCGGCTCCACCTGGAACCAGGTGCCCCATTCATCCACGCTCAGGCCGATTTTTTTCTCCGGGTCAAAGCGGTCCATAATGGCGGTGTGCTGACGGATCAGCGTGTCCATGTACAGCGCCTTGCTCATGGTCTTGTACCAGCCCTCGGTGTCAAAATCGGTGGCGCTGCCCTTGACCTTCCAGCCTTCGGGGTGCACATAGTAGTGCAGGCTGAGCAGGTCCATAAAGCCGTGATCTTCTTCCTCGTTGCGGCGGAAGCAGGTTTTCAGTACCTCCTCCGTCCACTCATAGTCGTCCACATTGGCGCCGCAGCAGATCTTCTGAATGGGGTGCTCTTCGTCATAGGAGCGGACGTAGGTCTGGTACTGGCGGTACAGATTGCCGTAAAAATCCGGATTCATATGGCCGCCGTTGCCCCAGTTCTCGTTGCCCACGCCGAAATAGTCCACCCGCCAGGGCTGGGGATGGCCGTTGGCGGCCCGGAGGTCTGCCATGGGGGAGATGCCGTCAAAGGTCATGTACTCCACCCATTCGCCCGTCTCCCGGGGGGTGGCATAGCTGACGCTGCCGTTCACATAGGTTTTGCAGCCCAGCTGACGGCACAGCTCCATGTACTCGTGGGTGCCGAAGGAGTTATCCTCGGTCACGCCGCCCCAGATGTTGTTGACGATGGTCTTTCGCTCTGACTTGGGGCCGATGCCGTCCCGCCAGTTGTACTCCTCTGCAAAGCATCCGCCCGGCCAGCGCAGCACGGGGATGGACAGCTCCTTCAGCGCCTCCACCACGTCGGTGCGCATTCCGTTGACGTTGGGAATGTCGGAATGCTCCCCCACATAGATGCCGCCGTAGATGCACCGGCCCAGATGCTCGGAGAAGTGGCCGTAGATTTCCGGGGCGATGGTGCCCCGGGCGGCCTTCGTGTTGATCATCAGTTGTTGCATAGCTGTTGTCTCCTGTGGTTTATTTTTCAGGTTCCGTCTGCAGGCTGTCTCTGGCATTCAGGCCGCTGCCCCAGACGCAGGTCCCGGTCTCCGGGTTCATCGCGGTAAAGGTCATCACATACTTCAGGCCGTCCTCGTCCCACTGGGGGAGGAAGATGCCGGTATAGGTCACATCATCCAGGGTGATGACGGCGGTGTTGTCCCCCTGGAGCGCCCAGCTGCCGGAGAGCGTGTCACCCTTGACAGTGCCGTCCTTTTTCAGCGTGACATTGACCGACTCGTTCATCTCGGCGGAGATCTCCCTGCCGTGATTGATCAGCTTGTAGGTGCCGGTCACATCCTCAGCCGTCACCGCTTCTGCCGTCTCGCCCACATAGCGGTAGGGAGCGATAACCGGCCAGCCCGCTTCATTGAAGAACATCTGATGGACGCGCACCTCGTGGGTTTCGCCTGAATTCTCAAAGCGGGTGTGATAGATGATGAAGTACTTGCCGCTCTCCTCATCGTATAGACAGGAGTTGTGGCCGGGGGAGAGATAGCCCAGCCGGTCCGCTCCCGCTTCTCCCTCCTCGTACAGGAACTTGTAGCAGCCCATCAGCTTGACGCCGTAGTTCTGGGCGGTGATGTCGCTGAAGAAGCTCCCGGAGGGGCCCTTGCAGGAGGTCATCTCGTTGCCCATGGAGTCCTCATAGGGACCGTCCGGGTTTTTGGAGCGGCAGACCCGAATATTGTAGCCGCCGTCAGAGTCCAGACCGCCGAAGGAGAGAAACAGGTAATAATACTCTGTGTCAGAATTATAGATAATGTAGGGCGCCTCAATGCGCAGATGATTTCCGCCCAGCAGCTTGGTGCCGTAGCCGGACTCCAGGGGCATGCCTGTATTCGGATCCATCTCCTTGATGAAGATACCGCCGGAGTAGGAGCCATAGACCATCCACAGCCGGCCTTCAGCATCATAGAACACACAGGGATCCACCGTGTTGGGATCCTGAGTGCTCTGATACGTGTTGCCGTCCTCATCCTCTTCAGTGGCACTCATGCCCGAGCGAAGCATAAGGCCCTCGTTGGTATAGGGGCCGGCCACGGAATCCGAGACGGCGGTGCCCAGGCAGCTCACCGGCTGATCGCCCTGGCAGTTGCAGTAGTAGAGGTGATACTGCCCGTCGCCCAGCAAGGCCACGTCAGGCGCCCAGAAGGTGGTACTGTGCGACCACTCAAAGGCATCCTTCATCACCTTGTATACATCGGGGATGACATCGTTGTCATTTTTGACGCCCTGGTTGACATAGGTCCAGTTCATCAGATCATCCGTCTTGGCTACAGCCAGGTGGGAGCCAAAAATATAATAACTCCCATCCTCGCCTTTGACAATGGACGGATCGTGAACCGACACATTTTCAAAGGTGTATTCGACAGGTTTTTCCGCCTGAAGCTTGGCGGGACTGCTTGTGCCACATCCGGCGAGCAGAATCATCATCGCCGCGCAGAGTCCTGCCAGAAGTTTTGTCTTGCGCATGTCAGTTCCTCCATTCGTTTTTTTCGTTGGGACAGAAAACGGGCCGCTGCAGAATGCCGTGCTCAACACTGACATCCGTTCAGCGACCCGTGGAGGATGCTCAGAAAGGAGCAGCTTCTTTTTTGAATACTCTGCCCCGGCACAGCGGCCGGACTGGAAGGGAGAGAACACCGGAAAAGCAAAAAACGGTGGCGCCCGGCCGCTGGAAGGGGGGAGATTCAGAATGGTTTTCCTACTCATCAGAGATATGCAGGAAAACAGGATCAGGAGAAATCTGTTGTGTTGTTTTGTTTGCCCCAATAGGCGCAGCCGTTCTCATCCAGCCCGGTCAGGGCCAGAATCTCTCTGCCGCCGTTTTCAAAATCCCGGCAGCGATGGCAGACACTGTGGCGCAGCATGGGCTCACCGGGGGAGAGCCGTATCAGGCTGGAGTGCCTGATGTCGTTGTCCTGGTCCTCCAGCCGGATCAGCTCCCAGGTCTGGGGCGTTTCGGGCAGGGGAACCGGCGTCGGATCCTCGCCGGCAAAGGGCTCAGGCCCCAGCACCGGCCAACCGTTGTCCAGAAAGAACATGGGGCGGATCATCAGGTAGTGGTAACGGTAGCTGTAGCGCCGGAGAACGGGGTCATAGCTGCGAAAACAGCGGGCGCCGTCCCGGACGTGGTGGACAAAGAAGTACTGCCTGCGCGCCGGGTCATAAAAGGGGACTCCGTGGCCCAGACCCCGGAAACCTGCCCAGCGCCATTTCCGGTCCTGCCTTGCGTTGGGCGCTGTGGCGGAAAAACAGTAGCTCCCCGCCAGCTTGATGCCCAGCGCCTCGCCGGCCAGATCCCGGCCCCGGTCATCCAGATAAGGGCCCTCCGGTGCACGGGAACGTCCCACCCGGATGTCGTAGCCGTCCCCCAGCCAGCCGTAGGACTGGAAGAGGTAGTAGTAGCCGGTGTCCGGGCAGAACAAGACGGAGGCGCCCTCCGGCCCGTCCAGGGCGGGCGGCGGCATTTTGTGGGAGATACAGCGGCCCAGCGCCTGAGGCGCTTCCAGCGAAAGGCCGGTGCGGTCGTCCAGCGCCTTGAGGAAAATGCCGCCGAAGAAGGAGCCGTAGACCAGCCAGACGCCCTCCGGCGTGCGGAGAATGTGGGGATCAATGGCGTTTGGCAGGCTGTTGTCCGCACCCCAGGTGTCTGCCACAACACCCCGATTCTCAAAAGGACCCAAAGGATGGCTGGCGGTGGCCAGCCAGATCCGGGATTCCGAGCTTCCGAAAGCCCGGGTGGCGGAGTAGTACATCCGGTATTCCCCGTGTACATACTCCACGAAGGGGGCCCAGAAGCTGACGGTGGGGGGAAAACTGCCGTTGTCCCGGCCCTGGGCAATGGCTGTCTCGGAGAGCACGGTTCCCCGATAGGTGAAGTGTACCAGGTCGGGGGAGGTCCGCACCGGAATGCCGATCCGGACCTCCAGCCCGTGCCGGGGCATATAGACGTCGGTCGCGTAGGAATAATACAGCTTTGTCACCGGGTCCCACAACATGCTGGGGTCGTGTGAACCAAAAGGGGCGTTTGCGATGGGATCCAGCTCGTTGAGCTGAAGGATTCCATCCATTTGGTTAACCCTTTACGCCGGAGATGGCCAGCGACTCGATGATGTAGCGCTGGAAGAAGAAGAACAGCAACAGGGTGGGCAGCATTGCGATGACCGAGGCCGCCATAATCAGCGGATAGTTGCTGTTGACGGCGTACTGGTCGTTGAAGGAACGGATGACCACCTGCAGGGTGTACCACTTCTCGCTCTGGATAAAGATGGTGGGCGCCAGATAGTCGTTCCAGATGCCCATGAACCACAGGATCAGCTGGGTCATCAGCGCGCCCTTCATCAGGGGCAGGAAGATGGCGTAGTAAATGCGGAAATAGCCGCAGCCGTCAATCTTGGCCGCCTCCACCAGGGCGGTGGGGATGCTGGTCAGGTTCTGACGCAGGAAGAAGATGATGCTGACGTTGCCGAACAGGCCGGGGATGATCAGCGGCAGCAGGCTGTTGGTCCAGCCCATCTTGGTGAACATGACGTACTGGGGAATCATGACGACCGCAAAGGGGATCATCATGGTGGCCAGCAGGGCCATGAACATGCCGTCTCTGCCGCGGAAGCGCATCTTGGAGAAGGCGAAGGCGGCCAGAGAAGAGGTGAAGCCGCCCACGATCAGCACTGGGATGGCCACGGTCAGGGTGTTGCGGATACCGCTGAGGAACAGGCCCTTGTGCAGCACTTCGGAGTACATGCCGAACTTCCAGGGGTTGGGAATCACGGAGAACTCAGCGGAGAGAATCTGGTTTTTGGTCATGAAGGAGCAGGCCACCATGTAGACCAGGGGGAACACCATGATAATGGCGCCCAGCAGCAGGACGACAAAGAGCACTTTGTCCAGCGTGGAGGTCTTTTTCTTCTTGCGGGGAGACTTTACTTTCTCGTTAGACATACCTTCTCCTCCTTAATCCATGGTCTTGACCCATCTGTCCTGACCCTTGAAGTTGATGTAGGTCACGATGAAGATCAAAATCGCCAGGATGAATGCCATCGCGCTGCCGTAGCCCATCTGCTGGTGCTTGAAGGCCTTGTCCCACAGATAGTAGACGACGGTTGCGGCGCTGTAGTTGGTACCGCCGTTGTTGGTCATGACCGAGACCTCGACGAACACCTGGAAGCCGCCGATGATGCCGGTGACCAGCAGATAGAAGGTGACGGGGGAGACCAGGGGGATGGTAATGTTGCGGAACAGCTGCCAGCCGTTGGCGCCGTCGATGGTGGCGGCCTCATAGTAGTCCCGGGGGATGCTCTGCAGGCCGGACAGATAGAGGATAATGGAGGTGCCCAGGCCTTTCCAGACCATGAAGATAATCATGGCCACCTTGACCCAGAATTCATCGCCCAGCCAGTTGGGGCCCTTCATGCCGGTGAGTGCCTTGATAATGACGTTCAGCAGGCCGTAGTCATAGTTGAACACCCAGGCCCACAGGATGGCAACGGCAACCAGAGAGGAGACGACAGGAACGTAGTACATGGTGCGCAGAATCTTCACACCGGGGATCTTGCGGTTCATGGCCACGGCGATGAGCAGAGCCAGAATCATGCCAACAGGAATGCCGATCATGTAGATGATCGTGGTGCCCACGGTTTTCCAGAACTTGGGATCCTGCATCAGATCGATATAGTTCTGAAGGCCGCAGAAATTGTCAATAATGCTGTTGGTGCCAGTCCAGTTGGAGAAGCTGGCCACAAACGCGAAAACGATGGGGAATGCCATGAAGAGGCAGAAGCCAATAAAGGGCGGCATTACAAACAAGCGGCCCCAGCGCTCCTCCTGAAGCGCAACTTTACTCAGCTTCGCCTTTTCCTTACCTTTAGCCATACTCTTTCCCTCCTAAGAGAAGAGTGCGGCCGGACCGTTGGCCGGCCGCACCCAAATGTCGATGCTGCGTCGTCTGCTGTCTCAGAAAATGTGCTGACGGACGGAGACGACCTGACAGACAAAGATCAGCCGTCGACTGTTGCCCAGGCCTTGTCCAGCAGCTCCTGCATCTGGGGCTGAACCTCGGCAATATACTCCTCAACCGTCTTGCTGCCGCTCTTGACGTTGGTGAAGCCCTCGTAGAACAGATCCAGCCACTCGGAGTTGGGGGTGTAGGTGCTCTCCATCATGCGGCCCATGTAGCCATTCTCGCCGTTGATGTAGTTGAAGAAAACGTCCACGTTGGAGGGATAAGTAAGCTCGCCGTTGTTGACCATTTCCTTGAACTCAGGCTGCAGGCTGATGGTGTTGGGAACCTGGACGGAGGAGGAGCCGGTCATGCCGGACAGATCCTTCTGGCCGTCGGGGTCGGTGGACAGGTAGGTGATCAACTGGAGGGCCAGATCCTTGTTCTCGCTGGTCTCGGAGATGCAGAAGCCCACGGTGCCGTTCCAGGTGTAGGAGACGCCGGAGGACATGGTGGGATAGGCGCACAGATCCCAGTTATAGGGGAAGGTCTCGGGATCCATGAAGGAGGCGACGTCCCAGGTGCCGCAGGCGTAGAAAGCGGTCTGACCGGCAATCCAGCGCTGGTAGGGGCCAAGGGCGGAGTCCTGATCCACAGTGGGAGTGACCTCGTACTTCAGGGTCAGGTCGACGTAGGCCTGAACGGCCTCGATAAACTCGGGGGTATCAATGGTGACGGTTCTGTAGTCATCAGAGCAGAAGCTGGCGCCGTTGGACCAGATGAGCTGATACATCATGTATACGTCGGCAAAGCTGGCGCCCCACTGATCAATCTCACCGTCGCCGTCGGTGTCCTTGGTCAGAGCCTTCAGAACCTCGACGTACTCATCAAAGGTGTAGGGATGCTCGGGATCGGGATACTCCACGCCGGCTTCGTCAAACAGATCCTTGTTGTAGGCATAGGCGAAGGTGGAGGAGTCCTTGGGCAGAGCATACAGGTCGCCGCTGCCGGTGGAGGTGCCGTCATACTGATAGTAGCTCAGGGTGACAGGGGAGAGGTCATCGGTGGAGATGCCGGCCTCATCCAGGAGGGGGGTCAGGTCGGCCACATAGCCATTGTCCACATAGTTCTTTACGCTCTCGGGACCAACGTAAAAAACATCAGGCATGTCATTGGCGGTCATCATGCCGGTCAGGGTGGTGGCATACTCGCTCTGGGTGGTGATCTGGAGTTCGACGTCGGACAGCTCATCGGAGTGGGCTTCCTTGAACTTGTCCACCATTGCGGAATAGACTTCCTTCTCGTGGTCGTTCATGTACAGGAAGACCTTCAGCGTCTTTTTGCCGGAGCCGGAGGAGCCTCCTCCACAGGCAGCCAGACTGCCGACGAGGGCTGCGGCGGTCAGCAGGACGCCGCAGCGTTTCAGTGTGCGGGACAGTTTCATCATTTTTACCTCCATGTTTTAGATTTTTGCGAAATATTTCTGAATATCGCAAATCCGAACCACTGTTAATATAACACCCTAATGCCAGTTGCACAATAATTTTTCTTCAATTTCTGATTTTTTGTAGGTTATGTCATTTTGACCTGCCTGTTTTTGTAGGATTTGAATAAAATATTTTATATATATGTGGAGGAATCGGAGTGAGCCTCATACGCAAAGACAGGGAAGCCCTTTTCGTCATAGCGGACGGTCAGATACATGGCGTGCCGGTTGGGATCATAGAGCGGATTGCCAATAATCTCAGGATATTGCCGGGCATGGAAGAAGCAGAGCTCGGTATGCCCGTCCTCCGCCAGAACGAAGGTGTTGTGGCCGGGGCCATAAACCCCCTTTTCGTCGTCGCTGCGCAGTACCGGCCAGCGCAGCTTGTGCCAGCTCAGCGGATCCAGCAGATCGCTGCCCTCCTCGGCCCAGAGCATTCCCATGCAGTAGCACTCGCCGGTGGCGCTGGCGGAGAAGGTCAGGAAGATCTTGCCGTCGTGGCGGAGAATGGCCGGGCCTTCATTGACCCAGAAATCCACCCGCTCCCAGTCGTAGTCCGGCGTGGTCAGCAGCACCTGTACGGTGGCCAGCTGGTTGGGGGAGGCCATCCTGGCAATGTAAAGATTGGAAATCTGCTTGCCGACGCCAACTTTTTCCGCCCAAATGTAATAATATGACCCGTTATATTGGAAAATTGTGGCATCCAGAGAAAAACCCTGGAAGGAGAAGGGATCGCCTGCGGCCGGCAGCATGGGGCCCAGCTCCCGCCAGGCGCCGGTCATGGGATCTCCGTCGCAAGCCAGGACGTAGGGGCGGATTTCAAAGACGTCATCGATATCGCCGCCGGCATAGTACATATAATACTTGCCGTCCAGCTTGTGCAGCTCGGGCGCCCAGATGTTGGCGCTCTGAGGGCCTGTCAGATGCCGGGTCCACAGCACTCGTTCCTCCGCGGTCCGCAACCCCTCCAGGGTATTTGCATGGCGCAGAATGAGGCGGTCATACTCCGGGACAGAAGCAGTGAAGTAATAGCTTCCATCCTCATCGCGGTAAACATAAGGGTCTGCACGCTGTTCAATAAAAGGGATATTGTAGGCTGTTTTCTTCATTGTTCGTTTCATTTTGACACCACTTCTTCGTTGTGATTGCGGCTGTCCGCCCATGGAGCGCGCCGGCTTGCGGGTATTGTAGCGCAGCGGAGGACGGATTACAAGCTGAATTTTGGATTTCGGTAAATTATTTCATTGTTTGACTTATTTTTGTCTATTATGCCAAAGAGTTTTTTGTTGACTTTAGGGAAAGCAACCTTATAATGGAAAACAGATACTGCATTGGTCCGGCGCTCTGCGCTCCGGCGAACTGCTCTGGATTGGAGGCTCCCTATGTTCTCAATTGACGGCCCTCTGTGGCGTGGCCTGACCTTTATCGGCGACGTGGCGGTGATGCATTTTCTCTGGCTGCTCTACAGCCTGCCGCTGGTCACCATCGGCGCATCCACCACAGCCCTCTATTATACCGCTATGCGGCGTATCCGCACCGACGAGGGCAGCGTTACGGGCAACTTCAAGCAGTCCTTCCGGGAGAATTTCCGCCAGTCCACCATTTACTGGCTGGCTCTGGTGGCGGTGGGTGCCCTGCTCTGGCTGGATCTGAACTTTACCTCCACTTACGGCGGTACCGTTGCGCTGGTGATGATGGTCGCCTGCGCGGTGTTTCTCTTTCCTTATTGGATGGTGCTGCTCTACATCTTTCCTGTACAGGCCAAGTTCAGAAACACGCTGTTTGACAACTTCAAAAACGCTCTGCTGCTGGCGATCCGGCATTTTCCGTCTACCCTGCTGCTGACGCTGATCTGGGGCTGCGTATGGCTGCTGCTGGCCATCTTCCCGCCCTTTACCGGCTTTCTGATTATCGCCGGCAGCGGCGCCCTGGCCTGCGTCACCGCTCCGATTTATATTCAGATTTTTCGCAAGTATCTACCGGGAGAGCTGGAGGATGACATTGAGCGCTCCGGCGGTGGTTTTTTCGGGTCTTTTCGCCGATAAATTTCCCCCGACGGTTTGACGGAGTGTTCTGTGCCTGCTATAATATTTACGACAGTTTGTGGCGTTTGTGTAACCTGTTTTTCCTTTGAACTACTGTTCAGCGCCTCAAAAAGGGAGGAACTGTTGTGCAGCATATTGAACACCTTGAGGACGGGCTGGAGATATTCAAGGCTCTCGGCTCCGGGGTTCGCATTAAAATTATTCAGCTTTTGCTTGAGCAGCCCATGAGCATGAACGAGCTGGCGACCCATCTTCAGATTTCCAACGGCGCGCTGACCACGCATATCAAAAAGCTGGAGGACTGCGGCCTCCTGTGTACTTCTACGGAATCCAACGGACACGGCAATCAGAAGATCTGCAAGGTCACCCAGGACCGGCTGCTGATTGATCTGAAAAGTGCGGACGAGGACAACGAGAATACCTGCTCTGTCTCTCTGAAGGTGGGACGCTACAGCGACTGCAAGGTCTATCCCACCTGCGGGCTGGCCACGGCTGACAGGCTGATCGGCGTGGTGGATGACTATCGCTACTTTTCTCACCCGGATCATTTTGACGCGGATATCCTCTGGTTTTCCTGGGGCTTTGTGGAATATCAGGTTCCGCTGCTGGCTCCGGCGTCCAGCCACATCACCCAGCTCACCATCTCGGCGGAGCTCTCCTCCGAAGCACCCGGGGCCAACTGCTGCTGGCCGTCTGACATCAGCTTTTTTGTCAACGACATTCACGTGGGAAATTGGACCTCTCCTGGCGACTTTGACGATGTGCGGGGTATCTTTACCCCTGACTGGTGGTATCCGAACTGGAATCAGTACGGTCTGCTCAAGATGCTCTCCATCAATGAGCGGGGAACCTTTATTGACGGCATCCGCATCTCCGACGTATGCATTTCGGACCTTCAACTGGAAAAGTGCAGCCGGATTCGCCTGCGCTTTTCGGTGGAGGAGAATGCGGAGCATGTGGGTGGCCTGACCATCTTCGGCCGCTCCTTTGGCAACTACGCGCAGGATATCCGCGTGAACATGAGCTACGTTTCCAACAAACAGCAGCTCTGAACGGGGAAACACCCGCCGGAATCTGCCTAAAATGTGCTGAAAACAGGCTGCCCGATGGGACAGCCTGTTTTTGTATCTGCAAAGCTGCGGCGGGATGGAGATTGCGGCCGCGGGTCTGAAAGAGAGGGGATCAAAATGGCGGATGGACAGGCAGGGAGTCTGCTGCGTTCCTATGGGCTGGGCGACATGGCCGCCCAGTACTGGCTGGAGGAGACCGGACAAGTAGAGCTGCTGCTGCTGCCCGCAGACCGGGAACCGGCACTTCTGGCAGGGTGGAACGAGGGAAAAAAGCTCCACGGAGACAGTCTGGCACAGGTAAAGCTGGTGGGAGACGCCTATCCAGGCAGCTACGCAGGCGGAACCAGCCTGCGCAACAGCGAAACAGTATCGCGTTTCCGGTATGAGGCCCAGCACAGCAGCCGCACACAGGGCTGCTGCCGGATAGAGACGCATCTGACCGACGGGAGAGGCCACCGGTTGATCCACACCCTGACCTGGACTGAGGGGGATTACGCCGTTGGCAGTACAACCACCTTTGTCAATGAGGCGGAGGAGCCTGTGACGCTGGAGCTGCTGTCCAGCTTTTCTCTGGGACAGATCACGCCCTTTGAAGCGGCGGACACGCCGGACTGCCTCAGGTTGCACCGGATCCGCAGCAAATGGAGCCAGGAGGGCCGTCTGGTGACCGAGCCGGCAGAGGAGCTGCAGCTGGAGCCCTCCTGGGGTTACTGGCAGGCCAACTCGGTGCGCTATGGACAGATCGGCTCCATGCCGGTGAAGGGATATGCCCCCTTCGGCGCGGTGGAGGACCGGAAGGCCGGGGTAATCTGGGCGGCTCAGCTGGCGGTGGAGACCTCCTGGCAGATGGAGTTTTACCGCCGGGATGACTGCATGGCCTTCTCCGGGGGATTGGCGGACCGGGAATTCGGTCACTGGATGAAAACGATCCGGCCCGGGGAGTCCTTTACCACGCCGAAGGCGATTCTGACCGTGTGCAGCGGCGTGTCGGGCCGGGATGACACCCGCCTGGTGGACTGCGCCTGCCAGAGGCTGACCCAGTACGGGGAGAAATATGTGGAGGCCGGTCCGGCGCGGGAGCAGACGCTGCCCATTCTGTTCAACGAATACTGCACTACCTGGGGGCTGCCCTCCCATGAGAATATTGCCGGCATTCTGGAAGCCATCCGGGACAAGGGCTTTGACTATTTTGTCATCGACTGCGGCTGGTTTGTGGCGGAGGGCAGAAACTGGAGCGATGGGATGGGGGACTATATTCCCTCCTCACGGCTGTTTCCTCGGGGACTGGGAGCTGTCTGCGAGGAAATCCGGCAGGCGGGGATGGTACCGGGCATCTGGTTTGAGATCGACAACGTGGGCCGGGACGCTCAGGCCTATCAGCGGGAGGAGCTGCTGCTGCACCGGGACGGCCAGGTGCTGACCACCCAGAACCGCCGCTTTTTCGACCTGCGCAAACCGGAGACAGAGGCATACCTGGCCGAGCGGGTGATCGGCCTGCTGAAGAAATACGGCTTTGGGTATATGAAGATGGACTATAACGACACCATCGGCCTGGGCTGTGACGGGGCGGAGTCGCTGGGAGAGGGACTCCGGCAGGACAGAGAGGCCTCGTTGGCCTTTGTCAGCAGGGTGAAGCGGGAGTGTCCGGGCATCATTCTGGAAAACTGCGCCTCCGGCGGCCATAAGCTGGAGCCCCTGATGATGGGCCTTTGCAGCATGGCCTCCTTCTCTGACGCCCATGAGTGTGAGGAGATCCCGGTGATTGCCGCGGCCCTGCACCGGTGTGTTCTGCCTCGCCAGAGCCAGATCTGGGCGGTGATCCGCAAAACGGACTCCCTCCGGCGGATCGGCTACACCATGGCCAACACCTTTCTGGGGCGTATGTGCCTGTCCGGCGACGTGACGGAATTGACGGCGGCCCAGTGGAGGGCGATTGAGGACGCAATTGCATTCTACCGGAAAATCGTCCCTGTGATCAAAGACGGCTTCAGCTATTTTTACGGAGAGCGTGGCCCCAGTGACCGGCATCTGACCGGCTGGCAGGGGGTAGTACGGGTACAGCGGGAGAAGGGACAGCTGGCCGGCGGTCCCCATGCCGCAGCCTGTGCTGTGGTTCATTTCTTCCGCGGAGCGCTGCCAGAGCGGGTTGTCATTGACCTGCCAGAGGGCTGCCCCTGCCGGATTGCAGCGGTGTATGCCCAGACGGCGATCCGGACGGAGGTCACCGGCAAACGGCTGACCGTCTGGCCGGCGGGCGAGATGGAGGCCGTTGGCATTTACCTGAACTGATTTTGACGGAGGCAATATGCCCGCCGCAGTTCCGGAGCATTCCGGTGCCGCGGCGGGCTTTCTGATGAAAATGGGACAGCCGTCTGTAAAATGCTTGCAATGGTAAAAGGAACATGGTACAATACTTTTATAAATTATTTTTCGTTAACAGAACGAAATGGAGGTTTGCCCTATGACCAAGGATGAATTTGCGGCCCGGCTGAAAAACGCCTGCGCAGCGGTGACGGCCGCGGAGGCGGAGCTGACCGAGATCGACTCCAAATTCGGCGATGCGGACCACGGCCTGACCATGGCCAAGATCGCTCACGCCATCTCTGAGGCTGTGGACGGAGCGGAGGGCGGAATCCAGACCATGCTGGATGACGCCGCTATGGCCGTCATGTCCCTCAACGGCGGCAGCGCCGTCCCCCTCTGGAACACCTGGCTGGACGGCATGCAGGAGGACGCCCCGGAGGCAGAGGAGATTGACGTGGCGGGTATCAAGGCCATCTTTGCCCGGGCCTTTGAAGAGATTGACGATATGTCTGGCGCCAAGGTGGGAGACAAGACTATGATGGACGCCCTGATTCCTGCCACTGAGGCGATTGCGGCCTATGAGGGGGACAGCGCGGACGAGCTGTTTGCCGCAGCCGCCGGTGCTGCCGCTGAAGGCGCGGAGGCCAGCCGGCAGTTCGTGTCCAAATTCGGACGGGCCAAGAGCTACGGCGCCAAGACTATCGGCACGCCGGATGCCGGCGCCGTTTCCATGGCATGTTTCTTCCGGGGCCTGGCTCAGGCGTAAGAACTGTTTTCTCTCCCGCCTGGGCGGGACGTAATACATGACAAACTGCAAACTGGAGGTAGCCCGTATGAAGATGAAAAAGTTTATCAACGCACCTGAAACCGTCACCGACGAGGAGCTGACCGGCCTGGGCCTGGCCTTTGGCGACATTCTGGACGTGGACGGCCATCTGGTCATCAGCAAGGATCTGGCCAACGCCGACCGGGTAACCATCGTCACCTATGGCGGCTCCGGCCATGAGCCCGCTCAGGCCGGCTTTGTGGGCAAAGGCATGCTGGATATTCAGGCGGTGGGCGACATCTTTGCCGCGCCCAACGGCCAGCTGGTCTTTGAGGCCATGAAGCGGGCGGACAAGGGCCACGGCGTGCTGCTGCTGACGCTGAACTACGCCGGCGACCAGCTGGCCGGCAAGCAGGCCATGAAGCTGGCCAAGCGGGCGGGGCTCAATGTCCGCCAGGTGGTCACCGGCGAGGAAATCCAGTATGACCCCAACGGGGAGGACAACAAGCGGGGCCTGGCCGGCGCTGTGGCGCTGTATCACGTGGCCGCTGCCGCCGCCCGGGAGGGCAGGAGCCTGGACGAGGTGGCGGAGATCGCCCAGCGCTACGCGGACAATATGGCCTCCATCACCGTCAAGTCCACCGACGCCACCCATCCACAGAACGGCATGTCCTTCGGTGACCTGGGTGAGACCGACCTGATGGAGATCGGCGCCGGCCAGCACGGCGAGGGCGGCGGCGTCC
>JBJDXT010000010.1:0-2733 GCA_051866795.1 Candidatus Onthomonas sp. | reverse complement strand
TGCCGCAGACCGCCACCATGCCCATGTCCAGGCTCACGTCCTTCATGGGAATCGGCCGGCGGTGGATTCCCTTGCCGAAAATCATGTCTCCGGTGACGGCAGGCGACTGTCGCTCCTGCCGTACCTTGGCCGGCTCCGGCTGAGGCATCCGGCTAGCACTCTCCCGCAGTGCGGCCTCTCGCAGGGCAGCCGTCTGTTGAAAGACGTCCTCCTCCATCATGGGCGGCTCCTCCGGCAGAGGGGGTTCTTCCGGGAGCGGAGGGCGCTCCTCCTCCGCTGCCAGAGGCTGGGGCGCGTCCTTGAGCCTAAAGTTGATCTGGCTCATGCCGTAGCACCCGGCCAGGACGGTGCCCAAAGCCCGCAGGCTGGCGGGCTCTGGGGACAAGTCTCCGAAGGTTACCACCAGATCGGCAGACCGGTCCTCCTGATGGAAGCGGGCGCAGTGAATGATGCAGTTTTGGGCCAGCTCGGCCAGATAGCCGGTGGGCTGCCACTGTCCGAAGAGCCGGAGCAGCGGGATGGGTTGCTTCAGTGCCATAGTGTCTCCTGTCTATGTAATGGGCGGATAGCCCAGATCCGATAAATCGACAGTATATTATAGCACACGCCAGTGAGCCGGGACAACCGCAAATTACCTGACCGGGCAGGCGTACAAAACCGGGCCTCCTCGTCCAGAGAAGGCCCGGCTGAGACGGTATTCAGATTTTTTCGATCTCCTCAAAGAGGGCGTCGATGAGCTGATCCTCCGGCACCTGATTGCGGATGATCTCGCCGTGGCGGAAGACAAAGCCGAAGCCGTTTCCTCCGGCGATGCCCACGTCGGCGGCAGAGGCCTCGCCGGGTCCGTTGACCACGCAGCCCATGACCGCCACGGTAATCGGCTTGTGGACGGATTTCAGCCGCTCCTCCACCTGGTTTGCCAGGGGGATCAGGTCGATCCGGGTGCGTCCGCAGGTGGGGCAGGAGATCAGGTTGGGCCCGTCCTGACGCAGGCCCACGGCCTGGAGAATCCGCTTGGCGGCCACAATCTCCTCACAGGGGTCGGCGGTGAGCGTCACCCGGAAGGTGTCGCCGATGCCCTCGGCCAGCAGTCCGCCGATGCCGATGGCGGACTTGATGACCCCCATGGTGGGAGTGCCCGCCTCGGTGACCCCCAGGTGGAGGGGGTAGTCGCTCTGCTGGCTCAGCAGCCGGTAGGCGGCCATGGTAATGGGCACGCTGGAGGACTTGAGGGATACGCAGATATCGTCAAAGTCGAACTTGTTAAGCAGCCGGATATGGCCAAAGGCAGACTCCACCAGCGCCTCGGGACAGACCTTGCCATACTTGGCCAGCAGCTCCTTTTCCAAACTGCCGCCGTTGACGCCGATGCGGATGGGGATGTTCTTCTGCCGGCAGGCGTCGGCCACAGCCTTGACTCGGTCCTCCCCGCCGATATTGCCCGGGTTGATGCGCACCTTGTCCGCGCCGGCGGCGATGCACTCCAGGGCCAGCTTGTAGTTGAAGTGGATATCTACCACCAGCGGGATGGAGATCTGCTCCTTGATGGCGCCGATGGCCTTGGCCGCCGCCATGTCCGGCACGGCCACCCGGACAATCTCGCAGCCCGCCGTCTCCAGCCGGTGGATCTGGGCCACGGTGGCGGCCACGTCGTCGGTGTGGGTGGAGCACATGGACTGAATGGCCACCGGGGCGCCGCCGCCCACCGGGACATTGCCCACCATAATCTGTTTTGTCATCTGTTTTTCCTCCCTGTGTCGCTAGGCCACAATCTTGTATACGTCATTTACTGCCACCAGCACCATCAGCGCCAGCAGCAGAACCAGTCCCGCGAAGTGGACCGCCCCCTCAAACCGCTCCGGAATCTTCTTGCGGCAGACCAGATAGGACAGGCTGCTCAGCAGCAGGAAGAAGATCCGTCCGCCGTCCAGAGCGGGCAGGGGCAGCAGGTTCATCACCGCCAGGTTGACCGCGATAAAGGCGGAGAGATAGAGGATATTCTCCAGCGCAGCCAGCGCATTAGGGGACGCCTCTCCCACCTGGCTCATGGTCTGGACG
Source organism: Candidatus Onthomonas sp. (assembly GCA_051866795.1). Taxonomy (GTDB): domain Bacteria; phylum Bacillota; class Clostridia; order Oscillospirales; family Oscillospiraceae; genus Onthomonas. The sequence goes on along the minus strand of JBJDXT010000010.1, from coordinate 675 downwards.
ATGCCCACCGGCCCGGAGAGATCCTTCAATCCCGCCCTGCCGTCAAACAGCATCTCAAGGCTCCAGAACACGTTGCGGACAAAGTTGACCGACGTATAGCAGCCCACCTTGATCCGGTCAAAAGCGGTGGCCTCCCTGGCGGTAAAGAGCAGGCCATACCGGGTCACCGTCTGGCCGTCCACCTCATACTCCCGGGGTACCAGGGGCAGATCCTCGATCACCTTGGTCTCCCCGTTTCGCCGGATGGTCACGTCCACCGTCTCGCTGTTTTCCAGGGCGAGGATGGAGGAGATATCCCCAGTCAGCAGCACCCGCCGGCCGTTGATGGCCACAATCTCGTCGCCCTCCATCAGGTACTCCTCCCCCTCTAGGGGGAAGCCGTCCATAAAACCGGCCAGCACCGGCTCGGTATAGGTGGTCATGGAGGCGTACAGGCACAGGACAATCACCAACCCGGTGAGAAAATTGAAGCCCGCTCCGGCCACCAGAATGAGAAACTGCTTCCAGGCCGACGCCCGGCGGAAGGCCCGCTCATCATCGCTGTCCTCGTCCTCTCCCTCCATGGCGCAGAAGCCGCCAATGGGGAGCAGGCGCAGGCTGTACTGGGTCTCCTTCCCCTGCCTGTGCAGCAGCAGGGGGCCCATGCCGATGGAAAACTCGTTCACCTTGACCCCG
>JBJDXT010000009.1:0-16022 GCA_051866795.1 Candidatus Onthomonas sp. | reverse complement strand
CGCCGTCACGTTGCCGTATTTGTCGTAGGTGAAGCTGTAGGTCTGGCTCTGCTTGCTCGTCCCATCCGGCAGCAGACTGTCACGGACAATATTTGAGACAACACCTTTAGCATAAATATAGTTGACTGCCGTTCCATCGTTAAGGCTTCATTGATTGAATATAGGATTGCCCCGCCAGCATAACCTGACGGGGCATAGTGCTTACCTCCTATGCTCCAAAACGATAGACAGAAACCGGCTGTCCTCCATACTTTTCTACATACTCATAATTCTGATGCAGAATTTGTGTTAACATTGGTTCTGGATCATATGCACAGCCCAAGAGCAAAAAGGGTCTGTTTGCTATTTCCTCTAACCCATTCTTTTTGTGCAGAACTGAATTAAGACAGTATTGATGACTCAAACCATAGAACTTAATTTGCTTCAAAATGTGTTCTACTTCAAACCTTTCAACAAAAGCGACATACGCCATTTTAGATCCTTTTGAGCCTACAGGACATATTCCAACTGTTTTAATCATTTCCCACCGGAACATACCTATTTTTCGTTTGAATTGATATGCAGTAATTCCATCTGTGTTAACATCAAACTCAAGGAAAGGATAATTGCCAATAAATATAACCGATAACCAAAGCGCGGACCATTCAAAGCTGTTTAAAACGTCTTGCTTTGGAAAGAAGGAAATCAGCCATATAACAGGGGCAAACAAGAACAGGCCCATAGAATAGTTCTTTATATGCATATATTTCATCCCTTTGCAGCAATTTTTCAAGCACAACTTTAGTATAAGCATGGAACAGAATATACCCTGAATCGTGCATTACTTGTAGACCGATAGCTTTTTACTGGCGTGCGTACTTTTTTCGCATTTGTCGGCGTATATATTTTCTTTGATATTCTCCCTACTCCTATTCCTACATAATGCATCATCTCTGTGACAAGAGAGGCTCCTCCACCTGTCGTAAAAGAAGATACAAAATCAGGAAGGAACCCAAGACCGTTCGGCAAATATGCGCTTGCGAGACCTCCAGAGATAGAAGCCGCAACTAAACCAAAGCCATTCCAATCATCAGGATGGCCATCAATGTATGACTTTGCACTGATTGCACCTGAAATAATCGCTTTCCCTACAGTACCTATAGGACCAATCGCACCCAAGCCACCAGTTATAGCTCCTGAAATTGCTCCTGATTTCAGGCTTTCAACAACATCACCACCGGTCACGAAGGCTACAACTCCGCCCCATATCGCACCAGTAGCTGCACCAATGCCCGCTCCTACCAATATCTTTGCGCTTATAGCAAGCACCGCTGACAACGCAAACTGTCCACCTGAATCATACAAAGTAACTGGATTATTTAGAGAATAAGCAAATAAGTTATACTGAACTGCACTTCCTTGCTCAATAGCAAGAACATCTACAGAGTCTGCATTGACAAACCGCCGATTCTCAGGATCATAATACCTGGAGTTGAGGTAATACAGCCCCGTCTCCCGGTCGTACACATACCCACGGTACCGCAGGGGATTCACGTCTGCCAGTGTACCCATTGCCGACAGCACATTGCCCCAAGCATCATAGGTATAGTCCGCCGCCACGTTGCCGCCGCTGTTGACGATCCGGATGACGTCACCCTGGAGATTCAGAACATAGAAATAGGTGGTGCCGTTGTAAGTCAGCGAGTAAGGCCGCCCCTGGTCGTCATAGGCAAAGTCAATCTTGTTGCTGCCCCAGGTCTGGCGCACCAGCTTATTGCCCAGATAGGTGTAATTGTAGGTGGTGCTGCCAACTGTCTTGCTGGTCCGCAGGCCCTCAGCATCATAATTGTAGCTGACACTGGTGCTCCCGCTGGCCGCTGTCGCCAGCTGCCGGCCTTCCTTCCAGGTAAACGTCCATTCCTGACCGTTGTAGTAGGTCTTCGGGTTGTTGTTGGCATCGTAGGCCAGCGTATGGCCGTCAATCTCCGACACGGCATCCCGGAAACTGCTGTAGGCGTAACTGTAGCTCTTGGTTGTCGTCGTGCCGTTCTGGGTGGTCTTTACCTCGCGGATATTGCCTGCTGTGTCGTAGCTGTACTCGTAGGTAATGCCCTGCTGGGGCAGTACCTCCTGAATCAGCTGACTCTGGGCGTCATAGGTGTAGTTGGCAATGACCGTGCCGTTCTGCTTGATCTGGGTGATATTGCCCAGCTTGTCATAGGTATAGCTGTAGTCCAGACTGGTCAACCCGGAGTTGGTATACTGGTTAACCCGGGTGGTAGTATGGGCGCTGTTTTTCGCCAGATAACCGTAGCTGACTGTGAGCTGTCCGTCACTCCGGCTCTCCAAACGCTTCAGGTGGTCATAGCTCAGGGAGATCGTCTTGCCCGAGGCAGTTACCATGCTGCTCAGGGTGCCGTCTTTGCTGTTATAGGTATAGCTCTCTGACTTGCTGGTGCCGTCGGTCAGACGCCAGCTCTGACCCGTCAGCCGGTTCGCGGTGTCATAGAGATGCTGCGTGATTAGGCCTCGCTGCAGGTATCCGCCGCTCAGCGTCTCCTCCCAGCTCCGGATCAGCCGGTCCAGGCTGTCATACTCGTAGCAAGTTGCCTTGACTACCGTGCCGGAGCTGTTCAGCTCCTCCTTACGGCTCAGGTCACCCTCGCTGCCGTAGACATAGCGGTATTTCAGCACGCCGTCCCGCGTCTCTGTTACCACCCGCCCAAGTGCGTCATGACCATACTCAATGGTGTAGCCGTTGGGGTAGGTCACCTTGGTCAGCGGGCCGTTGTTCGCCATATAGGTGTAAGAGGCAAGGGTCTTGCTCCCCACCTTCACCGCCGTCACGTTGCCGTATTTGTCGTAGGTGAAGCTGTAGGTCTGGCTCTGCTTGGTCGTCCCATCCGGCAGCAGACTGTCACGGACAATACTTGAAACAACGCCATTACTGTAAGTATAATTTACAGCAGTCCCATCGTCAAGACCAACCTTCGTCATGCGCCCATTCTGCGTATTATAGGTGTAGGAGGTCTTGTGATTCAGAGCATCCGTGACCGAATTGGTCAGTCCGATACTGTTGGTCGTGTAAGTGGTAGTGGCGCCGGTGGCGTCGGTCTGAGTGACCAAATAATGAAGAAGCTGATCGGCACCGGCGGTTACCAGACGCTGAGCATCGCCTCTGTATCTAAGCCTTCCACTGTGGATATCGACGGTCCTGCCGGCCTGAACGGCCTGGTCAGCGGCATCACCGGCATCCAGTTCTGCAGTGAGGTCGTCATGGCCGCCACTTGGAACGATGAGCTGGTGGAGAAGATGGGCGAAACACTAGGGATGGAAGCCCTGGCCAACGGCGTGTCCGGTCTCTATGGCCCCGGCGTCAACACGCACCGCTCCCCCTTTGCCGGCCGTAACTTCGAGTACTTCTCCGAAGACGGTCTGCTGGCTGGCAAGATGGCCGCTGCGGAGATCCGGGGCGCTATGAGCAAGGGATGCTACTGCTACATCAAGCACTTTGCCCTCAACGACCAGGAGACCAACCGTCACGGCGTTTGCACTTGGTCCAACGAGCAGGCTATCCGTGAGATCTATCTCAAGCCCTTCGAAATCGCCGTCAAGGAGAGCGGCACCACCGCCATTATGTCCTCCTACAACCGGATCGGCGCCACCTGGACCGGTGCCTCTAAGGCTCTGCTCACCACCGTCCTGCGGGGCGAATGGGGCTTCGTGGGCATGGTCATCACCGACGCCTATTCTGAGGACTCCATGGTGAACATGCCTCAGGCTTTGGCCGCCGGCAACGACATGGCTCTGAGCACCACCGGCGCCACCTTCACCGACGACACCAGCAACTCGGTCCATCAGCAGATGCGGACCGCCTGCCACAATATTCTTTACACTGTGGCCAACTCCAATGCCTTCGCTCTGATCAACTACGATGCTCCTTGGTGGATCTGGCTGCTGAGCGGCATTGATGTGGTCTCCCTGGGTCTGATCGCCTTCGGCTTCGTGGCCGTGACCCGGAAGAAAAAGGACAGCTCTGCAAAAGGGTAATGGCCCTTGAGACGGGTTGCAATTGCAAAAGAACAACCAGTTCTGACCGTCTCAGACTGTTGTATCAGTCAGCATTTGTCTCTCTTGTCGTAAACAAGTTACCTGCATAAACCCAGCAACAACCCCGCCGGACATGGAGCAATTCATTCCGGCGGGGCTTCTCTGTGCTGTGTACCAAACGTTTTCTGCAAGGATCAGGTCCCCGTTTGATCGGCCGTAGGGGCCAAGCATTTACATGATTTGTCTCCGTCTTAACCGCTTGTGGAACCAGCATCAATCCTGCTGTTTTACTGTTGCTTGAATGCAGCCTTTGTCTGACAGCAAGAGAAAATCATTCCGAATCCCGTCAGAGTGTCTGGCAATCCGGACATTTCGGCGGGATATTGTCTGTTTCTGCGCGCTGTCTCTCCCTTCATGATCAAGGAAGCCGCTTATAGGAAGCACAATCTAGGCAAATCATATGTTTTGTCTGAAAGTCAGACAGGGAGCGCAGTTTGTCCATTGCTGATTTATCGTAAAAACAGTAGAATAGCGCAAAACAAAGCAGAAAAACTTCGAAATCTTAAATATATTGCATTTTTTCAATCAGGAGACGGCTTATGAAACAGCTTCACTTTGCCCGCAATGGATACCTTTTCATGACGCTGGTGTTCTGCCTGTCCGGAATTATCTTTATGCTGGCACCACAAATTTCAGCCCGGGTCCTGTCTGTCATCATCGGTATTCTCATGCTTTTTTACGGCGTTGTGAAAATTATCGGTTATTGTTCCAAAGACCTGTACAATCTGGCCTTTCAGTACGATCTGGCCTGCGGAATTCTGCTCGCCGCAGTGGGCATGGTGATGCTGTTCGATTATTCCCATCTCATGCCTTATTTTCCCTACCTAACCGGTCTGTTGATTTTCTTTGACGGTCTGTTGCGCATTCAAATGACCATTGATGCGAAGCGCTTTGGCATTGAGAACTGGTATGTGCTGCTGACTATCTCCGTAATGACAAGCATTTTTGGCGCCACCATGATCATTCTGCCCTATCGCAACGATCTTCCCTATAACATGACAGCGGGGATCGCTCTGATCCTGGAGGGCATTCTCAATTGCTGTGTAGTTCATTTTACCGTTAAAAAGATGAAGGGCTGCGACAAACAATGAGCCATTCATCCGAATTATAGTAAGGAGGACATCACCCTTATGGATTTGTCAACAACTGTAAAAAAACTGGGCATTGAACAGGCGCTGAATTTTCTGTTCAAGGATCCCGAAACCAATCTTGTCAAACTCATGGATTGGGCAGACCGATTCGCCGGCGGCAATTTCCCCGCGCAGCGTCTGGCCGTCCGGGAAGCCATCACCAATCCCGACCACGCCTATTATCCCTTTATCCGCCGCATCATCAGGGAAACCGACCAGGAGGTTTTTAAAGCTGCTGCCGTCAACTTCTTTGTCAATGTCAACCTGGTTGGCTGGCCGTTGCAGGAAAAGGCTCGTGAAAAGTATAAATGCAATATTCCATGGGCGATTCTCCTTGACCCTACTTCAGCCTGCAATCTGCACTGCACCGGCTGCTGGGCGGCAGAGTACGGCAACAAGCTGAACCTGACCTTTGACGAAATTGATGACATCATCCGCCAGGGCAAGGAGCTGGGCATCTACATGTACATCTACACCGGCGGCGAACCGCTGGTGCGCAAGAAGGACCTGATCCGCCTGTGCGAAAAGCACAACGACTGCATCTTTCTGTGCTTCACCAACGCCACGCTGATTGATGAGCAGTTTGCCGATGAGATGCTGCGGGTCAAGAACTTTATCCCTGCCATCTCTCTGGAGGGCTCCGAGGAGGACACCGACAGCCGCCGGGGCAAGGGCGTCTATCAGAAGGTTATCCGGGCCATCGAGCTGCTTCATGAGCGCAAGCTGGTCTACGGCATCTCCGCCTGCTACACCAGCGTCAATCTGAACTCCATCACTTCCGACGAGTTCCTGCGGCAGTTGGTAGATATGGGCGTCTATTTCATCTGGTACTTCCACTATATGCCAGTGGGCAATGACGCCGCTCCGGAGCTACTGCCCTCTGCCGAGCAGCGGGAGTGGATGTATCACCGCATTCGCACCGTCCGAAGCACCAAGCCCATCTTTGCTATGGACTTTCAGAACGACGGTGAATATGTAGGCGGCTGCATCGCCGGCGGCCGGCGCTATCTGCACATCAACGCCAACGGTGATGTAGATCCCTGCGTGTTCATCCACTACTCCGACTCCAATATCCGTGAAAAGACACTGGTTGAGGCGCTTCAGTCTCCCCTCTTCATGGCTTACCATGACGGGCAGCCCTTCAATGACAATATGCTCCGGCCCTGTCCCATGCTGGAAAATCCCGAGCTGCTGCGTGAGATGGTGGCAAAGACCGGCGCTCACTCCACAGATCCCCAGTCCCCGGAGTCTGCGGACCATCTGTGCTCTAAGTGTGACAAGTATGCAGCCTGTTGGAAGGAAAAGGCAGACAAGCTCTGGGCTGAGAGTGACGGCCCGGCAAAGGGCAGTGCGGAACGGACCAGATCCGAGCAGCAGAGAAGCAGCAGAATGTAATTGACCTATCATGCGTCACAGAGTTTTCTCTGCGGCGCATAGGATTTCTTCCTGCTTAGGCCGTATTTCACAGAACTCTTACAGTATTATTTGTCATTTCATTCTCTTCAGGAGGACATTTCATGAGAAAGTTTCTGACCTCGGAATCGGTTGCTGAGGGCCACCCTGACAAAATCTGTGATCTGATCTCCGACAGCGTTTTGGACGCGCTTTTGCGGCAGGACCCCAGATCCCGCTGTGCCGCCGAAACCACTGTGGAACCTGGGGCCGTCCACATTATGGGCGAGATTACCAGTTCCGCTGTGGTGGACTACGAGGCAATCGCCCGGAAGTGCATTGCGGAAATCGGCTACACCCGGCCGGAATACGGCTTTGATGCTGACAGCGTGAAGATCACCTGCTCCATCCATCAGCAGTCTCCCGACATCGCAATGGGCGTCAACGCCGCTGAGGACGGCAGCAAGGACATCGGCGCCGGGGATCAGGGCATGATGTTCGGTTATGCCACCGATGAGACCGAGCTGTTTATGCCCCTGCCGCTGGTACAGGCCCACGACCTGACCCAGAAACTGGCGGAGATGCGAAAGCGCCGCGTGATGCCCTATCTCCGTCCGGACGGCAAAGCCCAGGTCACGGTGGAATACGAGGACGGCAAACCGCTTCGTGTGGACACCATCGTTGTCTCGGCCCAGCACGACCCGGATATTGACATGGAGCAGCTTCGGGCGGATATCCGCCATTTTGTGATCGACGAGGCGATTGACTTTGATCTGGTGGATGACGGTACCAGGTTTTACATCAATCCCACCGGACGCTTTGTTCTGGGCGGACCGGCAGCGGACACGGGTCTCACCGGGCGAAAGATCATCTGTGACACTTACGGAGGATTTGGCCATCACGGAGGCGGCGCTTTTTCCGGCAAGGACGCCACTAAGGTAGACCGGAGCGCCGCCTATATGGCCCGTCACATTGCCAAAACGGCGGTCTGTGCCGGCGCCGCCCGGCAGCTGGAAGTGCAGCTCAGCTATGCCATCGGCGTCTCTGAGCCGACCTCTATCGCAGTGGACACCTTCGGCACCGGCGTGCTGCCGGACGACGTGATCTGCCAGTGGGTGCAAAACAGCTTTGACCTGCGCCCCAGTGCAATCATCGACTATCTTGATCTGCGCTCTCCCATCTTTGCAAAGACCACCAATTACGGCCATTTTGGCCGCAGAGGCTTTCCCTGGGAGACCGTCAACCAGGACGCCGCCGCCGCTCTGCGCAGGCAATTGAAATAACGGAGATTCTGTATGGAAGGCAGGCTGAACAAGACAAATATGAACCGAGTTGTTATCACCGGCATGGGCATTGTTTCGCCGGTCGGCAATGATCTGCGCTCCTATTGGGGCAGTCTGAAAGCTGGCCGCCACGGCATCGGGCCCATCACCCATTATGATACCGCTGATCTTCCCGTTAAATTGGCAGCTGAGGTGAAGAACTTTGACCCGTTGCTTGCCATCAAGCCAAAGGAAGTAAAGCATACAGATCTCTACACCCAATATGCCCTGGACGCCTCCCGTCAGGCCATAGCAGACTGCGGAACCGGCTTTTCTGACTGCGATCCCTATCGTCTCGGTGTGTGTATCGGCACAGGCATTGGCGGGATGAATACGCTGGAATCAGACATTCTGTTATTTCACGAAAAAGGGCCCCGTCGCATCTCCCCTTTCTCCATCCCAAAGCTGATCCCTAACATGGCGGCAGGGGAGATCGCCATTCGCTATGGATTTCACGGATGCTGTCTGAGCATGTCCACTGCCTGCGCCACCTCTTCCAATACCCTCGGAGAGGCTTTTCTCTCTATACGGGATGGGCGGCTGGACGCCTGCCTGGCCGGCGGAACAGAGGCCTGTATCACCCCCTATACCACCACTGCCTTTTCCAGCATGCACGCCCTGACCCCCAGCACCGATCCTGACCGAGCCTCTATCCCCTTTGACCGGGAGCGCAGCGGCTTTGTACTGGGCGAGGGCAGCGGCGTGCTCGTTCTGGAAGAGCTAAATCATGCCTGGAGACGGGGGGCAAAAATCTACGCAGAGATAGTCGGCTATGGCGCGACCTCAGACGCATATCACATTACCGCCCCCCTCCCCAGCGGCGAAGCGGCCGCGAAGGCCATGGCTCTTGCTTGCCAGATGGCAGAGATCTCCCCGGATCAGGTAGACTACATCAATGCCCATGGCACTTCCACATCTCTGAACGACCGATGCGAGACCAAATCAATCAAGCTGGCTTTCGGCAGCCACGCAAAAGAGCTGCTCATCAGCTCCACCAAATCCATGACCGGCCACCTACTGGGCGGAGCCGGGGCAGTAGAGGCAATCGCCTGTGCCATGGCACTGAAGGAGGGCTTTGTCCCTATGACCGCAAATTACTGCGTGCCAGACGAGGAGTGCGACCTGAACTATGTGACAGAGCATGGTCTGGAACAGCGGCTGGATTATGCCATCTCCAACTCCTGCGGCTTCGGCGGACACAATGCCGCCCTTTGCTTCAAACGTTTTTGACCTCTCCTATTGCAGCGACAGCTCTGTATTTGCTCTTTCAGCGCAATTACAGAGCTGTTTTTCTGTATTTGCGCCGCTTCTGTACCACAGTCCACCTGACCTGCGGCACGATTTCCCCGCTCCACATTTATCCGGCGGTAGAAGCAAGCTTTATAGAATCTTAACAAGTAGCGGAATTTTTGTGTTAAAATAGAAATGATATTGAATAGAATAGGCCTAAAATCAAGAAAATTATTCCGAATTATGAAAGAAAGTGATGAACAGATGGAAAATTTTGACATTGCAGCGCTGTCCAACGAGCTGACCTACCGAAGATACCTGATGAGCAACAGCCCAGTGCGGCAGTATTTTAAAGAACTGAATATTCCGGAATATGTGGCCCTTCATATCATCGCGGACAAAAAGCGCGCAGCGCCCTCTGGAAAGACCTATCTGAAGGATCTCGCCGACCAGATGCAGATTCCAGTCCGCAAAGCTTCCCGGATTGTGGGCGCTCTGCGGGACCGAGGTTTTCTAAACTGGGCCCACGACGGAGACGGCTATGACGGGACCTATGTGACGATGACCGATTCCGGCACAGCTCAAATGCAGCATCAGGAGGCAGTTATTAAGGATTTCTACGGGCGCGTCATCGAGCAGTTCGGGAGAGATAATATCGTTCAGCTCTTACAGCTGATGCAGCAATTGGATTCCGTGATGAACAGCGAACTGGATAAAGTGGAGGTAGACGCAGATGGCACTGACGCATCCCAATGAATATTTCGAAAACCAGGAGGCCGTGTGCCGAAAAAATGACAATATCGCTCCCCGGCTGTATGAGGAGTATGGCGTAAACAAAGGGCTGCGGGATGAAAACGGCAACGGTGTGCTGACAGGCCTGACCAATATCTCCAAAATCGTCTCCTCCAGAATCGAGGGAGGGAAAAAGACGCCCTGCGATGGCGAGCTGTGGTACCGGGGCTACCGCGTGGACAGGTTGATCGGAAGTCTTGGCAATGATGAGATGGGCTTTGAGAAAATCGCCTATCTTCTGCTGATGGGCGAGCTTCCCACGCAGGAGGAGTTGAATTCCTTCTCTGCGCTGGTGGGCGAATATCGGCAGCTCCCCGCCAACTTTACCCGAGACGTCATTATGAAGGCCCCCAGCATTGACATTATGAACTCCATGACCCGGAGCATTCTGACGTTGGCCTCCTATGACGAAAAGGCCACTGACACCAGCGTCTCCAACTCTCTACGCCAGTGCGTGCAGCTCATCAGCGAGTTCCCTCTGTTGGCCGTCTACGCCTATCATGCCTACAACTACTCGGAAAAGCAGGAGAGCATGATTATCCACCGGCCTGACCCGGAGCTGTCCACGGCGGAAAACCTGCTGCGGATGCTGCGCCCGGATCAGAGCTACACCGCCACAGAGGCCAAGGTGCTGGACACGGCGCTGATCCTCCACATGGAGCACGGCGGCGGTAACAATTCCACCTTCACCACCCGGGTTGTGACCTCCTCCGGCTCAGATACCTATTCCACCGTGGCAGCAGCCATGTCCTCCCTGAAGGGGCCCAAGCACGGCGGCGCCAACATTAAGGTCATGGAGATGATGGCCGATATCCGTGACCACGTGCGTGACTATGCCGACAAGGACGAAATCGCAGCCTACCTCTCCAAGATCATTGACAAGGAGGCCTTTGACCGCAAGGGACTTGTCTATGGCATGGGTCATGCCATCTACTCCCTCTCCGACCCGAGAGAACGGATTTTTAAAAGGTATGTGGAAAAGCTGGCCGCAGAAAAGGGCCGGGAGCGGGACCTGCTGCTTTACCAGAACATCGAAGAGCTGGCTCCCAGGTTGATCGCTGAAAAGCGGCACATCTATAAAGGCGTCAGCCCCAATGTGGACTTTTACAGCGGTTTTGTCTATGATATGTTGGGGATTCCTCAGGAGCTGTACACCGCTATCTTCGCCACGGCGCGGATTGTGGGCTGGAGCGCCCACCGCATCGAAGAGTTGATCTGCATGGACAAGATCATCCGCCCCGCCTATATGAGTGTGATGGAAGAAAAGGACCTCTGACCTTCTTCAGACTGCCGTCCATCGGCAGTCACATTTTCCATGCTTCTCTCATAGACTGCCTTATCCGGTATTGTCATAAGGAGGAGCATCTGTTATGGAGCAAGCTCAGGACTATGTAGTCCGCTCACTGGAGCTGCATCTGTTTTTCGCACGCATTATGAAGGAGCACGCCTTTTTTCTCAAGGTTGGCTTTCTGCCGCCGGGAGCGGCCCTGGCCCGGGAGAGCGAGCAGCTGCTGCGGCAGCTGGAGGCGCTGCTGGGCCGAGCGACCTCACTGAGTGATCATGTGGTGCGCCGCTGTGTGCTGGATTCCGGCGAACTGTTTACCGAATTCACACAGCGCGCTGAATGTCAGACCCAGAAGCTGACCGGCACCGCCCTTGACCAGACCTTGACCGCCCGGGTCATGGCGCTTCAGGGCCAGGGCTGCGGAGCCGGCCTGTGCATCCCTCAGGGGCTGGCCTGTCAGGTACGGCAGCTCAACCGGGATGGGCTGCGGCTGGTGGATCGTCTGATCCGCCTGAAAGAGCGTACCTTAGCCGCCCTCAACTCCTGCGCCATGGCCAGCGCAAACTACCCCCTGCTGGTGGAGCATATTCTCCGGGAAGCCCGCCTCTACCGGGCCTATCTGATGGCGTTGGAAGGGATGGATTCCTGCGGTTGTCAAACGCTCAGAGACAGTGAGCTGTTCTGGAATCAGATCATGATGGAGCACGCCCTGTTCATTCGGGGACTGCTGGATCCCAGTGAGGAAGCGCTCATCCAGACCGCTGACAGCTTTGCATCGGATTACCGGCGTCTGCTGGAGACCGCCGGAGCCGCTCAGGACAGGGTCATATGCGGCGGCAATTCCCTGGCATTGACCCGTAAATTCCGGGACTTCAAGCGTTCCGGCGTGGACGGTATTGAGCAATGTCAGATCCGCTCGCTCATTCTTCCGCTGCTGGCCGACCACGTCCTGCGGGAGGCGAACCATTACATTCGGCTGCTGGAGGAGTAGGCCTACAGCACCATATGAAAAGCCCGGTTCGGTTGATTCCGAATCCGGGCTAAAATGATGTCAGTGGCTTTCGATTTGATTACGGGAGATAGATCCGCTTCACCCGGGGTGAGACGGCGCAGAGCAACTCATAGGTGATGGTTCCTACTGTATCCGCCTTTTCCTCCAGGGGAAGGCCGTCGCCGAAGAGGGTCACCTCATCTCCCACCTGAACATCCGGAATATCAGTCACGTCCAGCATGCACATATCCATACAGACACGGCCAATCTGAGGCGCCCGTTTTCCACGCACCAGCATCTCCTGCCGGTTGGAGAGCAACCGGAACAGGCCGTCTGCATAGCCTACCGGCACAGCGGCCACCAGGCTGTCCCGCTGGAGGGTATAGGTGCGCCCGTAGCTGATACAGGTACCCTTGGGCAGCCGCTTTACCGAGGCCACCCGGGTCTTAACCTCCATCACCGCCTCCACATCCATCATCCCGTCACAGGCGTGGTCGGGCTGATGGCCATAGAGCAGGATGCCGGGGCGGATCATGTCAAAGTGGACCTCCGGATAGTTCAGGCTGGCTGCCCCGGCGCAGCAGTGGCGGATGGGAAAGGTCACACCCTTCCGCTCCAGCAGATCCAGCAGCCGCCGGTAGCGCCCAATCTGCATCCGGGAGTATTCCGGGCAGGTATCGGCGTCGGCAAAGTGCATAAACAGCCCCTCCGCCTCCAGGCCGGGGAGCCGGGCCATCTCCGCCAGGGTATCCGCCCCCTGCTCCAGGTGGGCCTCGTCGCAGAGGACGCCCAGCCGGGACATGCCGGTGTCTGCCTTCAGGTGGCAGCGGAGCTTTTTGCCCTGTGCCAGGGCAGCGTCGGAGAGGGCTTTCGCCTGCTCCGGGTCATAGACGGTCTGGGTAATCTGGCCATCCAGCAGCTCCCCTGTGTACTCCGCAGGGGTGTAGCCCAGGATCAGGATGGGAGCCTGAACACCCGCCTGGCGCAGCTCCTCCGCCTCGTCCAGGCAGGCCACCAGCAGATAGTCTGCTCCCAACTCCTCCAGCTTTTTCGCCACCGGCACTGCCCCGTGGCCATAGGCGTTGGCCTTGACCAGGCCGGCAAATTTGCTCTCCGGGGCCAGGGCCCGGAGCTTGTAATAGTTGCGCTCCAGCCGGTCCATATGGATTTCCGCCCAGGTGCGGCGGGTCTGTTCTGTCATTGGTATCGCTTCTTTCTCTATGCGCTATTGCGCAGATGGTTCCGCTGTCTCCAGCACAAAATCGGTAAAAGTAAAGGAGATCACCCGCTGTTCCTCCCAGCGGATCTCCGCCTGGCAGAGGGCCCAGGTCTCCGGGTTGGCCCAGAGCGCGATCTGGCTCTCCTGGGCGTTCGGATTCTGAATCAGGAGATAGAGGCAACGCTCCTCCTCCCAGTCCGTCCAGCCGCTCTCCACCACCGCGCCGGAGGCACAGGCGGTCAGGAGCACCGGCAGGGCATCCGCCGGGGACAATCCGTCCGGAGAGAGCTGTCCGGTCTCCAAACTGATGCCCTCGTAGTCCAGAGAGGTCTTGCCATCCGCCCAGGCGGTGCCCGCCCCGGCGATGGACTCAGGGGCGATGACAGTCAGACTGCCCACTTGGGCGTTTCCCGAGCACTGGATGGTATATTGGTAGGCCCGGTCGCCGTAGTCGGCAGTGACCTCCGCCTGGGCCTGGAAGCCGGTCAGATTCTGGTAGGTCTCCCGGAGTTTGAGGGCCTCCTGCTCCGGCTTTGCCTCCCCAGGGCCGCAGCCGGAGAGCAGCAGCGCCAGGGAGAGTGTCATCAGTACGCCCTTTCTCAGGCGCATGAAATGCCTCCTTCAGGTTGAAAAGTCGTCCCGCCACACCAGGGGCAGGGCCTCGATCAGGTCGAATGGGGTCATGCCCCGGAAGCTCTTGTCCCCGGCCGCCCGGTCCCCCGCCCGGCCGTGGATCCAGACCCCGGCAGCAGCGGCCTGCACCGGCTCCATGCCCTGGCCCAGCAGGGAGAGGATCAGTCCTGCCAGAGCGTCGCCGCTGCCCCCCTTGGCCATGCCATGGTTGCCGGTGGTGTTCTCATAGACCTGTCCCTCCGGGGCGGCGACAACCGTGCGGTGGCCCTTAAGCACCAGGATGCAATGGTGTGCTTGGGCAAACGCCAGGGCCTCCGCCGACCGGTCTGCCCCCGGCAGATGGCCGGAAAGCCTCTGGTACTCTCCGTCGTGGGGGGTGAGAATCCAGGGGGTCTTGGCCCGGGACAGTATATCCATATGCCGGCTCAGGGCATTTAGACCGTCGGCGTCCACCACCATGGGGCATTTGGCGTTCTCCAGCACCTGAGTCACAACGATGTCCAGCTCCGCCGACTGGCCCAGGCCGGGGCCGAGGAGCCCGGCATCGCAGCCATTCAGCCGCGTCAGAATAGAAGCAGCGGCCTCCTGGGTCATCCGCCCCGCCTCATCCTCGGGAAGGGGGAAGGGCATAGCCGAGTCGCACTTGACTTCCGCCGCAGGCCAGACCGACCGGGGCACGCCCAGAAAGACCAGTCCCGTGCCGCCCCGGACCGCCGCCCGGGCCGCCAGCACCGGCGCGCCGGAAAAGCCCACCGAGCCGCCGGCGATCAGCACCTTGCCGAAGGTGCCCTTGTGTCCGTCCTCTGGCCGCCGGGGCAGCCAGGAGGCGATCAGTTCCCGTGTCAATGCCGTCATAAGGCTCCCCCCATTTCAATCCACGCACATTGTAGCACAGGCGAGTACGGTTGGCAATTTCCACGCCGGAAAACAGCGCCGTATTTTCTCCTTGCTTTTTCTGACACCCTGTGCTATAAATAATACGATTGAACTGCGCTGAAGGAGAAAATAGCGGGTTTGCCCTTCGATCAGAGAGTCTCTGTCACCGGCTGAGAGCAGAGACAGGAGGAGTGCCGCTTGGTTCGCTCTGGAGCTGCCCGGAGGAAAGGCCGGGCCGGGTCGCCGCCGTTACCGGCCGAGAGTGCGCCTGGAGCTTCCAGGCGAATCCGGGTGGTACCGCGGAAGCCGTCTTTCGTCCCGTTTTGGGAGGAAAGGCGTTTTTTGTTGCCCAAGCAGCGTTGATACCTCATTATTTATTATCCATACAAGGAGTTGTCAAACATGAAAGATCAACTGGCGAAAATCCGGGACGAGGCGCTGGAAGCCATTCGCAGCACCGACGCCGCCGCCGCGCTGGACGCCGTCCGGGTCAAGTACCTGGGCAAGAAGGGCGAGCTGACCGCCCTGCTCAAGCAGACCGGCAAGCTGCCCCCCGAGGAGCGGCCCGTGGTGGGCCAGCTGGCCAACGAGGTGCGCTCCGCCCTCACCGAGGCCATCGCCGCTCAGAACAAGGCGCTGGCGGACGCCGCCCTCAACCTGAAGCTGGCCGCCGAGACGGTAGACGTGACCATCCCCGGCACCAAGACCGAGCTGGGCCACAAGCACCCCCTCTCCATCGTCATCGATGAGATCACCGACGTCTTCACCGGCATGGGCTTTGAGGTGGCTGAGGGTCCCGAGGTGGAGCTGGCGGACTACAACTTCACCAAGCTGAACATCGAAGAGGGCCACCCCGGCCGTGAGTGGACTGACACCTTCTACACCAAGGAGGACTCCTCCGTCCTGCTGCGCTCCCAGACCTCTCCCATCCAGATCCGGGTGATGGAGGCGAAAAAGCCCCCCATCCGCATGATTGCCCCCGGCCGGGTCTTCCGGAAGGATGAGGTGGACGCCACCCACTCCCCCATGTTCCATCAGATCGAGGGCATGGTAGTGGACAAGG
>JBJDXT010000008.1:0-16068 GCA_051866795.1 Candidatus Onthomonas sp. | reverse complement strand
ATAGCGGAGGAGCCGATCTGGTTCTTCTCAAAGGGCTCCTCTACCTCCTTCAGGTGGCTGAGCAGCCGCAGATCGGTGGCGAACTTGCTGGCAGACTGTGCAATCCCTGCCAGAGTGTTGATGACAAAGGAGTCCACCTTGCGGCTGTAGGTCTGGCCGGAAACGGGCACCACGCCGTCAAAGCCCATTTCAGCGGCGATTTTGGCCTCCATAGCCTTGATCTTCTCCTGATCACCGTTGAACAGCTCCATAAAGCTGGCCTGGGTACCGGTGGTACCCTTGCTGCCCAGCAGCTTGAGGGTGGATATCCGGTACTCCACCTCGTGGAGATCCATCAAAAATTCATTCATCCAAAGAGTAGCCCGCTTACCCACGGTGGTGAGCTGTGCGGCCTGGAAATGGGTGAAGCCCAGAGTCGGCGTGGCCTTATATTGGTCGGCAAACTTGGCCAGGTTGTTCAGCACCCGCACCAGTTCATCCCGCACCAGCTCCAGCGCCTCCCGCATGAGAATAATGTCAGTGTTGTCGCCCACATAGCAGCTGGTGGCCCCCAGGTGAATAATGGGCATTGCCTTGGGACACTGGTCACCCCAGGCGTGGATGTGTGCCATGACGTCGTGGCGAAGCTGCTTTTCGTACTTGGCCGCGGCCTCGAAGTCCACGTTGTCCACATTGGCCTCCATCTCGTCAATCTGCTCTTGCGTAATGGGCAGACCCAGTTCCATCTCCGCCCGTGCAAGGGCAATCCACAGCCGGCGCCAGGTGGTAAACTTTTTGATGGGAGAAAAAATATACTGCATCTCATCGCTGGAATAGCGGCTGGACAGAGGACTTTCATATCTATCGTTCATTGAGAGACAACCTCACTTTTCAAAATGATTCAGTTTGATTATAGCACAGCGAACTGGGTTTGGAAACCGCTTTCTCCCCCCTTTATGGAAAATTATGCGGATATCATCTGCAGTCATTCCAGTCTAATCTGTTGTTCGTCCGTCAGACTGCTTTCCCGATTTCAGGTTTACTGCGGCAGAATCCCGGCAGGATCCCCCTAATTCCATTGACTTTCTATAGAAAAAATCGTATACTGAACCAGATATATTACCTACCAGAGAAGAAGGGATTACAGATGAAAAAAATGCTTGCACTTCTCCTGGCTCTGCTGATGGCCCTGTCCCTGGCTGCCTGCGGCGCCCAGGGAACTTCGGTGGAAACAGGCACTGATACGAAAACTGACTCCGCAGCTGATGCTTCCACCGTAAACATTGGCTGCACCTCCGCCCTGGGTACCCTGAACCCGCTGATGATGGACGGCACCTGGATCAATGTCACCGCCATGAGCCTGGAATTTCTGCCGCTGGTCAGCCTGAACGACGACTTTGGCTTTGACTATATGCTGGCAGATTCCATTACCACTGAGGACAACCTGACCTACACCGTCCATCTGAGGGACGAGGCCACCTGGTCGGACGGCCAGCCGATCACCGCTGAGGACCTGGCCTATACCATGACCCGCATTGCAAGCCCCCTCGTGATGAACTACGCCATGCAGTTCACCGCCGTCGTGGGCACGGACGACGCCACCGGCTGGACGGAAGAGGGCGACGACAATCTGGACGGTCTTGAGGTGGTGGATGAGAAGACGCTGAACATCACCTTTAAGTATGAGATCAACCGGACCAGCTTCCTCAATGGCTATGCCCAGTATATCCTCACCCTGCCCAAGCACGTTCTAGAGACCATTCCGGAGAGCGAGCTGGCCTCTTCCTCCTGGTTTGACGCGCCTGACGTGGTCTCCGGCCCCTATCGGGTCACCAGCTATGACCCGGATCACTATATCTCCTATACGGCAAACGAGAATTTCTGGATGGGCGCGCCCAAAATCCAGAACTGCAATATCCGCATCGTAGACGGCAGCCAGCTACTCAGCGGCCTCCAGTCCGGAGAGATTGACATTGTGCCTCCCCTGCTGGGCACGATTCCGGAGGAAGATTACGCCACCGTCCAGAATCTGGAGGGGATTACCGCCTCCTTTGGTTCTGCCATCGCCACAGAGACCATCTTCATCAACGCTGAGTCCATTCCGGACCAGAGAGTGCGCCAGGCCATGCTCTGCGCCCTGGACCGGGAGACCATTGTGACCGGCCTGCTCTCCGGCGGCGCTGACCTGATGGACGGCTTCTGCGTCCCCGACGGTCCCTATGCCTCCGGCCTGGAGCCGGTGAGCTATGACCCGGAGCGGGCAAAGGAGCTGCTGGCTGAGGCTGGCTGGGACGGCAGCGAGACCTATACCCTCTATATCAACTCCGGCGACAAGACGCTGATCAACGCCTGCACTCTCTGCCAGTCCTATTGGGACGCAGTCGGCATTCAGGTGAAGCTGGTGACAGTGGACCTGGACACCCTCATGGCTCAGGCGGGAGACGAGGGGACCGACCTGCTGGCGGTGCAGTACACCTACCCCGCCGTGGATCCCAGCTGGGATATCGACTGGCTGCTCGCCTCCTGGTGCCACCTCTATCCGGACGAGGCTGCTCAGGCGCTGAATATCATCTGGGCTTCCAACGAAGAGAGTGTGCTAAAGGAGAACTACGCCCGCATTGACCAGATTGCCCAGGAACAGGTACCGCTGATCTGCCTGTATGCCAACGGCCCCATGGGGGCTGTCCGCAGCGATCTGGACGGGGCGCTGCCCACCATGTACGGCACCATTAACAATATTCATGACTGGGACTGGAGCTCTGGAGAATGAACCTGCTGGAGATTCAGAACCTGCACCTGTCCTTCGGGGAGCAGGAGGTACTCCACGGGCTGGATCTGTCGGTTCAGCAGGGTGAATTTGTAGCCCTGGTTGGGGAGTCCGGGTCTGGCAAGAGCATCACCGCCCTGACGGTGATGGGGTTGCTTCCTCCCAATGCCAGAGTCACCGGCGGATCGATCACTTTTGAGGATCAGGAACTGTTGGGCCTTTCACCGAAAGAGCTGGACCGTTACCGGGGCAGCCAGATGGCTATGGTCTTTCAGGATGCCCTCACCAGCCTCAATCCGGTGCTCACCATTGGGGATCAGCTCACCGAGGGGATCCGGCTACATCTGGGCTACGACCAGCGGGGGGCGGAAAATTTAGCGCTCTCCCTGCTGGAGCGGGTGGGCCTGCCCGGAGACCGGGAACAGCTCAAGCGCTATCCCCATACCCTCTCCGGCGGTCAGCGCCAGAGGGTCTGTATCGCCATGGCGTTGGCCTGCCAGCCCCGGCTGCTCATTGCCGATGAGCCGACCACTGCGCTGGACGTCACCGTTCAGGCCCAGATTATGGAGCTGCTGGGCAGGCTCCAGCGGGAGAGCGGTATGGCGGTGCTTTTTATCACCCATGATATCGCACTGGCCGCCCGCCAGGCCCACCGGATCGCTGTGGCCTGGCAGGGCCGGGTGGTGGAGACCGGAGAGGCGGGGACGCTGCTCCGGCATCCGAAACACGAATATACCCAGCGTCTGGCCCAGGCGGCGGAGAAATTGAGACTGAAATGAATGAGATAATCCAACCGGTCTGTCAGGCAGACCATGTGACCAAGGCATACCCGGTCTCCGCCTTCCGCAGCTTTGAGGCAGTGAAGGACGTGACCCTCTCCATTTATCCCGGCGAGACCCTGGGACTGGTGGGAGAGTCCGGCTCCGGCAAGAGCACCCTGGGCCGTCAGCTTGTGGCGCTGGAGCAACCCACAAAGGGAACCGTCCGCTATCAGGGTCACGACCTTCACGACAAGACCGCCCTGAAAAGGGTGCGCACCCAGCTTCAGATGGTCTTTCAGGACACCTATGCCTCGCTGAATCCCCGGAAAACGGTCTTTCAGACCCTCTACGAGCCCATGGCCTATCATGGTCTGGCTGACCGGGGAAACGGCAGAGAGCAGATCAACCGTCTGCTGGACATGGCGGAGCTGCCCCGGGTCTATGCTGACCGGTATCCCCATGCCCTCTCCGGCGGCCAGCGGCAGCGGGTCTGCATCGCCCGTGCCCTGGCCCTGAATCCCCGCTTCGTGGTCTGGGATGAGCCGGTCTCCGCCCTGGACGTCACCGTGGCCGCCCAGATCCTGGAGCTGATGAAGCAGCTTCAAAAGGAGCTGGGCCTCACCTCGGTCTTTATCGGCCACGGCATCGGCGCTGTGGCCTATGT
Organism: Candidatus Onthomonas sp.; assembly: GCA_051866795.1. Lineage (GTDB taxonomy): Bacteria > Bacillota > Clostridia > Oscillospirales > Oscillospiraceae > Onthomonas. The sequence continues at coordinate 11,897 of JBJDXT010000008.1, read as the reverse complement.
GAGCCAGCGGCTGGCGGTCATGAAGGACGGCCGGCTGGTGGAGGTGGGGGAGACGGATCAGATTCTGAACCATCCCAAGGATTCCTACACCCGGACGCTGATCCAGGCGGCGAGGTATTAACCCATGTGGAAATATATTGCAAAACGGATTGCCATCGCCATCCCGGTGCTGATCGGCATCACCATCATCGACTACGGCCTCATGTGCCTTGCGGGAAGCCCGCTGGACATGCTCACCGGCCCCCGGGTAGCGGAGGGGGCGCTGGAGGCCCGGGCCATCGCCTGGGGCCTGGACAAGCCCTTCTACGTCCAGTATTTTGTCTGGCTGCAGCAGGTGCTCACCGGCAATCTGGGCTATTCCACCAACTCTTTCCAGCCGGTGTCTCAGATGATTCTGGATCATCTGGGACCCACGCTGCTGCTGATGACCACAGCTCTGGTGCTTAGTCTGGCCATTTCCCTGCCTTTGGGCATCTGGTCGGCCTCCCATCCCTATACCAAGCGGGACTATACGCTGGTGGCCCTCAGCTTTTTCGGCACAGGTATTCCCAGCTTTTTCCTGGCCCTGGTACTGATCTGGCTGTTCGCTCTGGTACTCAAGTGGGTTCCCACCAGCGGGATGATGACTCTGGGTACCGGCGGCGGCGTACTGGATGTGCTGCACCATATGATTCTGCCGGTGACGGTGCTGACCGTCTACTATTCCGGCGTCAACCTGCGCTATATCCGCTCCGCCATGCTGGAGATCAGCCAGCAGGACTATCTCCGCACCGCCCGGGCCAAGGGCATCGGGGAGCGGCGGGTGATCTGGAAGCACGGCCTGCGCAATATTCTGCTCACTGTCATCACGGTAGTGGGCATGGAGGTGCCTATGCTCTTCGGCGGCAGCGTGGTGGTGGAGCAGGTGTTCTCCTGGCCGGGACTGGGCCTGATGACCATGAGCGCCGTCAGCAGCCGGGACTACCCGGTGATCATGGGGGTTTGCCTCATGACAGCGGTGATCGTGGTGCTGGTCAATCTGATCACGGACATTCTCTATGCCCTGGCGAATCCGACGGTGGAGCTGAAATGAAAAATCAAGGAATTTTACGGCGTTTTCTGCGCCATAAGCTGGGCGTAGCCAGCCTGATTGTGGTGATCGTCATCGGCCTTGCGGCCCTGTTCGCCCCGCTGATCGCTCCCTATGACCCGAATGCCATCAATCCTACCTTCAACGCGCCGCCCAGTGCGGATCATTGGCTGGGTACTGACCAGATCGGTCGGGACGTGTTCTCCCGACTGCTCTACGCCACCCGGATCTCCCTGATGGTGGGCATTCTGGCCACCGCCCTCTCCACAGTCATCGGCGTGGTGCTGGGACTGATCTCCGGGTATTTCGGCGGCATTGCGGACATGGTGATTATGCGGATCACCGACATGGTGATGAGCTTTCCCTATCTGCTGCTGGTTCTGGTGGCGGCAGCGGTCTTCCAGCCGGGGTTGTGGAATATTATCCTCATTCTCGGCTTTGTGGACTGGCCCAGCGTGGCCCGTCTGGTCCGGGGCAATGTGCTGGCCCTCCGTGAGAGCGGCTTTGTCAAGAGCAGCCAGGTGGCCGGTATGCCGGGCTGGTATCTCCTCTTTTCCGAAATTTTGCCCAATACCATCGCTCCGGTGCTGGTCTACGCCACCTCGGTGGTGGCCCTCTCCATGCTGGACGAGGCTGCCCTCAGCTTTCTGGGCATGGGGGTTCAGCCTCCGGACGCCAGCCTGGGCAATATGCTGGGAGACGCACAGTCTCTCACCATTCTGACCGAGCAGCCCTGGCTGTGGCTGCCCCCGGGGCTGATGGTGGTGATTCTGGTAGTAGCCATTAACTTTGTGGGAGATGCTCTGCGTGATGGGCTGGATCCCACTGGAAAGTAAGACTAAAAACAAAACAGATGATAAACGAGGTGCTGAAAATGAGTGAATTTAAGATTGCCCTGATCCGGGGCGACGGCATCGGCCCCGAAGTGGTGGGCGAGGCCGTCAAGGTGATGAACCGCGTGGGCGAGAAGTTCGGCCATCAGTTCTCCTATGTGGACGTGCTGATGGGCGGCTGCGCCACCGATGCTGTGGGCAAGAGCTATCCCGACGGTACGGCGGAGACCTGTAAATCCTGCGACGCCGTGCTGCTGGGCGCCGTGGGCGGCCCCAAGTGGGGCAGCACCCGCCCTGCCTATGAGCGGCCTGAAACCGCCCTGCTGGCTATCCGGAAGGATCTGGGCCTCTATGCAAACCTCCGCCCCGCCATGCTCCGCCCCGCTCTGGCGGACGCCAGCCCCCTGAAGAAGGAGACTGCCGAGGCCGGCATCGACCTGATGATGGTCCGGGAGCTGACCGGCGGCATCTACTTCGGCAAGCGTGACAAGTACCAGACCGAGGACCGGGGCGTGGAGGCCACCGACCTGATGGCCTACTCCGAGCTGGAGATCGAGCGCATCGGCCGCAGAGCCTTTGAGCTGGCCATGCTCCGCCGGAAAAAGGTCACCAGTGTGGACAAGGCCAACGTGCTGGAAACCAGCCGCCTCTGGCGGGCCACCATGCACCGTCTGGCGGCTGAGTATCCTGAGGTGACCTATGAGGATATGCTGGTGGACAACTGTGCCATGCAGATTGTCCGCAATCCCGGCCAGTTTGACGTGGTGGTTACCGAAAATATGTTCGGCGACATTCTCTCTGACGAGGCGTCCATGGTCACCGGCTCCATCGGCCTGCTGCCCTCTGCCTCCATCGGCGACAGCGCCCCCGGCCTGTATGAGCCGATCCACGGCTCCGCCCCGGACATTGCCGGCCAGGACAAGGCAAACCCCATTGCCACTATCCTCTCTGTGGCTATGATGTTCCGCTACTCCTTCCAGCTCCCCGCCGAGGCCCAGGCCATTGAGGATGCGGTGGACGCAGTGCTGGCCCAGGGCTGGCACACCGGCGACATCGCCGGCAGCCCCGAGCAGCTGGTGGGCACCGTGGAGATGGGTCGACTGATCTGCCAGGCAATCTGAACTCCATACAGTAAATACTGCTGCCCCAGCCAGACTGTGTTCCGGCTGGGGCTTTTCTGCATTCAGAAGGATCAGCAGACCCTGTATAGGGTCTCCTCTCTAAAAAGGAAAGAAAACACCTGCTGTTGAAATCTATATTCTCCTTGCAAGTTTTTTACTTTTATGGTAAGCTGTGACTAATCAAATCCGTTCAGGGCGGAAGTATCCCCTGTGGAGGTATCCATCTATGAAAATCCACGAATCTGCGGAGAATTATCTGGAGGCAATCCTGATGATCCAGCTGGAGAAAGGCTGTGTGCGCTCCATTGACGTGGCTCATCGTCTCTCCTTCTCCAAGCCCAGTGTCAGCCGGGCGGTCAGCCTGCTGCGGGAGAATGGCTATATTCTCATGAGCCGTGATGGTCTGCTGGAGCTGACCCCCACTGGACGAGAAATTGCCGAGACGATCTACGAGCGGCATATCCTGCTCAGCAGTTGGCTCACTTCTCTGGGGGTTCCCCCTGACATCGCCGCAGAGGACGCCTGCAAAATGGAGCACGACATCAGTCCGGCCACTTTCCAATGTCTCAAGGAACATATCCACCGTCAAAATGCAGAGCACAATAATTCAGCATCTTGACAGCGTCCTGCACAATCTATCGTAAGACAACAGAAAGGATGAACAGCGATGACAGTGATGGAACAGACCCGGGCCAACGCGGCTAAGACACTGATCAAGGGGCTGGAGCGCCGGAATATGACCGGCGAATACTGCTCTTCCCGCGCAGATGCTCTGGAAGCCGCCAAACGCTTTCTGGTACCCGGCACTTCAGTCTCTTGGGGGGGAACTGCCACATTGGAGGAGATCGGCTTTCTGGAGGCCATGAAGGCCTCTGAGTGCGTGGTTCTGGACCGGCACGCCTCCTCTGATCCGGAGAAGGTCCGGGAGATCTACCGACAAATTCTCTTCTGCGACACCTACTTTATGTCCTCTAACGCCATCACCATGGATGGCATTCTGGTGAACATAGACGGAAATGGGAACCGCGTGTCCTCGCTGACCTTTGGCCCCTCTAAAGTCGTCATTGTGGCCGGTATGAACAAAGTGGCACCCGACCTGGACTCCGCCATCAAACGAGCCAGAAACACTGCCGCCCCTGCCAACGCTACCCGGTTCGGTCTCTCTACCCCCTGCGCCTCTCTGGGCAAGTGCGCCAACTGCCAGAACGAGGACTGTATCTGCTGCCAGGTAGTGGTCACCCGCCGCAGCCGGATCCCAGGTCGAATTCACGTCATTTTGGTGGGAGAAGAGCTGGGGTTCTAAGCAAAACGCTTTGTGCGCGTCTCCCCTTTCCACACAAAGGCGGCGGCGCAAGCCACCGCCCTGCCGATCTTCTCCTCCAATTAACGCACAGTAGCCCCGGCCAAATCGGCCGGGGCTGTTTGAATGCTGTCAGTTGTTATTGATCGCCTCAAAGCTCCAGATGTTCTTGATCTGATCCTTGATCTCTTCAAAGGTCCAGCTCCGCATACTGTTGGAAGGGCTGTTAGGATCCCGGATCAGAAACGCACCGTCCGAGTAGCCCGCCAGAATGATGTAATGTCCATTATCCGTGAAGTTGCCAGGACCCATGGCACAGATGACCGGATGGTCCTCCTCCAAAGCCGAAATGATCTTATTCTCATCCAGGGGCAATTCAGTTGCCACAACCCCAAAATTGGCGCTGGCCTGGCTCATCAACGTCCAGGCAGAGCCGGAGCCGCTGATATAATAGCCATTTTCCTGGGCATATTGGGCAATGGAATAGGGATCATTGTCATGCCAGCCAGTGAGATAGAGGGAGACCATGGACAGGCAGGTAGGACCGCAGCCGGTACAGCCCAGCATGCCGTCTCCGTAGTCCTGGTAGCCCCAACGGCTGTCCCACTGGAGCAGCAGAGGCATCACGCCCTGGCTGTCCAAAATGCTCTGCACTGCCGAATCCACCGTGCTGTGGCGGCTGTCCGGATCAGAAAGATCATTGGACGGCTGAATCCCCATCCGGTCATAGTCCAGATAGGCAGCGCCATAGGCCATCGCCTCCGGGAACCGGGTGATAAAGGCCAGAAGATCCTCCGGATACAGTTCCAGATTGCGCAGAATGTAAGCCGCTTCCGGGTGGCTGTCCATCAGTTTATAGAGCTTCCCGCCATAGCCGGCGTCATTGGCGTATTGTGTGAGATCACTGTCGGTCACCGGAATCTGGTCAGGCTTTTGAGAATCTTCCTCACTGTCCCCCTCTTCCCCGGTCTGCCCGCCGCCAACCGTCACCGTCTGCAGCGGCTCTTTTTCCTTGCCGCCGGAAAAGACGCCGGCCAGATGTATCAGGCCGCTGACGGTCATCATCAGGGCCAGCAGAACGGCCAGTCCGAAGAAGGCCAGTTCCACCACCGACCACTCCCGCCGGCGCTGCCGCCTTCTCACCCGCTGGGTATTCTCCATGGGATCACACCTTTTCTATCTCGCCGGCGGCTTTTCTCTGCCTGCCGGCGCCAAATCTTCTTGCAATTACATACAAGCTCAATGATATTATACCATTTCCGTCAGTGCAGGCACAAGGGCATGGGGCTGAATTTTGCTGAAAAGATGAAAATGCCGTCGGGCAGCGCTGTCCGGCGGCATTTTGACGCATTATTCTACAGTGACGCTCTTGGCCAGATTTCTGGGCTTGTCGATGTCACAGCCCCGCTGCAGCGCCACATAGTAGGCAAACAGCTGCAGCGGCACTACAGCCAGAGAAGGCAGCAGGAGCGGGTGCGTATTGGGAATAGCGATCAAGGTATCGGTATGCTTGCGCAGCTCCTCTGCCATCTCCTGAGTCGTCAGGCCCAGTACTGTGGCGCCCCGGCTCTTGACCTCAATGACGTTGCTCACGTCCTTATCAAAGAGAGGCGCGTAAGTGGCCAGGGCAATCACCAGTGTGCCCGGCTCAATGAGGGAGATGGTGCCGTGCTTCAGCTCGCCGGCGGCGTAGGCCTCCGAGTGGATGTAGGAGATCTCCTTCAGCTTCAGCGAGCCCTCCAGGCCCATGGCATAATCCAAATTCCGTCCGATGAAGAAAATAGACTCATGATTGAAATATTGGGAGGCATAGTACTGGATATCCGCCGTATTGCTGAGAATCTCCTCCATCTTGGTAGGGATCAGCCGGATCTGATGAAGGACCTCTGCGATCTCTTCCTGTGGGAGAGTGCCCATGACCTGAGCGAACTGGAGACCCAGAAGGGTCAGCACAACAAGCTGGGTGGAGTATGCCTTTGTGGTAGCCACGGCGATCTCTGGGCCTGCCCAAGTGTAAAGGACGCTGTCTGCCTCCTTGGCGATGGAACTGCCCACCACATTGACGATAGCCAAAGTCTTGGCCCCCAAGCGCTTGGCCTCCCGAAGGGCTGCCATGGTGTCCAGGGTCTCACCGGACTGGCTGATGACGATGACCAGGGAGTGCTCGTCCACAATGGGGCTGGCATAGCGGAACTCAGAGGCCAAAGCCACCTCTACCGGCTTGCGCAGCATCTGCTCCATCAGATACTTGCCCACTACACCCACATGATAGGAGGAGCCGCAGGCCACCACATAGATCCGGGAGAGCTGACGGATAAAGTCCTCCTCCAGATTCAGGTCCTCCAGCTCCACCCGGTCATTTTTGATCCGGGGGAAGGCCGCCTTCCGGTAGGCCTCCGGCTGCTCCATGATCTCCTTGAACATGAAGTGCTCATAGCCGCCCTTCTCCGCGTCGGAGATGTCCCAGTCCACGGTGGATTTCTCTTTTTCCACCGGGCAGTTGAGCTGATCGTAGACCTGAATGCCGTCCCGGGTGAGGATGGCCAGCTCTCCATCCTCCATGTAACTCACCGTCTTGGTGTATTTGATGAGGGCGGTGACGTCACTTGCCAGGAAATTACATCCCTGACCATAGCCCAGCACCAGGGGGCTGTCCTTCCGGGCAGCTACCAGCTGATCCGGGTTGTCAGCGCAGACAATGCCCAGCGCATAGGAGCCCTGAATCCGGTGGAGCACCTTATAAGTAGCCTCCACAATGTCTCCCTTATAGTAATACTCCAGAAGCTGGGCCACCACCTCGGTATCTGTGTCCGAATGGAAGGTCACTCCATGGGCAATCAGGTATTCCTTGATCTCCATGTAGTTTTCAATGATGCCGTTATGGACCACGGCGATCCGGCCGGAATCGCTGAGATGGGGGTGGGAATTGGCGTCTGAAGGCTCTCCGTGGGTGGCCCAGCGGGTGTGTCCTACGCCGGCGGTACCCCGGATACTTTTGCCTCCGTCCACAATGTCTGACAAGACCTTCAGCCGTCCCTTGGCCTTGGCCAGCTGAAGCCCACGTTCGCTGTCATAGACGGCCAGACCGGCGGAGTCATAACCCCGGTACTCCAGCCGGGCCAGACCCTCCAACAGAATCGGAGCAGCTTGCTCCGAACCGATAAATCCAACAATACCACACATGGAAAATTCCTCCCCCATCAGCCTCAGGGAAAGAGCAGGAGCGGGAAGCTCCCCCGTCCTGCTCTTCTCCGTCGAATGTCAGGTCAATTATTTGGTGCCGAAAATCCGGTCACCGGCGTCGCCCAGGCCGGGTACAATATAGCCGTGCTCGTTCAGTTTCTCATCCACCGCGGCCACATAGATATCCACATCGGGATGCTCCTTCTGCATCCGCTCAATGCCCTCAGGAGCGGCCAGGATATTCATCAGCTTGATGTGCTTGCAGCCATAGCCCTTCATGAACTGCACCGCCGCGCTGGCAGAGCCGCCGGTAGCCAGCATGGGATCGACAACGATCACCTCGCGCTCGGCGATGTCCGGGGGCATCTTGCAGTAGTACTCCACCGGGGCCAAAGTCTCCGGATCCCGGTACAGGCCGATATGACCCACCTTGGCGGAGGGAAGCATGGACAGCATACCGTCCACCATGCCCAGACCGGCCCGCAGGATGGGGACGATGGCCACCTTCTTTCCCGCCAGCGTCTTGCAATGGGCAATGCCCACAGGGGTCTTTACCTCGATCTCCCGGGTAGGCATGTCCCGGGTGGCCTCGTAGCACATGAGGGCGGCAATCTCGCCCACGACAGCTCGGAACTCCCGGGTGCCGGTACGCTCATCCCGGATGATTGCCAGCTTGTGGTGGATCAGCGGATGGTCAAAGATATGGACATTACTGGACATGATGTCATTCCCCTTTCGTATTCTGGGCCCGCTCCAGCCGTTCCCGCTCTGCTTGAGAGAGACGGATGTAATTGGCTGCAAGGCCCTGGGCGTCTGTGACTTCTCCCCTTCTGGCCTGCTCCAGCGCCGCCCGGGCAACCCCCCAGGCAGACTGAAACCGGAGATGGGGCGGCGCAATCTCCAGGGAGACGCCCGCCGTTCTGCCCACATTATAGCACAGCTCTGCCCCGTCTCCAACTACCATTTGTCCGTTTTTTTCGCCCAGCTCCGCAAAAAGGTCCTGCAGGGAGATGGCCCGGTCCGGGGTCAACCGGGTAAGCCGTTCTCCATCGGAAATGAAGCGGGCATTATAGACCTGATGCCGTCGGGCGTCCATACAGCAGAGCAATTCCCCCTTACGATGGACCAGCGGCCAAGCCATGGACTCCAGGGTGGAGACGCCGCAGCAGGGCTTTTCCAGGCTCCAGGCCAGTCCCTTTGCAGTGGAAAGACCGATCCTCAGCCCGGTGAAAGAGCCGGGCCCGGCGGCGCAGGCGACCAAATCCACCTCTCGCGCAGAGATGCCGCAGTGTCGGAGCAGATCCTCGCACATGGGCAGCACCGTCTGGCTGTGGGTCAGGCCGCTGTTCTGATAGCTCTGGGCAATCAGAAATGTATCCTCACACAGGCAGACAGACGCCGCCTTTGCGCTGGTTTCAATGGCTAAAATCTTCAAAGTCCTTCCACTCCTGTGATGGTGACAGTGCGCTCGCTGTCGACGCTGCCCCGTCGGAGGTCCACCCGGATGGTACTCTCCTCCCAGAGGTCCTCCGCCACCTCGCTCCACTCCACGGCGCAGACGCCGCCCCGGCACTGATAGTCCTCCCAGCCGATGTCGTAAAGATCGTCGGAGGATGAGAGCCGATAGAGGTCAAAGTGGAACAGAGGCAGGCGCCCGCCCAAGTGCTCGTCCACGATGGTAAAAGTGGGAGAAGTGACCCGCTCGTCAATGCCCAGCCCCCGGGCAAGGCCCCGGGTAAAGGCAGTTTTGCCCGCCCCCAAGTCGCCGGTATAGGCGATGACGGCACCCGGCCAAACCAGCCGGCCCAACTGCTCCCCCAGTGCTTCTGTCTCCTGAGGGGAATGGGTGGTATAGGTCATCTCGCTCTCCCTTTCTCCGCACTCCAATTCTGCGTCAGTATAGCAATTCTTTCCCTTTTTTGCAAGGGGAATCCAGTCGATTCCGGGGCAGGCTTTAGAGATACCGCCCTTTTTCAGGTCGATTGTAGCATAGATTGGCTCAGATTGCAACTGAACCGCCTTCTCCCTTGTGTTTCTAAGCTTCTGCGTGCTATAATATTGCAACCGTCTCAAGAGAAAGGGGGCATGGAATTGTCCGCCATCCGCGATTTTATCCGGGACGCCTTTGCACAGGCGGATCACATTCTGCTGACCCTGTGTATAGCTGTGAATCTGTTCGGCATCGCCCTGATTTACTCCGCCACCCGCTATGACGCCGCGCTCCACTCCTATCCGATCAAGCAAGCCGCCGCTATGGTCATCGGCATTGTCCTCTTCTTCCTGCTCTCTCAGCTTGACATGGATATGGTACTGTCCAAGTGGCCCTGGCTGTTTGCCGCCAGTGCACTGTTTATCGCCCTGTTGGCAGTCCCCGGCGTTGGCCACAGTGTGGGCGGAAACCGGAGCTGGATTGCCTTTCCCTTTTTTTCCGTCCAGCCGGCGGAGATCGTCAAGCTCACCTTCTCCATGCTGCTGGCAAAGCAGATCGTCTGGCTCCAGCACCACGGGGGGCTGAGCCATCCGCTGTCGGTGGTGTCTCTCTGCGCTCACCTTGGCTTTTTTGTAGGACTGATCTTTCTCGTCTCCCGGGATGCCGGCTCCGCATTGGTCTATGTATTCATCTTTGCCGTCATGGTCTGGGCAGGTGGGCTGAAGCTCCACTGGTTTGCGCTGGGGTTTGCCGTGCTGCTGTTGGCAGGCTCCGCCCTCTGGCTGGCCCTGCCAGAGGACAACTATTGGAAGATGCGGATTCTGGTCTGCTTCGACCACGATCTGGATCCCACCTACCGGGGCTTTCAGCAGACCCGCTCCCTGCTGGCTATCCAGTCCGGCAAGCTTCAGGGGATGGGCTATCTCCAGGGGAATCTGACCCAGGCCAGCTACCGCAGTGCTCTGCCCGCCCGGCACACCGATTTTATCTTCGCCGCCTGCTGCGAAGAGCTTGGCCTGATCGGCGCCTCAATTCTGCTGCTCCTCTTAGCGGCCATTATCCTCCGCTGCTTCTGGATCGGGCTGAGCGCCAGCTCTCCCCTCTACAGCCTGGTGGCAGTGGGATACGGCGGGATGCTGTTGTTCCAGGTGGTACTCAATGTGGGGATGTGTCTCTATGTCCTGCCGGTCATCGGCCTGACCCTGCCCTTTATCAGCTACGGCGGCTCCTCTCTAATCACCGCCTATGCCGCCATGGGCATTCTCTCCGGCATCAAGCAGCGCAGTCTTCCCCGCTGGCTCCAGGCACAGGCGGAGGACGCCTGGGAAACAGAGGAGTAGCCTCCATCTATCTGATTGAGAGAGAAAGAAGATGTTATCTGTTCCATGGTAAGTATGGAAAATCTGCTCAACCTTCAGGTAGAGCTGTTCTTGCTTATGGCCCTGGGTTTTTTCCTCACCCGGAAAGGCTTGCTGTCCAAAGAGGCCCGGCGGGGACTCACCGACCTGGTAATCAATGTGGTGCTGCCCGCCAATATCGTCACCTCCTTTCTCATTGAGCTGGACCGCTCTGTTCTGGCCGCTGGAGCGGTGATTCTGGCGGTCTCCTGCGTGATTCAGCTCTTCTGCCATCTGCTGGCCAAAGTGCTCTATCCCGGAGCCAATCCCAGCCAACTGGCAGTACTGAAATACGGCACTGTCTGCTCCAACGCCGGGTTTATGGGAAATCCTCTAGTGGAGGGGCTCTACGGCTCCACCGGCCTGATGTTGGCCTCCCTCTATCTGATTCCTCAGCGGACGGTGATGTGGTCTGCCGGGCTGGGCTACTTTACCACCTCCAGGGGAAGGGATGTGGTACGCAAGGTGCTGACCCATCCCTGTATCATCGCCGTCTTTCTGGGATTTCTTCTCATGCTCACCCAGATCATCCTCCCCACCGCTCTTGTGCAGACATTGAAGGCCTGCGGAGGCTGCACCACCGCCCTCTCTATGATCGTCATCGGCGGCATTCTGGCAGAGATTCCCTTTCGCAGTGTGTTCAACCGCTGGAGCGTCTATTACAGCTTTCTCCGGCTGATTGTGATTCCGCTGCTTACCCTGCTCCCCTGCTGGCTGGTTAAACTGCCGCCTCTGGTCACCGCCGTTTCGGTGGTACTGGCTGGGATGCCCGCCGGCTCCACCACGGCGATTCTGGCAGAGAAGTACGACGGGGACTCCGCCCTGGCGGTGCAGCTGGTTTTTCTCTCCACCGCTCTCTCCATGGTAACTATCCCCATGCTGTGTCTTTTGATGGAGACTTTGCTGACATGACAAAACTCCGCTGCGGCTTTGAAACGCCGCAGCGGAGTTTTTGAGGCTGTCGAAAAACGACAGCCTCTCGAACCGAATGCAAGCATTCGGTTCGAAAATGCGGCCGAACTACCCCAAGGGCACTTTGTCGCCGCCTACGGCGGCTCGGGCGC
>JBJDXT010000007.1:0-16093 GCA_051866795.1 Candidatus Onthomonas sp. | reverse complement strand
CGTCGTCGGCCCCGAGCTGAAGATCTATCAGTGCGGCCTGCCCAAGGAGATGGCCGTGGAGCTGTTCCGGCCCTTCATCATGAAGAAGCTGGTCCAGGACGGCGCCGCCAACAACATCAAGTCCGCCAAGAAGATGGTGGACAAGGGCCGTCCCGAGGTGTGGGATGCTCTGGACTTCGTGATCAAGGATCACCCGGTCATGCTCAACCGCGCGCCCACCCTGCACCGCCTGTCCATCCAGGCCTTTGAGCCGGTGCTGGTGGAGGGACGCGCCATCAAGCTGCACCCCCTGGTCTGCACCCCCTTCAACGCCGACTTCGACGGCGACCAGATGGCTGTCCATGTCCCCCTGTCCGCCGAGGCCCAGGCCGAGGCCCGCGTGCTGATGCTCTCGGCCAACAACCTGCTCCGGCCCCAGGACGGCGGCCCCGTCACCGTGCCCACCCAGGACATGGTGCTGGGCTCTTACTACCTGACCTACGAGAAGGACCCCCTCAACGATCCCGCCCTCAGCTTTGAGACCTGCGAGGACGCTGTCCGCGCCCTGGAGGCCGGCACCATTCAGGGCGACGACACCATCTGGGTCCGGGATCCGGACGAGAAGCGGTATCAGCCCTGGATCCGCACCACCGGCTTCCTGGCCCAGGAGGCCGCCCAGGCCGGCGAGCTGCCCAAAGAGATCTACAAGGTCTTTTACGACGACAACGAGGCTCTGCTGGCCTATGAGGAGGCTATGCTCCGCCGTCCCAAGGAGCTGCAGCGCACCATCGACCTGAACGACCCGGTGAACTTTGACGATCTGGGCCTCCACGAGCCGATTCTGGTCCGCCGCACCGGCATGTGCAATGGCCAGGAGATCACCCGTATGGTCCGCACCACTGTGGGCCGTCTGATCTTCAACTCCAAGGTGCCCCAGGATCTGGGCTTTACCGACCGGACCAACCCGGACACCGCCCTCAACCCCGAGGTCAACGAGGTCTGCGGCAAGAAGCTGCTGGGCAAGCTGATCAAGGCCTGCATCCGGATGCACGGTTTCGCCGTCTCCGCAACCATGCTGGACGACATCAAGGCCCAGGGCTATCACTACTCCACCGTGGGCTCCCTGACCGTCTCCATCTACGACATGACCATCCCCCCTGCCAAGTATGACCTGGTGGCCGCTTCTGAGAAGCTGGTGGTCAAGATCGAGAACCAGTACCGCCGCGGTTTCCTGACCAACGACGAGCGCTATCGTCTGGTGGTCAAGGAGTGGGAGAAGACCACCGCCGACGTCTCCAAGGCCCTGACCGAGAACCTGGACCAGTACAACCCCATCTTCATGATGGCGGACTCCGGCGCCCGTGGTTCCCAGGCTCAGATCCGTCAGTTGGCCGGCATGCGCGGTCTGCTGGCCAACACCGCCGGTAAGACCATCGAAATCCCCGTCAAGGCCAACTATCGTGAAGGTCTGTCCGTCCTGGAGTACTTCATCTCCTCCAGAGGCGCCCGTAAGGGTCTGGCTGACACCGCTCTGCGTACCGCCGACTCTGGTTACCTGACCCGCCGTCTGGTTGACGTCGCTCAGGAGGTCATTGTCCGGGAAGAGGACTGCGAGACCACCGACGGCATCAGCGTCTACGAGATCAGCGAAAACGGCCAGGTCATCGAGACCTTCGGGGAGCGTATCAACGGTCGCTATCCCTGTGAGCCCATCGTTGCCCCCGATACCGGCGAGGTACTGTTTGACACGGACACTATCCTCACCGAGGCGGATGCCAAAGTGCTGGAGGCCCATGGCATCCACGATATCATGGTGCGCAGCGTGCTGACCTGCTGCGCTCGGACCGGTGTCTGCTCCAAGTGCTACGGCCTCAACCTGGCCACCCAGGAGCGGGTGGGTATTGGCGAAGCCGTCGGCATCATCGCTGCCCAGTCCATCGGCGAGCCCGGCACTCAGCTGACCATGCGTACCTTCCACACCGGCGGCGTTGCCGGCGGCGACATCACCCAGGGTCTTCCCCGTGTTGAGGAGCTGTTTGAGGCACGCCGGCCCAAGAAGATGGCCCAGCTGGCTGAAATCAGCGGCACCGTCAAGGTTGGCAATGTCCGCAAGGGCACACTGGTCAGCGTGGACATCACCGCCGAGGACGGCGATGTGCGCAGCTATATGCTGCCCCACTCCCAGCTTCTGGTCAAGGACGGAGACCACGTGGAGAAGGGCTTCCAGCTGGTGCCTGGCGCCCTGTATCCCCAGGACGTGCTCCGGATCCGGGGCATTCACGCCCTGCATGAGTACCTGGTCAAGGAAGTACTCAAGCCCTACCGCAGCCAGGGCGTCGATATCCACGACAAGCATATCGAGGTTATCTGCCGCCAGATGATGCGCAAGGTTCGCGTGGAGGATGCCGGCGATTCCGATCTGCTCTCCGGTTCTTCCATCAATATCACTGTCTATGAGGACGCTGCCGCTGCAGTCCAGGCCCGAATCGACGCCGGCGAGACCCATGAGGACGGCAGTCCCCTGATCCTGCCCACCTGCACCCGCCTGCTGTTGGGCATTACCAAGGCCTCTCTGGCCACCGACTCCTTCCTCTCCGCCGCCTCCTTCCAGGAGACCACCAAGGTGCTCACCGAGGCGGCTATCTACGGCAAGGTGGATCATCTCCAGGGCCTGAAGGAGAATGTCATTATCGGCAAGCTGATCCCTGCCGGCACTGGTTTGCTCCAGTTCCGTGTGGAAGACAGTTGCACTGACGACGATCAGCCCCTGTCTGAGGGCCAGGAGATGCCCACCGTGGAGACCTCTCAGGAGTTCCCCGAGGTTCAGCCCGAGGCTGAAGAAGAGATCGTCTTTGAGGAAGGCGAGCTCTTCACCGAGGACGAGCAGTAAGCTGACTCCCCCCGCTCCCGTTTCTTCCGCCGCCCCTGCCCTCTTTGAGGACAGGGGCGGTTTTGCGGAAAAAATGCTTGACAATTGGAGGTATGCGCGCTATAATACATCTTGTGTCTGCGAGGTATCACTTGGAGAGATGTCCGAGCGGTTTAAGGAGCCGGTCTTGAAAACCGGTGACTCTCACAAGGAGCCGTGGGTTCGAATCCCACTCTCTCCGCCAATTTTCTCCTCCCGCGCACAGAAAACAGAATACCCTTGGTGGTTTTCGGCTTGCAGAAGTACTCAAGAGGCCGAAGAGGCGCCCCTGCTAAGGGCGTAGGTGTGTTAAAGCACGCGAGGGTTCAAATCCCTCCTTCTGCGTTGATAAAAGAGCTGGTTCCTGTTGGGAACCGGCTCTTTGTCGTTTCAGCATATCTTCTTCTCCTGTCTCACGATAAAAATGCCCTCACGGTGTACAAACACACCGTGAGGGCATTTTTTACAGGCGCTCAGTTCTCTCACTCAGCCGACAGCCAGCCGAACCAGAATGTAGATCATCATGGCCATATACCCCAGCCCAAACAGGGCCAGGCCAAAGGCCAAGGTACCGGAAGAGCCCCGGCGTCCCTGGGGATCCGGGTCGTATTTTGCAAACCGGTCGTCCTCGGCGGGGGTGACTGTGGGCGTCGCCCGGAAGAAGAGCAGTCGGTTCCCCGCCGCCACTAGCCAGGAGAAGAGGCTCGCTGCAAACCGGGCCAGCACCGCCCCTATAAAAGGCAGCCAGACCATGAGCAGCGGCCGGTACAGCCCATCCTCCAGGCTCAGCGCCTCGGGCCAGGGGTTCTGATAGATGACGCCCAGTCCCGTCCTGCGCCGCACCAGGGTGCGTACAAAGGCGAAATAGAGCACTGCGCCGATGGCCAGAGAGATGACCGCCCCCTTCAAGTTGGTCAGGGAGAAGTAGGCTACCGTCTCCGCCAAGCCCTCCCCGGAGAAGAAGCCCTGGGCAAACCGGGCGATCCCCTCCATGGTCAGATGGGGCGTGAGGCCCAGCACCGGGCAGAGGAGGGCGCAGGCAGCCAATACGGTCAGCACCAGGGGACTGGCATTTACCGGCGTCCGATCAAATTCCTGCTGAACCACGTCGCTGCCGTTTTTCTCCCAGAAGAGGCAGACCAGCACCTTGGTCATATAGGCCACCGTCATGCCGCCTGCAATCAGGAACAGCCACTCCGCCGCGTGATACAGCCCGGCGGACTGCCCCGCCCTCTCCAGCAGGCCAATATACTCCACGATGCTCTCGTGGAGCAGTGTCTTGGAGATGTAGCCGTTAAACAGGGGAATACCCATGACGCCCAGGGCGGGACAGAGGAAGATCACCAGCAGCAGCGGCTTCTTCCGGCCAAAGCCCCGGAGATCGTCCAGCTCCAGGCTGCCCACCGTCCGGAAGAGCAGTCCGGCGGCCAGGAAGAGGATCAGCTTGATCCAGGCATGGTTGGTCAGGTGGAGGACGCTGCCCCACACGGCCATACCGCCCTCCTCCCCCAGCAGGGCCTGCATGGCGGCGCCGGTGAGGATAAAGCCGATCTGGGACATGGAGGAATAAGCCAGCAGCGTCTTGAGATTGGTCTGACACAGGGCCATAAAGCCGCCCCACAGCATGGTAATCACAGCGAAGAGGAGCAGCACCCCGCCCCAGCTCTGGTCGCCCAGGAAGAGCTTGTCGGTAATGGCAAAGATGCCGAAAATACCCGCCTTGGTGACGATACCGGAAAGCAGCGCCGTGGCAGGCGCAGGCGCCTCGGTATAGGAGCCGGGGAGCCAGGTGTGCAGCGGCCACATACAGACTTTAGCCGCAAAGGTGGCCATGCTCAGCCCGCCGGCGGCGTAGAGCAGCGTTTTATTCCCCTCATAGGCGGCCACGGCTGCGGGCAGCTCGGCAAAGGAGAGGGTACCCAGGGCGGTATCCAGCAGGAAGAGGCCCATAAGGGAGACCAGTCCCCCCGCCACCGCGTAGGTGAGATAGCTCCCGGCGGCCCGCTTGGCCCCCTCGGTACCGGTGTGAATCACCCAGACGAAGGAGGTGAAGCTCATGACCTCAAAAAACACCAGCGTCGTATAGAGATCGCCGGAGAGGAACACACCCTCGATCGCCCCCAGGGTGAGCAGCAGGAAGAGGTCATACCGCCAGGCATGGTGATCGCCCAGCAGCTCCTCCCGGCTCTCCAGGCCGGAGACCGCCCACAGCAGGGCGGCCAGCACCGCAAGCACCGCCTGCAGTCCGGTGACGGCAAAGGAGAGCCCCCGGCCGCAGAGGGGCAGCGTCCAGCACTCCCCCACCTGGGTCAGCAGGCCCAGGCTCAGGGCCAGCTCCAACCCCAGGGTCACCGCCGTCACCCGGCGGCTGGCATTTCGCTTTTTCCAGCGGCCCAGCAGGCCGGCGGCGGCGCCCCCCGCCAGGGGGAGCAGGATGAGCAGCAGTATCAGCATTTCATCCACCTCCTCACATCAGGCCCTGGGCGCAGCGGCTCAGGACGTCGCTCAGGCCGCCCACCCCAAAGCTGATCGCCAGGGCCAGCAGCATGAGCAGAATCAGGGCGACCTTCATCTGCCAGCCCGCCTCGGTAAATGTACTGTTCTCCCGGGCAATCTCCTCCTGCTCCCGGGTGGGGAAAAAGGCGGGCACCAGCACCATAACCTGATACAGGCCGGTAAAGAAGGCGGAGACCGCCAGGGCCAGGGCGCCCAGCCAGGCCACGGGGTGGTTCAGCTCCACCGCCGCCTCGGCAATCGCCCACTTGCTGTAAAAGCCGGCAAAGGGCGGGATGCCAATCAGGCCCAGAGAGGCCATGGCAAAGGCGGTGAAGGTCACCGGCATCCGCCGGCCCAGGCCGGGGAGCTGGAAGATGTACTCCCGCTTCGTCTGGCACAAAATGGCGCCGGCGCAGAAGAAGAGGATGATCTTAAAGACCGAGTGGGCCGCCATATGGAGCAGCGCCGCCCCCAGGCCCGCCCCGGTCATCACCGAGGCGCCCAGCAGGATGTAGCTCAGATTGCTCACCGTGGAGTAGGCCAGCCGCCGCTTCAGATGCTGCAGCCGCCAGCTCATGGCGGAGCCAAAGACAATGGTCAGGATGCAGGCCCCCATCATCACCCACTGAGCGAAGCTGCCCTTGAGCAGCTGGGTGCCGAAGCTGTAATAGGTCAGACGCAGGATGGCAAAGACGCCGGCGTTGACCACCGCCACCGCGTGGAGCAGAGCAGAGACCGGCGTGGGCGCCACCGACGCGGTGGGCAGCCACCGGTGACCCGGCCAGACGGCGGCCTTGACGCCAAAGCCGAAAAAGCCCAGCAGGAAGAACACCCGGAGCAGATTCTCCTGCCCCGCCACGGCGGCGGCGTCCAGACTGCCCCCCAGCACAAAGTCCAGACTGCCGAAGTGAGCCACCACCACCATGGCCACAAAGGCCAGAGCGGCGCCGGACATGGAGTAGAGGATGTAGGTCTTGCCCGCGTACCGGGCCTTGCCGTCCATCTCGTGCATCACCAGGGGGAGGGTGCACAAGGTGAGCAGCTCATAGCAGAAATAGAGGGTGAACAGGTTGGCCGCCGTGGCGATGGCCACCACCACCCCATAGGTCATGGTGAAAAAGCCGAAGAACCGGTTCTCCTCGTGCTCGTGGCTCATGTACTCAAAGGAATAGAGCACCGCAATCGGCCACAGCACCGCCAGAATCGCCAGAAATACCAGGGACAGGCTGTCCACCCGGAAGGCGAAGGTCAGCGCCGGGTGAATGGCGCCCAGCGTCAGCGTCCCCTCGGGCCGGGAGAGCAGCAGTCCACCCAGCAGCAGGCTGGTGAGCAGGCTCACCGCCATGACCAGCAGGCTGCGGGTTTTCCGGTTGTCCACCGGCCGGAGCAGCAGCAGCGCCCCCGCCAGCAGCGGCAGGAGGATGGCCGCTAAAATCCAATGTTGTGACATCGCTCCCACCTCCTCAGAGTCCTGCGGTGATGCTTGCGATCACCGCGTCCAGCGGCCCGGTCACAATGCCCAGGGCCAGCAGAGCCAGGGCCAGAATCATCAGCGGCGCCGTCATTCGCCCATCTGGCTCCAGGCCCTTGGGAAATTTTCCCCGGTCAAAGAAGCCGTGAATGGTAATGGGGAACAGATACCCCGCCGTCAGCAGGGCGGAGACCAGCAGCACCGCCGCTCCGGCAATGCCCAGCCCGCCCAGAGACAGAATGCCCTCGGTGGCCAGGCTCCACTTGCTGACAAAGCCGGCAAAGGGAGGAATGCCCACCAGAGAGAGGGAGGCCAGGGTGAAGCAGGCAAAGACCGCCGGCATCTGCCGGCCCAGGCCGGTGAGCTCATAGACTCTGGTCTTTCCGGTCTGATGGATGATGGCGCCGGCGCAGAGGAAGAGGGCGGTCTTGGACAGGGCGTGGAACACCACTTGGAGCAAGCCGGCCGCCAGCCCCGCCTCGCTGAACAGGAAAAGACCGAAGAGTACATAGCTCACCTGGCTCACCGTGGACCAGGCCAGCCGCCGCTTGAGCAGCTTCTCCCGGTAGGCCAGCATGGAGCCGGTAAAGATGGTCAGCAGGGCCAGCAGGATGAGGGCGGTCTGTACCCAGGTGCCCCGGAGCGGCTCGGTGCCGAAGACAAAGTAGGCCGACCGGATAATACCCAGCACACCCGCCTTGGTGATGGTGGCCGACAGCACGGCGGAGGCGGGGGCGGGGGCCACAGGATGGGCCACAGGCAGCCACTGCTGCAGGGGCAGCATGCCAGCCTTACAGCTAAAGCCCAGCAGCAGGCAGAAGGCGGCGATCAGCGCCATGGGCAGGTTGGCCATCCCCTGGGCGTTGAAGGTACCTCCCGCCAGGAAATCGGTGGTGTCGCAATACTGTCCGGCAAAGAAGAAGCCGAAGAGCACCAGCGCCGCGCCGAAGAGGGAGTAGCCCAGATACTGGAGGGCGGCCTTCATGCTCTCGTCAGTGCCCTCGTGAAACACCAGGGGCATGGAGAGCAGGGTCATGCACTCATAGAAGAAATAGAAGGTAAACAGGTTCTGGGCGTAGCTCAGCCCCAGCAGCGCGGCCAGGGTGAGCAGGAAAAAGCCGTTAAACCGGCCGGACTTCCCGTCATGCTCATTGTAGGACAGGGAGAAGATACCAGCCAACAGGAACAGGACGGCAAACAGGATGGCAAACAGCTCTCCCAGCCGGTCCGCCCCGAACCGGAAGGCGAAGGGGCCCAGCTCAAACACACCGGCAAGGCCGCTGCCGGCCAGGGCGACACCTACGCAGCAAACTAGGGTGACACCCAGCACCTCGATAAACAGGATATTCTGATTGTGCCGGGGTTTGATCAGCGCCATGGCGATACCGCCCAGGACGGGCAGAAGGATGGCGAGGAACAGCAGATAATGAAACATATCTCTCCCCTCCTCAAAGCAGGCTCAGGCCCAGGCTGAGCAGTTCCCCTGCGCCGGAGCAGCAGACGCCCAGCGCAATGGTGCCCGCGCCCAGCACCACAGCGGCCACCACAAAGGCCAGGCTGGGCCGCTTGACGGGCAGCTGGGGCAGATCGTCCTCCCCTGGCTGAGCCTTGCTCCAGATCTGGATGATGGCGGGGAGATAGTAGAGGGCGTTGAGCACGCTGGAGACCGCCAGGGCAGCCAGCGCCATCCACATCTTCCAGCTCCCGGAGAGAGCCGCGTCCGCCAGATAGAACTTGACGGCAAAGCCGCCCAGCAGGGGCAGGCCTACCATGGAAAGGCCGCCCAGGGTGAATCCGACGCCGGCCAGCTTGGCCCGATGGCCCGCGCCCCGGAGATAGTACATCTGCTTCCGGTGACCGGAGGCCTCCGCCAGCTCTCCCGCGCAGAGGAAGAGCAGCGGCTTGGTAAAGGCGTGAACCAGCATCTGATACAGGGCTGCCACCGCCGCCGCAGCGCCGCCCAAGCCCAGAGCCAGATAGATATAACCGATCTGGGCCACAGAGGAGTAGGCGATCATCCGCTTGATATGTGTCTCCTGAATCGCCCGGACAGAGCCCACCACCATGGCCAGCGCGCCCATGACCAGCAGTACGTCTCCCACATGAGAGGCGGCAAAGACCTCCTCCCCGAAGATGCAGAAGATGCACTTGATGAGCAGGACGATATAGCCCTTGAGCACCAGACCGGAGAGGATTGCGCTGGAGGCGGTGGTGGCGCTGCCGTGGGCATCCGGCAGCCAGGTGTGGTTGGGAAACAGGGCGCTCTTGAGCCCCAGGCCCAGGGCCATCATGCCCATAAGCACGGTGAGGGGAAGCTGGTATTCTCCGCTCTCGGCAAGCTGCTGCACCTGATCATGGATATCGATGATCAGCAGATGGCCGGTGATGTGATAGAGGAAGGTGAGGCCCATGAGAAACAGGCCGCTGCCCAGCAGACTCATCATCAGATAGCGGATGGTGGCCACCAGGGTGGAGCCGCTGTCCTTTGCCATCACCAGTGCACAGGCGGCGATGGTGTTGATCTCGATAAAGACGTAGGCGGTGAAGGCGTCGTTGGTGTAGATCATGGCCAGGAGGCTGGCCATGATCAGGTCGCACATCACGAAATAGAGGTTCTGCTTGCCTGGCTCCACGTCTTCAAAGATGCCGTTTCGTCCCCCCAGGACGCACATGGCCATGACCAGCAGAAAGGCCACCGCCAGCGTCGCCTCCAGCGGTCCGCAGACCAGCTCGTTGCCGTAGGGGTGGGAGACGATGCCCAGAGCGTAGGTAAACCGCTCCTGCGGGGGCAGCACGTTGGCCAGCAACACCAGATTGGCCCCCAGCAGGGCCAGCACCGCCCCCAGATGAATCCGCAGGGCCGCCCGGCCGCTGCGCACCACGCTGGTGAGAATGCCGCAGATCATAAGCAGGACAATGCTGAAAAAGGGGATGTGCTGATAGTAGGGCAGCACTCAGTCCACCCCCTTCTTCATGGTCGCCATAATGACGTCCAGATAGACGGTGTGGTACTTCTGATAGATGCGCACCACCAGAGCCAAAGCAAATGCGGTGACACTGACCGAGACCACGATGCCGGTGAGTACCAGGCCGGTGGGGATGGGGTTCACATAGGTCTCAACAGAGGCAGCCACCGAGGGATCGGCCACCAGCGGCTCAATCCGTCCCTCCACAAAGCCCGCGCTGGTCAGCATCAGGTAGATGGCTCCGTCCATCAGGTCAAAGCCAATCAGTTTTTTGATCAGATTGGGGTGAAAAACCAGGCTGAACGCTCCGATGCAGAACAGGAGAACGGCGGTAATCATAAACCGCTGGGTCCACAGAGTGGAAAGAATCTCGCTCATATTTCACACCTCTCCTTTGCTGAACAGGGCATAGAAGGAATAGATGGTACAGGTGACCACAAAACCCACCATGACGTTGATGGGCATAATAATGCCGCTGCTGATAATGTGGCCGGGAATGCCCAGCCAGATGTGGTTGTCCAGGCCATTGGTTCCGGTAAAGACATAGTAGATCAGAATCAGGCCGTAGCCCATGAGGCAGACCACCCGAACCACGTCCGAAATGTGCTGATTGAAGAATTTCTGGACGCTCTGGCTGCCGAAAGTGCGGGAATAGAGGATCAGCCCGCCGCCCAGAATACTGCCGCCGGAGAAGCCGCCACCGGGAGACAAATGTCCGAATAGCATGACATAGAATCCGACCATAATGCACACCGGCATGAGCAGCAGCACTGACGTGCGCAGCACCACATCCCGGTCCCGCTTATCTGCCCGCTCTTCCCGGCTCAACTCCCGCAGATCCCGGGTAGTTGTGTTCTTGTCGTCCCGGCGCAGCAGAATGGTGACGCAGGTAGCGGCCAGAAACAGCACGTTGGACTCGCCGAAAGTGTCAAAGACACGGTAGCTCAGAATCATGCCCGCCACCAGGTTGACTGCGCCGGTCTCCTCAATGCCCTGCTCGATATACCTGCGGGACACCTCGTTGTTGGTGGGATTTGCAGGGTCTCCGAAGGGAGGCAGATTGACCACCACCAGGGTGAGCACCACCGCCAAAGTGATGCAGAACAGGGCGCCCACCAGTTGGCTCATTCTGCGGCGTCTCTGGTAGAGCTCAAAGGCCGAGAGCTCTTGTTCCGGTTCCCGGCTAAATCGGGAGGCCAGATGGGGCTCTGCGGGCGCCGCGCACCATTCTTCGCCGTCTACCCAGGCGCAGAACCTGCGCCAGCTGCTGCGGTCACTCCTGCTCATGGTCGGCCTCCCCCTCTGTCTGCTGCCGCCAGGCCTCCTGACGCTGGCGGTTCTCCTGGTCCTCCTTTTCCTTCAGTTCCCGGATTTTCATCAGGGTGAGAAAATAGAGCACCGTGCTCACGCCCGCACCTACAGCCGCCTCGGTAATGGCCAGATCCGGGGCCTGCAGAATCAGCCAGACTACAGACATAACAATGCTGAAGCCCATATAGGTCAGAATGGTAATCATCGTGCTGCGTACCAGCACTGCCGTCAGGGCACAGGCCACCAGAAAGACCAGCAGTAAAATCTCAAAAAATGCCATCAGGACTCCTCCTTTCCTTCCTTTCCCCCGGCCGCAGGCTTGGGGTCGGAGAAGTCAGTCGTACAGTGCTCCTGCAGGTCGCCCACCACGGCATACTCCAGCTGGACGATCATATGTCCGCAGACCGGCACGGTAAACCACTGGAGGGCCAGGATGAGCACCAGCTTGAGGTCTACCCAGTGAATCCCCTTGCACAGGGAGCCGCCGATAAAGATGAGTAGCGTGGCCAGCGTATCCGCAATGGCGGTGACATGCATCCGGTTGATGACAAAGTCCATCCGAAAGATGCTCAGAGTGACAATCACCATGAGCAAAACGCCTGCGCCCATTACAATGGAGCCAAGTAATTCCGTCAGGTTCATCTGCGCTCCCCTCCCCTTTTTTTCTTCTGTTCGGCGAGCATCCGCACCCGGAGGATACGGCTGAGCACCACCACTGCCTGGAAGCTGAGCAGGGCATAGATAATGTCAATATCCAGGATGGAGGTGCTGTCCAGATAGAGGCTGAGCACCAGAATCACGCTGAGGATCAGGGTGGAGATCAGGTTGACGCCCACCAGCCGGTCGGTAAAATGCCGGCTGGTGCCGATATAGATCAGCGCCCCCAGAACACACAAGCCCAGGACGATGAGATAAATTTTCATCACCAACTCAAACATCAGTCAGTCTCCTCCTCTCCCTGGGCCGCAATGGCCTCCATCCGTTCCAGCGCCTCCACAAAAGCAGAGCAATCCACATCCCGGGAGAAATCCGGGTTGATACAGTGTACCACATATTCCGTTCCCCGGTTTTCCACCGTAATGGTGCCTGGAGTCAGGGTGATGGAATTGGCCAGGGTCATCTTGGCGATATTCGTCTTGAGAGGCACCTGAACGGTAATGAGTCGGGGCTGCACCTGCTGCTTCAGCCGTCCCCCCAACAGGATTTTCAGCATCGCCACATTGGCCTTGACAATCTCCCGGAGCAGCAGGCCCACATACTGGAGGCCCGGCACCAGCAGCCGCAGCACAATCTTCTCCTTGGCAAGACTCCATCGGCAGAACCGGCAGGTAAACCAGTAGACCGCGCAGGTGACAATCAGATCAAAAATCAAAATCTCCACTGTCAGATCGCCGCACAGGATGATCCACAGCAGGAAAAAAGCAGTCAGCATCATATCCTCCTCTCCGGCAGGCCCCGCTTTTCTGCTGCAACCCGCCTGCTTCTCTACAAGCTAAATCACGATCATTTTACACGAAACAGGAAAAAAAGGGCAGAGACAAGTTGTACAACTCATCTCTGCTTTTTCAAAAATCATCAAGCGATTATGAACAATTTGTTTCCAATTTATCCGGCTTTTTCCGGTTCCTCTTCCTTTTTCCCGCCGCAGCCGTTCAAAGCCCCGGCACAGCGCCGCCGCTCCGGCAGCTGGGCCAGCACGATGGCTCCGAACATCAGCGCGCAGCCCAGCCACTCCCTGACCGTCAGCGCCTGCCCCAGCAGCAGCCAGCCGAAGAGGACGGAGAACACCGACTCCAGGCAGAGCACCAGCGAGCACACTGTGGGATCGCAGTCCCGCTGAGCCACCGCCTGCAGGGTGTAGGCCACGCCGCAGGAGAGGACGCCGGCATAGAGGATGGGCTGCCATGCGTTCAGCACCGCCGTCACCGTGGGTTGTTCCAGCGCCAGCATAGGCACGGCGGACACCAAACCGCTGACCAGGAACTGGACGCAGGACAGGCGCACCGGATCCACTCTGGAGGAAAAGTGATCTACCACCAGGATATGCACCGAGAAGGCCAGCGCACACAGCAGCACCAACACATCTCCCTTGCCCAGGCCCTCCGCCGCAGTCATGCACAGCAGATAGAGGCCCGCCAGCGCCAGGCCCACACAGACCCAGATCACCGGCCGCAGCTTTTTGCCAAAGAGCAGCCCCAAAAAGGGAACGATGACCACATAGAGGGCGGTGAGAAAGCCCGCCTTGCCCACAGTGGTGTAGCCGATGCCGATCTGCTGGAGGTTGCTGGCCACGCACAGGGCAAGGCCACAGCAGACGCCGCCCACCAACAGGTCTTTTCTGTTGCCCCGATCCCGGGTCTGTCCGTCCCGGTCCTGCAGGCGTTCCATCACCGTGATGCAGGGGATGAGCACAAGACCGCCGATCAGAAAACGGACGGCGTTGATGGTAAAGGGCCCTACATAGTCCAGGCCCACGCTCTGGGCCACAAAGGCGCCGCCCCAGATCATGGCAGTGAGCAGCAGCAGGCCTACCTGCTTCAGACTTGCTTTTTTCATGCTTTGTTCTCTCTTTTCTCAGCGCCGGCCTCCCGGCGCTGTCAATATACGCTTTAAACCCGGGAGATAATCCTCCGGTAGATCCGCGCCAGGAAGAAGGCGGACAGGGAGAGGCTGGCCACCTCGGCCATGGGGAAGCTCCACCAGACGGCGTCCAGCTCTCCGGTCTGTGCCAGCAGCCAGGCTGCCGGCAGCAGCACCACCAGCTGCCGAACGATGGAGACAGTCATGGAATAGACTCCATTGCCAAGAGCCTGAAACACAGTGCTGCAGGCGATGCAGAAGCCGGCGCAGACAAAGCTGCAGGAGATGATGCGCAGAGCGGGAACGCCGATGGACACCATGTAGTCAGACGCGTTGAAGCAGCGCAGCAGCTGCTCGGGGAACAGCTGGAAGATCACCAGTCCGGTCAGCATAAAGCACATGGCATATAAGATGCCCAGCTGAATGGTGCGGATCATCCGGTCCCGGCGCCGGGCGCCAAAGTTATAGGCAATGATCGGCACCAGTGCGCCGTTGAGGCCAAAGACCGGCATAAAGAAGAAGGACTGGAGTTTGTAGTAGACGCCGAACACTGCCGTCGCCGTGGAGGAAAAGGCCACCAGAATCAGATTCATGCCATAGGTCATCACCGAGCCGATGGATGCCATAATGATGGAGGGCACGCCCACCTTGTAGATCCGCCCGATGGTGGGACCGTGAGGGCGGAAGCAGTTCCGGGGATTCACCTGAATCTCTACATTATATTTTTGGTTGAGGGCGATGGCGCTGGCTGCGCCCACGAACTGGCCGATCACCGTAGCCGCAGCGGCGCCTGCCACCTCCATCCGGGGGAAGGGGCCCAGGCCGAAGATCAGAATGGGATCCAGAATGATGTTGGTGATGGCGCCGGTCATCTGGGTGGCCATGCTGGCTACCGTATGGCCGGTGGCCTGGAGCAGCCGCTCAAAGACAAACTGGAGATACATGCCCTGGCAGAGCAGGGCGCAGATGGTGAGGTATTCCACGCCGTATTCCAGAATCACTGGCTGATCTGCCACCTGGCTGGCATAGAAGGGATAAACCACCGTCAGCCCCAGCAGCATAAAGGCCGCCATAGAACAGAAGGCCAGAAAGACGCCGTTGCAGGCCGCCCGGTTGGCTGTTTTCTGGTCCCGCTCACCCAGGGACTTGGACAGCATGGCGTTGATGCCCACGCCGGTGCCGGTGCCCACGGCGATCATCAGGTTCTGGGCCGGAAAGGCCAGGGACACCGCCGTCAGGGCGTCCTCGCCGATCTTGGAAACAAAGATGCTGTCCACTACATTATAGCACGCCTGTACAAGCATGGACAGCATCATGGGCAGGGCCATGGACAGCAGCAGGCGGCCCACCGGCATGACGCCCATTTTGTTCTCCTGAAACGGTTCCTGTCTCATCTCATTCTCTCCTCTTTTTCTGCAAAAAGCGCCGCATTTCCCCTGCGGCACACTGCGTGTCGACAAAGGTCGACACGCTCAAACAAAATCTGCGATTTTGTTCGAAAATGCGGCCGTCTACCCCAAGGGCACTTTGTCGCCGCTTGTGGCGGCTCGGGCGCGCGCACTCGCTTCGCTCGCACACTCCCGGCCTCCCTGTGTTTTTGGGGCGGCGCATGTCCGCCCAAAAAACGAAATTGCACTCTATTTTGTTGCTGCGCAACAAAACTCCTGCGGAGGGCTCCCAAACTTTCAGCTCAAATGTAAATACGGCAAATATACTTTTTAGCCGTTTATTCGCCGCATTTCCCCTGCGGCACAGCGGTTTGATTATACAATAGGAGCAAATAACCTGCAATCCCCCGCCCTTACTTTCGGCGCTATGGCTATCTCTCCGCCGCCCTTTTCCTCCGCTCTTGTCCATATTGCTCCTCCCATTTTCGCCCGTCCGAAGAAATCGCAAAATTGTCGGTCGTTTTCTACAAAAACCTATTTCCCTTTTCCCGCCCCCTATGGTATACTGTACCAAGAAAGCCGGGACGAACCCATGAGGGTGTCCCGCTCCCGTCACGATCACAAAGGAGGAATTCAAATTGATGACCAACATTCCTGAGGTCAAGCTGGGCATTATCGCCGTCAGCCGTGACTGCTTCCCCATTCAGCTCTCTCAGAAGCGCCGGGCCGCCGTCGTCGCCGCCTGCGCCGCCAAGGGCCTGACCCCCTACGAGGCTCAGACCACCGTAGAAAATGAGAAGGATATGCTCAAGGCCGTGGCCGAGGTCAAAGAGGCCGGCTGCAACGCCCTGACCGTCTTCTTGGGCAACTTCGGCCCCGAGACCCCCGAGACCCTGATCGCCAAGAACTTCGACGGCCCCTGCATGTTCGTGGCTGCCGCCGAGGGTGACGGCGACCTGATCAACGGCCGCGGCGACGCCTACTGCGGCATGCT
>JBJDXT010000006.1:0-16176 GCA_051866795.1 Candidatus Onthomonas sp. | reverse complement strand
TCCGGGATCTGGGCAACACCCTGATCGTGGTGGAGCACGACGAGGACACCATGCGGGCCGCCGACTACCTCATTGACGTGGGCCCCGGAGCCGGCATCCACGGCGGCGAAATTGTGGCGGCGGGCACTCCGGAGGAGGTTATGAACACCCCGGGGTCGATTACCGGCGACTATCTCTCCGGCCGCAAGCGGATTCCCGTTCCCACCCAGCGGCGGGCCGGCAGCGGGAAATTTCTCACCGTCCGGGGCGCCCGGGAGAACAATCTCCAAAATATCGACGTCTCTATTCCCCTGGGTACCCTCACCGTGGTCACCGGCGTTTCCGGCTCCGGCAAGAGCTCTCTGGTCAACGAGATCATCTATAAGCGGCTGGCCGCCGACCTGAACCGGGCCAAGACTCATCCCGGCAAGCACACCGCCCTGGAGGGGGAGGAGCATCTGGACAAGGTGATCTGCATCGACCAGTCCCCCATCGGACGCACTCCCCGGTCCAATCCGGCCACCTATACCGGTCTCTTTTCCGATATCCGGGATCTCTTCGCCTCCACCCAGGACGCCAAGGCCCGGGGCTATGGCTCCGGCCGGTTCTCCTTCAACGTCCGGGGCGGCCGGTGCGAGGCCTGCGGCGGCGACGGCCTGGTCAAAATTGAGATGCACTTCCTCCCTGACATCTATGTCCCCTGTGAGGTGTGCAAGGGCAAGCGGTACAACCGAGAGACGTTGGAGGTCAAATACAAGGGGAAAAATATCTGGGAGGTACTGGACATGACGGTGGAGGAGGGGTTAGAATTCTTCCAGCCTCTGCCCAAGCTGTACAACCGGATCAAAACCCTTTACGACGTGGGCCTGGGCTATATCAAGCTGGGCCAGCCCTCCACCACCCTCTCCGGCGGCGAGGCACAGCGGGTCAAGCTGGCCACCGAGCTGTCCAAGGTCTCCACCGGCAACACCTTCTATATCCTGGATGAGCCCACCACCGGCCTGCATGCGGCAGACGTCCACAAGCTGCTGGAGGTCTTACAGCGGCTCACCGAGGCGGGGAACACCGTGCTGGTCATTGAGCACAATCTGGACGTCATTAAGACGGCGGACTATCTCATCGATCTGGGCCCCGAGGGCGGCGCCGGGGGCGGCACTGTGGTCTGCACCGGCACTCCGGAGGAGGTCGCCGCCTGTCCCCGGTCCTACACCGGAAAATATCTCAAACCTCTGTTGGAGCAAGGCTGACCGTTTTATTCCAATCTTAAGCATTTTATAATCCCTTTTTCCGCACCATGTGATATACTGTTTTTGTGTATCGCAGGCGCCTCCCCAGCCGGAGAGGCAGCCAAATCCCCACCTTTTGCCCCAGCATAGAGGAGGATGTTCTTTGTTTGACTGGCTGACCGGCTCTCTGGCCGGAAAATATGTGTTCACCTTTTTTGCCTCCATGATTCCGGTCATGGAGCTGCGGGGGGCCATTCCCATCGGCGTGGGCATGGGGCTGCCCCTGGCACCCACCATTATCACCTGTATTTTGGGCAATATGGTTCCCGTTCCCTTTATCATTCTCTTCATCCGGCGCATTTTTCAGTGGATGCGCACCCTGATGCCCAGGCTGGACGGCCTGGTCACCCGGATGGAGAACAAGGCCTACAGCAAAAAGGACCTGATCGACCGGTACAAAATGCTGGGGCTGTACATCCTGGTGGCGATCCCTCTCCCCGGCACCGGGGCTTGGACCGGCTCTTTAGTCGCCGCCCTGTTTGACATCCGGCTGAAAAACGCCTTTCCCATTATCTTTCTCGGCGTGGCTACTGCCGGCCTGATCATCGGTCTGCTCACCGGCGGTGTGGTGGCCCTGCTGTAACCGTTTTCCCCTCCCAACCATAGAATGGATTGAGGTGAGGGATATGGAACCGCTGACCGCTGTCGTCGCCCTGCTGGCGGCCTTTGGTCTGGCCGCCCTGCTCTGGCTCTGTGTGGGCCGTCTGCTGCTGCCGGTGGGGGCCATGGAGCCGGTACAGGTGTCGCTGATGCCCGGCCCCAGCCTGGAGCAGAATCTGAAGGGGCTTCAGTGGCTGGCCGCTGTGGGACTTCTGGACGCCCGGGTGACCGTCATCGACCCCGGTCTGCTGCCCCAGGAGCGGGCGGAGACGCTGAGGCTGCTCAGCCGCTGGCCGGGAATTCCCTTGGTCTCCGCGGAGCGGAGGCATTGAGGCGTTTGGATGCAGTGTACACCACGGCGGGGGCGAGCCCCCGCCCTACCTGAATACGCGATTGTCACAATCATGAAGCTGTCGAATCTCTCTCGGCAGCTTCAAGCATAAATTCCGTTCAAAGGAAGGAGGAGGACAGATGCTGGAACCGGAGCTGCCGGAGGAATCCGGCCGGGAAACTCTGGAGGCCACCGCCGAGGCGGTGATCTTTCAGAATCAGGACAACGGCTATACTGTCCTCCGCTGCTCCGGCGGCGGGGATCACTTTACCGCCGTGGGCATTATGCCCCGGGTGGCCCCGGGGGAGCTGCTCACCCTGGAGGGGAGTTGGGTCACCCACCCCTCCTTCGGAGATCAGTTCAAGGCGGACTCCGTCCAGATCCGGCTGCCCACCGGCACCGAAGCCATCTACCGCTATCTGGCCTCCGGGGTCATCAAGGGTATCGGGGAGAAGATGGCGAAAAAGCTGGTGGACCGGTTCGGAGCGGATACCTTTGATGTGCTGGAATTTCACCCGGAGCAGCTGGCCTCCATCAAAGGCATCACCTCCAAAAAGGCCCGGGCCATTCAGGCGGAGTTTATCCAGAAGTCTGGTATGCGCAGCCTGCTGGAATTTCTCACCCAGCACGGCCTCCCGGCGGAGCTGGGGCCCAAGCTGTGGAAGATCTACGGCCCCGGTGCGCTGGAGGTGCTTCACGTCAACCCCTATGTGCTGCTGGGGGGCGATCTGGAGGTGGACTTCGCCACCGCCGACCGGCTGGCTGCGGCGGCCGGCATTCACGCCGACGACGCCCAGCGGCTGGAGGCGGGGGTGCTCTACACTCTGAGCCACAACCTGGACAACGGTCACGTCTTTCTCCCCCGGGACAAGCTGCTCCAGACAGCGGGAAGGCTGCTGTCCACCGACCCCCAGATTCCTATCGGCCCCGATCTGCTGGATGAGGCCCTGGACGCCCTCTCTGTCCGGGGCCGAGTGGTGCAGCAGGAGATTCTGGGCCTTCCCGCCGTCTACCGGAGCGACCTCTACGAGGCGGAGGAGTACATCGCCCAGCGGCTCCGGGAGATGGCGTCCAATGAGCTGCTGGTACCCGACCAGCTCCCCCAACTGATCGACCGGGTGGAGCAGGAGGCGGGCATCCACTACGCCGCCCAGCAGCGGCAGGCGGTGGAGTTGGCCGCCCGGCGGCAGGTGATTCTGCTCACCGGCGGACCGGGTACCGGCAAGACCACCACCCTCAAGGGCATCCTTGCCTGCTTCGAGGCCATGGGGCTGGAGACCGCCCTGGCCGCCCCCACCGGCCGGGCTGCCAAGCGGCTGGGAGAGCTGTGCAATGCCGAGGCCTTTACCATCCACCGGCTGCTGGAGGCGGGCTACGATCAGGAGACCGACCGTCTGGCCTTCACCCACAACGAGGATGACCCGCTGGACGCCGACGCGGTGATTGTGGACGAGATGAGTATGGTGGACATCCCCCTGATGGACGCCCTGCTCCGGGCGGTCTCCGGCTCCTGCCGGCTGGTGCTGGTGGGCGACCCGGATCAGCTGCCCAGCGTGGGGCCGGGGCAGCTCTTTGACCATCTGATCCGCAGCGGAATGATTCCCACCGTCCAGCTCACCGAGATCTTTCGTCAGGCCCAGCAGTCCCAGATCGTCATGGGCGCCCATCAGATCAATCAGGGTCTGTTGCCCCCGCTGGTCAACCGGGGCGGCAGTCAGGACTTCTTCTTTCTCCGGCGGCTCCAGGGGGAGCAGGCGGTACAGACAATCGTCGACCTGTGCAAGACCCGGCTACCTCAGAACATGGGCATCCCCTCGGACCAGATTCAGGTGCTCTCCCCCACCCGGCGGTATATCACCGGCACCGCCAGTCTGAACAAGGCCCTGCAGGAGGCGCTGAATCCTCCGGCGGATGACAAGGGAGAGGTCAAATGCGGCTCGGTAGTTTTTCGCACCGGGGACCGGGTCATGCAGATCAAGAACAACTACGACATCCTCTGGCGGGAGGCGGACGGCCTCAAGGGCGGCATGGGTGTCTTTAACGGCGACATCGGCACCGTCCTCTCCGCAGAGCCCCACGAGCGCATTGTCACCGTCAGCTTTGACGGCCGGGTGGTGGAGTACACCTCCGACCTGCTCCCGGAGCTGGAGCTGGCCTATGCCATGACCGTCCACAAGTCCCAGGGCAGCGAGTACCGGGCGGTGATTCTGGCCGCTGTCAGCGGCGCCCCCATGCTGCTGACCCGGGGCGTGCTGTATACCGCCGTCACCCGGGCCAGAAATCTGTTCATCGCCGTGGGGGATGAGCAGGTGCTGGACAAGATGGTACAGAACAACCGCCAGACCCGGCGGTACAGCGGCCTCCGGGCCCGGCTCACCGGCCAGGTGGGACCGGCGGAGATCAACGGAGAGCTGCCCTTCTGATCAAAAATACGGCCCTGCCGTCTGGAACACCAGAGGCAGGGCCGTTGTTTTCAGGATTTCTGCTGATTTTGAAACTGCTGCAAATGCCGGTTCAGCGTTTTGGTGTCCCGCCGTCGGGCCACTGCCACACCAAACCAGACGGCAAAGAGGCCGCCTTCCAGCACCGCCGCCAGCACCAGCCCGGCCCAGAGGGGAATGCCCTCGAACCAGCCGAATACCAGCGCCCCGCCGAGGTACAGCACATTGGCGCTGAGCGCCCAGAGCGCCACACTCTTTCCGGAACGCCACTGTCCCTCCGGCATCAGCGGGTACTGAATGACGGAAAAGACAAAGCTGACGATGAGCATCTCCAGCAATGTCCAGACGCTGATGGAGTTCTCTCCCATGAGCACGGCTGAGATCCCCTTGAAAAATACGGCGGCAACGGTGTACAGGCCCATGTAGAGCTTGACCTCCATGCCCCATTTGTAAAAATGCAAAAAGCCTTTCATCAGAATTAACTCCTTCCCATCCCCAGCCGCTCCCGCAGCAGGGGGTTATAGTGGCGGGAGACCATGATTTTCTCCCCGTTTCGCATGGTGGCCTCGATGCGGCTGCCGGGACAGCTCCTCAGCTGCCGGATGCCGTGGAGGTTGGCCACCATGGACCGGCTGACCCGGCAAAAACCCAGGGCCTCATACCGGCTCTCCAGTTCGGACAGGCTCAGGGCGGTGCGCCAGACCGCGCCCTCCCCATAGAGCCAGGTCTGCTCCTCCACCGACTCGGCATACAGCACCTCCCCCGGGCGGAGGAGCACCATCTCCCGGTTCTCCGTCCAGGCACAGAGGGTCTGCAGGCCGGATTTCAGCAGGGACAGGACGTGGAGCATCTCCTCATCCAGCTCCCGGCAGCGGAGCACGACCTCGTTTTCGGTATCGCTGTGTTCTACGGTAATCTTCATAACGGCCTCCTTGGTCAGCTGACAAGATGAGCATAGCCGATGGCCGGAAAAAAGGCAAGGGTTGTCCCGCCGGGGTGCACTTTGGCCGGGGTGAGGTACAAAAGCAGGCAAATGACTGCCGTCCCGTGAAACAGGCGGCAGTCATTTTGGTACTCGTTCAACTTTATGTCAACTATCTGACGTATCCGCTGTCTCCAGACTGGTGCCCGGATAGTAGTGGGCCAGAATCTGGTCATAGGTCATTCCCTGATTGGCCAGCGCATTGGCCCCGTACTGGCTCATACCCACCCCGTGACCGTAGCCGGTGACATAGAAGGTGACCTTGTCCTCAGCGCACTCCACCTCAAAGGTGGCGGAACGGAGCCCGCAGAGGCTGCGCAGAGCCTGGGCGGTGACGGTGACGCCGCCCACTGTAAAGGATGCGGGCGCGCCGCTGTCATCTGTCTCCGGCACACTGAACCAGCTCTCACAGGAGCCGGAGAGATCCGCCTCCGGATAGGCCGCCAGGAAAAGATCAGAGAACTCCTGACTGGTCAGGGTGACCACACTGTAATAGTTGGGGGTATCCCCCTCCCCCTCGGGGCTGTCCACTGACACCAGGTAGGGGACGCTTTTGCCCCAGACCGACTGGGCAGAGCGGGTCCTGTCCGCAGAGGAGGCATGGAATACCGCCAAAATCGGTTCCCCCTCCCAGGTGAGTACCTGTCCCTTTGTCTCCCGCAAGGCGGCGGAGATCCGTCCGGCGTAGCTCTGCTGCTCCTCCTCCGGCCACTGGGCCAGCCGGTCCTCCCGGGAGATCCAGGCCTGACAGCAGCTGTAGTCGGTGCACACATCCGCCTCCGGGTGGGCGTCTTTGGGATGGGCTAACTGGTAGAGGGTATAGGTCCGGGCGGCCACCGCCTGGGCCTTCAGCGCCTCTCCCCGAAAGGTCACCGGCATCTCCGCCGCCAGCACCCCCCACAGGTAGTCCTCTATCCCCATGGTCTCCACCGTGCCGTCCGGCATCAGTACCCGCAGCGTTGTCCCGTCTGATTCGTTTCCGGTCTGCTCCGCCGGCTCGTCCTGGGCCTGCTGGGCGGAAGTCTGCTGTGGCTCCGGCTGGGATGTCTCCTGGCTTTCCGGCTGGGCAGCGTCCTCTTCCGCAGGCAGGGCATCTTCCGCCGTTTCCCTACCCTCCGCCTGATCTGCCTGGGGCTCCGGCTCCGGGACAGACTGCTCCTCCGGCAGAACGCTCAGGGGCAGCACCAGCAGCGCCAGCACCAGCGCGGCAGACAAGATGGTGATCCGATGCAGCATAGGCACTCTCTCCTTGCAATTCTTTCGATTTGGTTGTGCATAATTTTGGTATTCACCGCAAAAACAGCAACTGTTTTTGGATTATTATGACAGAAGTCATTTATTTCATTCATAACGAGAGGGAAATATCGTTGACTTCTCCCTATAGTTACGATATACTGGATACTAAGGTTTCCGAAAAGCCGGTTCGTCCGGCATTTCCCGCAAGGAGACCTCCGATTTCAGAGAAAAGGCGCTGAGCAGCTATGAGCAGAACTCTCTCCCCCGAGACAAACCAATACATCCAGGAGCTGAGCCAGCAGCTTCAGGGGACCAAGCCCCTCCGGCCGGAGCTGTATGAGAAATATCAGGTCCGGCGCGGCCTGCGCAACCCGGACGGCACCGGCGTCATGGCCGGCCTCACCCAGGTAGGCAGCGTCCAGGGCTATTACCTGCAGGACGGCGAAAAGACTCCGGCAGAGGGCCGTCTGATCTATCGGGGCATCAACGTGGAGGATTTGATTCGCGGGTGCGTCTCCGAGGGACGGTTTGGCTTTGAGGAGACCGCCTATCTGCTGCTCATGGGCAAGCTGCCCAACCGGCAGCAGCTGGCCAGCTTTCAGCAGGCGCTGGAGGAGATGCGGCCTTTGCCCCATATGTTCACCGAGGATATGATCCTCAAGGCCCCCAGTAAGGACCTGATGAACAAGCTGGCTCGGAGCGTCCTGACCCTCTATTCCTATGACCAGGATCCGGAAACTATGACGGTGGAAAATCAGCTCCGGCTGTCCATGCAGCTGATCGCCCGGACCCCCATGATCGTGGCTCACGCCTACGCCGCCAAGCGGTGCTACTTTGACAAGGGCTCCCTCTATCTCCACCGGGCCCAGGCCGGCAAGGGGACGGCGGAGAACTTCCTGGCCGCCGCCCGGGACGACCAGCAGTACACCGAAGAGGAGGCCCGGCTTCTGGATCTCTGCCTCATCCTCCACGCGGAACACGGCGGCGGCAACAACTCCACCTTTACCTGCCGGGTCATCTCCTCCTCCTATACTGACATCTTCTCCGCCATCGCGGCGGCTGTGGGCTCCCTGAAGGGACCCCGGCACGGCGGCGCCAACATCAAGTGCAAGCAGATGATGGATTACATCGCGGAGACGGTTCACGACTGGAAGGACGACGACGAGATCTCCGCCTGTCTGTCCGGCCTGCTGCGCCGGGCGGGCTTTGACCAGTCCGGCCTGATCTACGGCATGGGCCACGCCGTCTACACTCTCTCCGACCCCAGAGCCAAGGTGCTGAAAAAGTTCAGTCGCAACCTGGCTGTCCAGAAGGGCATGGAGGAACGGCTCAACCTGATCGAGAGCGTGGAACGGCTCACCCCCCAGGTGTTCTATCGGGTTACCGGCAAGGACAAGGTGATGTGCGCCAACGTGGATCTGTACTCCGGCTTTGTCTACGATATGCTCAACATCCCTGAGGAGCTGTACACCCCCCTCTTCGCCACTGCCCGCATGGTGGGCTGGTGCGCCCACCGGATGGAGGAGGTCTTCAGCGGCGGTAAAATTATCCGGCCCGCCTACAAGGCAATTGGCCCCCGCAGCCCCTTTATTCCTCTGGACGACCGGAACTAACTGTGGTAAAATAGACACAAGCGGCAGTTATTTTATCAAAATTGATTCCCATTATGCGGCAGACTGCCTGACAGCGCAGTCTGCCGCCGTTTTTTGAAAGGAGCAGCACCATGGAAGAGAGACGGCGTTCACGCCATTCCCAGAGACGGCCCGCCCGGCGCAGACGTAAGCTGAATCCCGGCTTTGTCCTCTGCTCGGTCTGCTCCGTCCTGATTGTCATCTGTCTGTTTATCGGCGGCATTCAGCACCTGGTCGCCCAGGGCGAGGCCAAGGAGCAGGCCGCCAGGGAGGCCGCCGAGCAGGCCGCCCGGGAGGAGGAGGAGCGTCTGGCTGCGGAGGCGGCCGCCGCCGCAGAGGCCGCTAAGTACGACTTCACCATCTCCTTTATGGGGGATGTGAACCTGGACGACAGCTGGTCCACGATGAACTATCTGGCCCAGCAGCCCAACGGCATTTCCGACTGCTTTGACCCAGCTCTGCTGGAAAAAATGCAGAGCGCCGACCTGTTTTGCATCAACAGTGAGTTTGCCTTCACGGACGGCGGAACGCCTTTGGACGGCAAGAGCTACACTTTCCGCTCTAAACCCTCCAATGTGTCCATCTACCAGACCATGGGGGTGGATCTGGTCTCCCTGGCCAACAACCACGTCTATGACTTCGGCGCCCAGGGACTGACCGACACGCTGAAAACCCTGGATGACGCGGGCATCGCCCATGTGGGCGCAGGGGAAACGCTGGCCGACGCCTCCGCCCCCTATTACTGCGAGATTCAGGGGGTGACTGTGGCCTTTGTCAACGCCTCCTGCGCCGAGCAGCACCGCTTTACCCCGGAGGCCACCGAGGACAGCTCCGGCATCCTGCTGTGCTACGAGACGGACAAGTTCCTTCAGGCCATCCGGGAGGCCAAAAGCAACGCCGACTACGTCATCGCGCTGGTCCATTGGGGCACCGATTACGTCTATGAGACCAGCGACAGCCAGCGCTCCACCGCTCACGACTATATTATCGCCGGCGCCGACGCCGTGGTGGGCACCCATTCCCACTGTCTCCAGGGCATTGAATACTTTAACGACAAGCCCATCTTCTACAGCCTGGGCTCCTGCTGGTTCAACGACAAGACGCTGGAGACCTTCCTGCTGGAGCTGCGTTTCACCGGCGACGGCAACGGAGGCGAGATGTCCGCCACCATCGTGCCCGCCATTCAGAAAAGCTGCACCACCAGCCTGACCCAGTCCCCGGAGGAGTGGCAGCAGGTGGTGGATTTGATTCTCCAGTACTCCACCGATGTCCATATCGGAAGCGACGGCCTTCTGGGGCAGGGCCCCGCTCCGGCGGAGACCCCGGCGGACGATTCCGCCGATTTGCCGGAGGAGTCCGGCGATACCCAGTCTGCTTTGGAGGACGGTAGCGGAGACGTTGCTCCGGACTCCTCCGCCGAGGACGGCGAAGCGGCAGGGTAACCTGACAGGAATCGTAATACGCCAAAAGAGCCAGACTCCTTTGCGAGTCTGGCTCTTTGTTCTTGACGTTTTTGCTCTAATCGTGTAAAATTACACTATCATACTAATTTCATTTAAAAAGCAACCATTTTCAAAATGGGTGCTTTTTATAGCGCGAAGCGCGTATGAAATTGTATGAGACGTCTTTTGCAAGCGTTTTGCTTGCAAAAGGGCAACGCATTTATGCGGTGCCTGTCTGATCAAAAGCGCAGCTTTTGATCAGACAATCGTATCAGAAAGGATGGTGACCTCCATGAAGCGGCAATTGCGGCTGTACAACGTCCTCTTCCCTATCTGGATGCTCTTTCTCTGGCCCGGCGTGTGGCTGATTCTGCTGCCGGGGAACTTTCTCATCGACAGCCTGGTGCTGCTGCTGGCCATGACCGCTCTGGGGTATGCCGGCCGCAAGGCGGTGTGGAAGTCCGCCATTGTCAGGGTGTGGGGCATCGGCTTTGCCGCCGACCTGGTCGGAGCGGGAATTGCCCTGGGGCTGATGCTGACGCTGGACTGGCTGGTCCCCCAATGGAATACCTTTCGCATCCCCGGCGGTCAGCTTTTGGTGCTGCCCGGCATCGCCATTGCCGGCGTGCTGATCTATTTTCTCAACCGGCGGTTCTCCTTCCGGCGGACAGAGCTGACCGCGGAGCAGGTGCACCGGCTCTCCCTGGCCCTGGCGGTGTTCACCGCCCCCTATACCATGCTGATTCCGACGGAGTGGATTTACGGATGAATCGAAACGAATTTGTGGCTCAGGCAGACAGCCTGGAGCGGCTGGTGCGGGCGGAGTTTGACCTGACCCAGGAGAAGATGGCCCTGGTGTTGGGGCTCTCCAAAAAGACGCTGGTGGAAATAGAAAAGGGCCGCTCCTCCCTGGGCTGGGCAGGAGCGGTCACCCTGTGTACTTTATTCTCCGACAGCCAGGTGCTGCAGAATACCTACGGCGGGGAGCTGTCCGATCTGCTGAAGGCTCTGGCCTTTCAGCGCCCGCCCCGGGCGCCTCGCCCCACTATGGGCGGACGGGTCTGGTGGAAAAATGTTCGGGACCAGGACGGCTGGCGTATCCAGCAGAACCTGGTCTCCCAACATTACCGGATTCTGGACCCACGGGACGGGCGGCTGTTCTCCTCCTTCGACCGGGAGGAGATTGAGGCCTTTTGGAATCTCTATTGCGGGGAACCGTCAGCGCAGTCTTAGCACAGGTTGCCGTCCGGAGCCCGTAGCCCTACCAGTACTTCGTACAGGCAAGAGAGCTGCTCTGCCTCATAGCGGTAAACGGCAATGATCCGCTCCACCCGAGCCACAGAAGTTTGTTTCTGCTGCTTGCGCAGTTTTCGCCGGTGCCAATGGATTTTAATCCAAAGCCATTCGATTCTCAGCGCTGTATATACTTTTTTCCATACCATGCTCATTTCTCCTTTGCAGACAAATTGATTCTGCTTTCGCCCATGATTATAACAGGTGAATTTGTCGAAAAATGCTACAAAAAGCCGGAGGCTGCACTTTTTTCGCAGTCTCCGGCTTTTTTATTTCAATTCTGCGCGAAAATCCCGGTGTTTGGCCCGTTCATGCAGGTCTCTGACGAAACCGGATCAGAACCGCGCTCCGCCGAACTCAGAGAGCTCCAAGCCTCTGTTCTTGTCCAGCACCCAGTTGATGGACCAGGGGGCGGAGAAGAGCATCAGCTTGCCGCCGTGGTAGTCCTCCACAATTTTGACGTCCTGGCCGTCGCCGATGATCAGCTCCTCCAGGTCCTCCACCGGGCTGCGGTCAATCCAGCGGACGTACTCATAGGGCAGGCTGTCCATGACCAGGTCCACCTTGTACTCGTTTTTCAGCCGGTACTCAAAGACGTCAAACTGCAGGGTACCCACCACGCCGACGATGACCTCCTCCATGCCGGTGTAGGGGATCTTAAAGATCTGGATGGCGCCCTCCTGAGCAATCTGCTCGGTACCCTTGATAAATTGCTTGCGCTTGAGGGTGTCCTTGGGCCGCACCCGGCGGAAGTGCTCCGGGGCGAAGGTGGGGATGGGGTCAAACTGGCACTTCATGCCGGGGTCGCAGATGGTGTCGCCGATGGAGAAGATGCCGGGATCAAAGACGCCGATGATGTCGCCGGCATAGGCCTCCTCGATGATCTCCCGCTCGGCGGCCATCAGCTGCTGGGGCCGGGAGAGGCGGAGCTTCCGCTCCCCCTGGACGTGATAGACCTCCTTCTCGGCGTCAAACCGGCCGGAGCACACCCGGACGAAAGCGATCCGGTCCCGGTGGGCCTTGTTCATGTTCGCCTGAATCTTAAAGACAAAGCCGGAGAACTTGTCCCCGAAGGAGTCGATCACCTGCTCTCCCGCTCTCCGGGGCAGCGGAGCGGTGGTCATGCGGAGAAACTCCTCCAGAAAAGCCTCGATGCCGAAGCTGGTGAGGGCGGAGCCGAAGAACACCGGGGACAGCTTGCCGTGGCGCACCGCCTCCAGATCCAGCTCCTCGCCGGCCCCGTCCAGCAGCTCCAGCTCCTCCCGGAGTTGGTCGCAGTGGGCCTGGCCGATGACCTGGGCCAGACGGGGGTCCTCCAGATCAATCGCCTCGCTGTCGGCGGCCTTGGCGCTGCCGTTGGAGGTGAAGTGGAGAATCCGCCTGTTGGGCCGGTCATAGACGCCCTGGAAGTCCTTGCCGCAGCCGATGGGCCAGTTCACCGGGCAGGTGTCGATGCCCAGCTCGTGCTCGATCTCCTCGCACAGGTCGAAGGGGTCCCTGGCTTCCCGATCCATCTTGTTGATAAAGGTGAAGATAGGGATATCCCGCATGGCGCAGACCTTGAACAGTTTCCGGGTCTGAGCCTCCACGCCCTTGGCGGCGTCAATGACCATGACGGCGGAGTCGGCGGCCATCAGGGTCCGGTAGGTGTCCTCAGAGAAGTCCTGGTGGCCCGGGGTGTCCAGAATATTGATGCAATAGCCCTGATACTGGAACTGCATGACCGAGCTGGTGACCGAGATGCCTCTCTGCTTCTCGATCTCCATCCAGTCCGAGGTGGCAGCCCGGGCGTTTCGCTTGCCTTTAACCACACCGGCCTGATTAATTGCGCCTCCGTAGAGGAGGAACTTTTCGGTCAGGGTCGTCTTACCGGCGTCCGGGTGGGAGATGATGGCAAAGGTACGGCGGCGGTTGATTTCAGAATCATAATTTGGCATGGAAAAACCTCCGTAGAGTGTAATGTCATCTGAATACGTGTCTCATCAAATCGTGCAAGCCTTTTATCGGCTTATGGCGGACAAATCCGGATGATGGTCATATACAGGGCAGTGGCTCCGAAAATGCTCACCAGCGTATTCCCCTTCCACAGGTGGAGCAGGGCGGCCACAGCTACGCAGATCAGCTCCGGCAGGCCATGGGTGCCCGCCAGGAGGTCAATATTGCGCAGGCAGTAGACCACCAGCAAGGCCATGATGGCCGGCGGCAACACCTGGCCCAGATAGTCAATCCACCGGGGCGGCCGCTCCCCATGGTCGAAGAGCAGGAAAGGCAGCGCCCGGGTAAAGACGGTGACCAGCGCCATCACTGCGATAATAAGCAGAGTGTGAACGGTACTCATGCCGCCGCCTCCTTTCGCTCCAACCGGGGCCGAAGAACCAGCAGAAAAGCGGTGAGGCCGATGAGAGCGGGAATCAGGAAGCTGTCCGCCCCCAGCAGCGCCAGAGAGACCAGCGCGCAGGCCAGGCCCACCAGGGCGGGCAGCCGGTTCTCTCTCTTTTTCACCTGCTCCACCAGCAGCACCACGAAGAGGGCAGTCATGGCAAAGTCCACTCCATCGGTGGAAAAGGGGATCAGTGCCCCCGCCACAGCTCCCAGTAAAGAACCCACCACCCAATAGCACTGATCCAACAGGGTGACAGCGAAATAGAAGTCAGGCGCCGGCACTCCGGAGGGCACCTGCGTGGCAGTGAGCAGGGCATAGGTCTCGTCTGTGAGGCCGAAGATGAGATAGGGCTTGCGCCAGCCGGTATTCCGGAACTGGCTGAGCAGGCTGAGGCCGTAGAAAAAGTGGCGGAAGTGGAGCACCAGGGTGAGCAGCGCCACCTGGGTCAGCGCCGCTCCGGCAGAGATCAGGGAGACCGCCAGAATCTGGCCGGAGCCGGCATAGATGAGTACGCTCATCAGGCCAGACCACAGCGGCCCCATGCCGATGTCGGACATCATCAGCCCGAAGGCCACGCCCAGAGCCAGATAGCCCGCCATCACCGGAACCGTATGGGGAAATGCCGCCCGCAGGGCTTTTCCGTTCATCTCCTACTCCCTCCTTTTTCTCTCTCACCGGGAGAACACGTCAATTTTTTAGTATATCGGTTCTATCCTGAAAATGCAAGGAGAAGCATGCAATTTCCTCAAAAAAGGGAGCGATGAAAGGAAAAATCCACCCATCGCTCCCTTTTTACTGTTTTTGCTCCCGGCGTTTCCGGTATTTTTCCCGGGTGGCCATTCCACCCCGGATATGGCGCTCCGCCTTGTTTTGCTCCAGCACCGGCTGCACCTGTCGGTAGAGGGTTGGATTGATGCCGGGGAGACGCTCCCGCAGATCCTTGTGCACGGTGCTCTTGCTGATTCCAAACTTTCCGGCAGCCTCCCGCACCGTCCCATGGT
Organism: Candidatus Onthomonas sp.; assembly: GCA_051866795.1. Lineage (GTDB taxonomy): Bacteria > Bacillota > Clostridia > Oscillospirales > Oscillospiraceae > Onthomonas. The sequence goes on along the minus strand of JBJDXT010000006.1, from coordinate 1,571 downwards.
TCTCAATGATGTAGGCGGCCAGTTCGCAGGCCCGTTCCTCAATATTTCCCCTCAAGGGCCAACACGCTCCCTCTCTCAGCATGCTCCATCCTATGCGCGGACTGAGAAAAACAGCACTTACCGGCCTTGTCCAGGCAAAAAAGAGGCCGTCGGGAGGGTTGTCTGCCTCTCCGGCGGCCGCCGTCTTTATTCGTAATTGTAAACCAGGAACATGGGCTTGATGGCCACCACCTCGTCGTATTCGTCCTGTTCCACTGTGACGCTGGAGTTCAGGTTTTTCAGGTCCTGCTTGAGTACCTCCAGCGCCTCCGGCACCGTCTCCGCCCGGCCCTGGGCAATGATCTCTTTCATCCGCCGGACCACCGCCGGGTGGGCGTAGTGGGCGGGGATGGGAAACTCCGGATACGACTTCACATAGTCCTCCATGGCCTGTACCGCCTGGGCCAGTCGCTTTTCCACTGCCTTCCGGTTGTTCTGAGCGGTAGGCAACACATTGGCGCTGGAGAAGAGAAAGATGGCGCCCAGTCCAAAGAGCAGGAAATACATGGCCATACCGGCCTGATTGATCAGCGCATAGACGCCGTAGATCATGGCGCAGATGCCCATGAGAACGATAGCCAGCGCCACCCATTTATAGGCGGGATTGCTCCGCTCGTAGGTCCGCTTTTTCCGGGCGGAGATACTCAGCTCAGTGGACAGCTCCGGCTGTTCTCCCAGGTAGGAGGCGCAGCCCTCCAGAATGCGGATGCTCTCCTTCGCCTGGGAAGAGAGGTTTTTCACCCGCTTGGCCGCCTCCCGCTTGGCCTTCTCCCGGAGCCGGCGCTCCCCCTCCTTACTGTGCAGGCGGATCTCCGGGTGGGTCTGCTCCAGGTGGCTGAGCAGCTGATCCACGTTCTCCTCGAACTTGAAGTTGCACTGCTGCTCCTTGCCATTGTCATATTCCACCACCAGGTAGGGCATGGTGGCAAACAGGCCCTTGCCGGTAAAGCCGCCCTTGCTCATGGCCAGGCGCTTATAGACCCGTTGAATAGAGGTAAAGGGGATGTAGTACCGGCGCTCCAGGAAAAAGCTGTTTAGGTAGATCGCCTTTTCGCCCACGCCGCAGGGGCCGAACCGCTTGCAGTGCTTCTTATCCTCCTCCAGCTCAGAATCCGGCAGAGAGGCTGACAGGGGATGGGGTTTGAAAATCATAGGACAGTTCCTCTTCCAATTGACGATAGAGGAAAGGGGACGCCGGTGTCAGCGTCCCCTCTCCCACCGGGTGCACAGGATGTATGCTCGTCTGTTCAGCGGTTATGCCAGCTTGCGCTGCTTTCTGGTGTTGTACAGGAAAATACCCAGGAACAGGGCAGCCAGGATCAGGCCCACAGGGTAGGCGATGACGGTGCTCAGATGCAGGCACTCAGGCGCGCTGAAGAAATAGGTCATGGAGACCGCGCTCATAAAGGTGGCGGGTACGGCCGTAATCCAGTAATTCTTCTTCTCCTGGAAGAGGAACATGCTGGCCGCCCACAGGACGATCATGGCCAGGGTCTGGTTGGTCCAGCTGAAGTAACGCCAGATCACGTTGT
>JBJDXT010000005.1:0-16371 GCA_051866795.1 Candidatus Onthomonas sp. | reverse complement strand
ATCTGGGTGGCCAGCCGGATGCGCTGGCTCTCGCCGCCGGAGAGGGTGCCCGCCTTGCGGCTGAGGGTGAGATACTGGAGACCCACGCTACGCAGAAAGCCCAGCCGGGTCTTGATCTCCTTCAGAATCCGCTCTGCAATCAGCATCTGCTGGTGAGTCAGCTCCAGATGGTCGAAAAACGCCAGAGCGTCGTCCACCGGCAGCTCGCAGACCTGGTCGATGGAGAGTCCGCCCACCGTGACCGCCAAAGCCTCTTTCCGCAGACGGCGGCCACGGCAGTCGGGGCAGGGACACTCGCTCATGCACTGCTCTAGCTCCCGCTTCACCGAGTCGGACTGGGTCTCCCGGTAGCGGCGCTCCAGGTTGGGGACGATGCCCTCAAAGGGCTGATAGAGGGTGCCCTTGCCCCGGGGCTGGTCGTAGTGGAGGGTGAGCTTCTCCCCCTGGGTGCCGTAGAGAATGACCTGTTTGGCCTCTTCGGACAGTTCCCGGAAGGGCTCGGTGAGCTTAAAATGATATTTGGCGGACAGGGCGTCAAAGTACATCCGGCTGATGCCGTCTCCCTTGACGTTGTTCCAGCCGGAGGCGGAGATGGCTCCGTCCATCAGAGAGAGTCCGTCGTTGGGGATGATCAGATTGGGATCCACCTTGAGCTGGCTGCCCAGGCCGGAGCAGGTGGGGCAGGCGCCGTAGGGATTGTTGAAGGAGAACATCCGGGGGGTCAGCTCTTCGATGGAGATGCCGCAGTCCTCGCAGGCGTAGTTCTGGGAGAAGGACAGGTCCCGATCCTCCTGGGCCAGGTTGACGATCACCAGCCCCCCGGAGAGGGCGGAGGCGGTCTCGATAGAGTCGGTGAGCCGCTGGGTGATGTCCTCACGGATGACCAGCCGGTCAATGACGATCTCGATGGCATGCTTTTTGTTCTTGTCCAGCTGGATGGTCTCGGTCAAGTCGTAAAGAGAGCCGTCTACCCGCACCCGGACATAGCCGGAGCGCCGGGCGTCCTCAAAGACCTTGGCGTGCTCGCCCTTCCGGCCCCGCACCACCGGTGCCAGAATCTGAATCCGGGTGGCGGGGGGCAGAGCCATGATCTGATCCACAATCTGATCCACCGTCTGCTGGCGGATCTCCTTGCCGCACTTGGGGCAGTGGGGGGTGCCCACCCGGGCCCAGAGGAGGCGGAGATAGTCGTAGATCTCGGTGACGGTACCAACAGTGGAGCGTGGGTTTTTGGAGGTGGTCTTCTGGTCGATGGAGATGGCGGGGGAGAGACCGTCGATATAGTCCACGTCCGGCTTTTCCATCTGGCCCAGAAACATCCGGGCGTAGGAGGACAGGCTCTCCACATACCGGCGCTGGCCCTCGGCGTAGATGGTGTCAAAGGCCAGGGAGGACTTGCCGGAACCGGACAGGCCGGTCAGCACCACCAGCTTGTCTCGGGGGATGGAGACGTCCACGTTTTTTAGGTTGTTCACCCGGGCGCCTTTTACAAAAATATGATCCTGCATAGTCAATCAGATTCCTTGTAGTAACAGTCGTATTCCCATCTTTGGGGGTTGGTGTCGATATAGGTCCAGATGCGCTGAAAATCTTACTCGTCGCGGATGATGTGGTCGTAGTAGGATTTTTGCCAAATGGAGCAGTGCAGCTGTTTCGTTACATATTCCTTCATGTGATGAATGATGCGAGAGACCGTAGGGGCGCACATTGTGCGCCCGTCGTCTCCGGACAAGACCAAAATCATATGAATGTGATTGGGCATAATCACATATTTTTCCACCGCAGCAGATGGATAATGGACAGGAATACGTTGAATTGCGTTGTCGACAATGCTTCCAATTTCCGTTAAATCGAATTTGACGGGAGAAACGGGCGCACAATGTGCGCCCCTACGCGGTTGGCGATAACAAAGTAAGCATTCCCTGTTTTTGACACATATGGTCACAAAATAATACCCTGCCGAACTGTAATCAAACGTCTTAAGCCGCAATGCCTTTCTCTGGGGCAATCCGTCCCGCTCCATCTCACTTCCTGCCCCGCAGCTCGATGATCTGATCCCGCAATGCGGCGGCCAGCTCGAACTCCAGCCGTCCGGCGGCCTCCTTCATCTGCTGCTCCAGCTGGGCGATCTCCTGCTCCTTCTCCTGTGGAGAGAGATGGCGGGGCCGCTTCTTCTGGCTTTCCGTCTCCTCCACCGCCTTGGAGATCTCCAGCAGCTCCCGGACCGATTTGACCACCGTCCTGGGGACGATGCCGTGGGCCTGGTTGAAGGCGTCCTGAATCTCCCGGCGGCGGGCTGTCTCGGACATGGCCCGGTCCATGGAGGGGGTAATAGTATCGGCGTAGAGGATGACCCGGCCATCGGCATTCCGGGCGGCCCGGCCGATGGTCTGGATGAGGGCGGTCTCGCTGCGGAGGAAGCCCTCCTTATCCGCGTCCAGAATGGCCACCAGGGAGACCTCCGGCATATCCAGACCTTCCCGGAGCAGGTTGATGCCCACCAGCACGTCGATCTTGCCCAGACGCAGATCCCGGATAATGGCGGTGCGCTCGATGGTCTGGACGTTGTGGTGCATATATTTCACCTTAATGCTCGACTTCTGGAGATAGGCGGTGAGATCCTCCGCCATCTTGATGGTGAGGGTGGTGACCAGCACCCGCTCATTGCGCTGTACCCGGAGATTGATCTCGCCGGTGAGGTCGTCAATCTGCCCGTCAATGGGCCGCACCTCCACCAGGGGATCCAGCAGGCCGGTGGGCCGGATCACCTGCTCCACAATCTGACCCGAGCGGCTGCGTTCGTACTCCCCGGGAGTGGCGGAGACATAGATCACCTGGTTGAGCCGCTGCTCAAACTCGTCAAATTTCAATGGCCGGTTGTCAAAGGCGCAGGGGAGCCGGAAGCCATAGTCCACCAAGCTGGTCTTTCGGGCCCGGTCGCCGTTGTACATGGCCCGGACCTGGGGCAGGGTGACGTGGCTCTCGTCAATGAACATGAGAAAATCCTTGGGGAAGTAGTCCAGCAGAGTCAGAGGGGGCGAGCCTACCGGCCTGCCCGAGATGACCCGGGAGTAGTTCTCAATGCCGGTGCAGTAGCCCAGCTCCCGCATCATCTCTATGTCGTATTCCGTCCGCTGCTGAATCCGCTGGGCCTCGATGGCCTTGTCCTGGCTCTGGAAGAACTTGACCCGTTCCTCCAGCTCGGCCTGAATCTCGCCGATAGCCCGCTCCATCTTCTCCTTGGTGGTGACATAATGGCTGGCCGGATAGATGGCCACATGGTTGAGAATCCGGGTGGGGGCGCCGGTGACCGCGTTGATCTCGGCGATCCGCTCTACCTCATCTCCCCAGAACTCGATGCGGATGGCGTGATCCTTGGAGTAGACCGGATAGATATCCACCGTGTCGCCCCGGACCCGGAAGGTGTTGCGCTCAAAGGCGATGTCGTTTCGCTCGTAGCGGATCTCCACCAGCTTGTGAAGTAGCTCGTTGCGGCTCTTCTCCATGCCGGTACGCAGGGAGATCACCATGTTCTTGTAGTCGATGGGATCTCCCAGACCGTAGATGCAGGAGACGGAGGCCACCACAATCACGTCGCGGCGCTCAAAGAGAGCGGCTGTGGCGCTGTGGCGCAGCCGCTCAATCTCCTCGTTGATGGAGGCGTCCTTCTCAATGAAGGTGTCAGTATGGGGAATATAGGCCTCCGGCTGATAGTAATCGTAATAGCTTACGAAATACTCCACCGCGTTGTTGGGGAAAAACTCTTTGAACTCGCTGCACAGCTGAGCGGCCAAGGTCTTGTTGTGGGCCAGCACCAGAGTAGGGCGCTGAACCGCTTCAATGACCTTGGCCATGGTATAGGTCTTACCGGAACCAGTGACACCCAGCAGCGTCTGCTCGTCCAGCCCCAGCTCCACGCCCCGGGAGAGGGCTTGGATAGCCTGGGGCTGGTCGCCGCTGGGCTGGTATTCACTGACCACCTGAAAGTTGGGCATAGGACACCTCCGCAGAAGAAAAATCCGCAAAATCTGTATACAGCAGCATTGTAACAGAACGGGCGTTCTATGTCAAATGGTTTCGTCCAGCAGCTCTGACTGGGCCATGGAGATATAGTCCCCATCGGAGAAGATCAGGTGGTCCAGCAGCCGGATATTCAGCAGCCGCAGGGCCTGATTGAGCTGGCGGGTGGACCAGATGTCATCCCGGGAGGCCCAGGCCAGCCCGGAGACATGGCAGTGGGCCAAATAGACCTGGCTGGCCCGGCGGTTGATGGCGCGCTCCACAATTTTGCGCTGATTGAGCAGCACGGCGTCCGCCGAGCCTTCAGAGATCAGGTCGCAGCCCAACAGCTTGCCCTTGCTGTCCACAGACAGGAGGTAGACCATCTCCTCTCTGGCGCCCAGGAAGTAGGGAGCGAGAATCTCAGCGGCCTCTTCGGTAGAGCGGATTGGAGTGCCCGGCTCCCTGGAGGAGTCATAATAGCGCTGGGTCACCTCCCGGCAGAGCCGGAACAGGGCGGCGGTGTTGTCGGAGACACCCACCACCTCCTTCAGCTCGTCGGGGGAGGCGTCCAGTATGGCCTTGAGGCTGCCGAACCGGTTGATCATCCGGTGGGCCAGCGGATTCACATCGCCCCGGGGATGGGTGTAAAAGAGCAGCAGCTCCACCAGCTGGTAGTCGTCAAATTGCTGCCCGCCATACTCCAGTAGCCGGGCCTTGACCCGTTTGCGGTGGCCGGTGTGAATGCTGGGCTCCCGCCTGGACTGAGGCTTCGGATCAGCCGGCTTGTCCTTATCGGGCTCCATAGGTGGCCAGGTAGGCCTCCATCCGGGCCTTCATGTCATCGTCAATGTAGATTTTCCCATCAATGGGGTTATTATGCAGGAAGTCGATGACCTGCCGGACGGTGACGATGGGGAATACCTGGATGCCGTAGTCCTGGCGCAGCTCGTCCAGGGTGGAGCAGTCCCGGGTGCCCCGCTCCATCCGGTCCACAGAGACAAACAGGGCCTTGATATCCACCTTGGCCACGTGCTCAAACAGGGCGATGGACTCCCGGACGGCGGTGCCGGCGGTGACCACGTCCTCGATGATGGCGATCCGGTCCCCGTCCTGAGGCTTATAGCCCACCATAGAGCCACCCTCGCCGTGATCCTTGGCCTCCTTGCGGTTAAAGCAGTAGGGCAGATCCCGGTCGTAATTCCGGTAGAGGGAGGCGGCGGCGGTGACAGCCAGGGGGATGCCCTTGTAGGCGGGGCCAAAGAGGGCGTCAATTCCGTCGGGGAGATGCTCCTGAATGCAGGCGGCATAGTAATCGCCCAGCTTGGCGGCCTGGGCGCCGGTCTTGTAGTTGCCGGTATTGACAAAGTAGGGGGTCTTGCGCCCGCTCTTGGTGGTGAAGTCACCGAAGGTCAGCACGCCAGAGCGTACCATAAAGGTGATGAATTCCTCTTGATAAGTCATAAAATAGTCCCTCCTGGTTGTAATTATGGGGTTCGATTCATTATAGCATCGAGCTCGGGGAAAGACAAGAAATCTATGAAAAATAGGACGACGGCGAAAACCCCCGGTTTTCAGCGTTTGAAAACCGGGGGCCTTTGACAGGAGGCTCCTGCCATAATTTTATGGAAGGAGCTGTCCTGTTTGTGAGAGAATCGCTACTAGCCCATATCCCGATACAGGAAGGTGACCACTTGGCCGCGGGTGCAGGCGGCGGCTGGTTTAAAGAGTGTCTCAGTTGCGCCGGAGGTGATGCCGTTTTCATAGGCCCAAAGCACTGCTTCAAAATAGTATTCGCTGTCTTTCACGTCTGTGAACGGGTTTGCGACGGAAGCGCTGGGCGTTCCTTCTGCACGCCAGAGGAAGGTAACCGCCTGGCCCCGGGTTACAGCGGCGTTTGGCTGGAATGTAGTGGAGGTGATGCCGCTGGCGATGCCGTTTTCGTAGGCCCAGAGAACCGGCTTATAATAGTATTCATTTTCCTTGACATCAGTGAAGGGATTCTCTGCGGTCTCCGGCTCCGGCTCCCCCATGGCGCGCCAAAGGAAGGTGACCATTTGACCGCGGGTGCAGGAAGCCTCCGGACGGAAGGTTGTAGAGGTGACGCCCGAGGCAATGCCGTTTTCATAGGCCCACAGGACGGCGTCATAGTAATATTCGGATTCTTTTACGTCGGTGAAGGGGTTTTCGGTTGGGGCTGGCTCGTCCAAAGCTATAAAGGAAATATCGTTCTCGGCGGCGTAGGTTTCGGCGGTGGAGGACCTGTATCCATAGATCGTGACATTCTGGAGCTTGCCCAAGTCGCTGTAACCGATTGCCTCCTCGCCAATGCTGATTGTCCTGGTCTCAAACGTAATTTTTTCCAGATTATTGCAATTGTAAAATGCACGCGACGCGATACCATTTTCGTCTGATGTTTCGACGAAAGTTTCTGTGGATGTTTCGGTGGATGTCCCGTCTGCCGCAGCGGCCATTACGCTTGCTGAACTTTCCACAACCTCGTCACTGCCCTGAAGAACTACATCTTGCAGTCCGGAGCAGCCCACAAACGCACCGATGCCGATCTGAGTCACGCTGCTCGGGACAACAATGCTGGTGAGGCTGGTGCAGTTGAAAAAGGCTTTGGAGCCGATTTGGGTTACGCTGTTCGGAATAACGATGCTGGAAAGGCTGGTACATTCGGAAAAAACTTGGCTGCTGATCTGCTTTATGCAGCTTGGAAGGACGATGTCATTTAGTGCAGTGCAGTTTGAGAATACTGAGTTGCCTATCTGCAGAGAGTCAATATCGTCTGCAAAAGTTACGCTGGACAGGCTGACACAGCCGGAAAACGCCTCATTTTCGATGGCAGATACAGTAGAAGGAACAGCAATCGTATTTAGCGTAGTACAATCTGCAAATGCTCTGACGCCAATTGATTCTACGCCATTCCCGATGGTTACGTCTGCCAGACGGGAGCAGCCTTCAAAAGAACCCACGTCATCCATGGAATCAAAGTCGCCACTCAAGGCGCCTATTTTGCATACGCTACCAGGAATTGATACTTCCATTAAACTCGTGCAGCTATAAAAAGCGCCATTGCCGATGTCGGTAATTCCTTCTGCGATGACCAGAGTTTGCAGACTGCTGCAGCCATAGAAAACTTCGTACTCAATCGTACCAATCCCGCTCGGAATCAGAACATCTTCCAGGCTGGAACAAGACTGAAAGGCGTATCTCTCCAATTTCTCCAGGCCTGCCGGAAGATCGGCATCTTTCAGCGATGTACAGGCTGAGAAAGCCCCTTGACCGATACTCTTTAATCCATCCGGAAATACAATGGCTGTCAGGTTTGTACATCTGGAAAACGCATAGCTGCCGATTGAGGTTACGCTGCCTGGCAATACAATCTGCTCCAACCCGGCCTGTCCCCGGAAAGCGTTGTCACCAATAGAGGTCACGCCATCTGCGATCTCCAGTACACCCTGCTTTCCCGAAGGGTAATATAGCAGCTCTGTCAGATCGATATTGTAAAGAACACCATCCAGCGAAGCAAAGACTTCATTTCCCTGGGCAACGAAAACGCTTTCCAACCCTGTGCAGCCCAAAAAAGCGGTTGTGTGAATGCGGCGCACACTGCTCGGAATGGTAATGGAGGTGAGACTGGTGCAGTTTTCAAAGGCGTTATTTGCGATTTCAGTCACGCCCTCGGAAAGTGTGATACTCTCCAGAGCGGAGCATCCCGAAAATGAACTACTGCTAATGTAAGTAAGACTTCCGGGGATTATCACTTCGCGCAGGCCGGCGCAGTTTTCAAAAGCACAGGAATCCATCTCCGTCATAGTTGAGGGCAGTTCTATTTCCAACAGGCTCGTACAGTTCTGAAACGCGTGGAACCCGATGGCAGTGATATGATCCGACATGATAACGCTGGTCAGATTCTCACAGTCGCGGAAGACAAGATCTCCGATTTCCGTGACACTGTTTGGGATTTCAATGGTTTCCAGAGAAACACAGCGGTCAAACGCCGAATCGGGGATACTTGTCAGGGTGGTGGGCAGCGTTACATCCTGCAATTGTGCGCAGTCAAAAAAGATAGCATTTCCAAGCGAAGTTATGCCCTCGGATATGACAGCGTTGGTCAGGCTAGTACAGGATGAGAATACAGAATCGCCGATGCTGGTCACATTCCTTGGAATGGTTACACTTTTCAGCGGACAGTATTCAAAGGCGCAACTACCGATCGTAGTTACACTCTCTGGGATCGTGATATCGGCCAAAGCTGTGGAAATAAAGGCTGAATCTCCAATCTGTTGAAGTCCCTCTGAGAGCACAACTGTTTTCAGGTTGTCACACCAGGCAAATGCGCTGTCTCCAATGGTCACGACACTGCCAGGGATAATCACACTCTCCAGATCTGTACATTCCTTAAAGGCAGAATCAGCAATGGCTGTCACGGTATCCGGGATCTCAACAGATGTGTCACTGCCCTGGTAGCTATACAGCACGCCGTCAGTTATGACAAAGTCCCCCATCGTATTCTGAAACCAGGGGGTGTTCTCAAAGGCATTGGTGCCAAATGTGGGCGTGTCACCCAAAAAAGTCACCGACGACAGACTGGTACAATTCGAAAACGCATAGTCCCCGATTGTTTTCACAGTGCTGGGAATTTCAATGCTCTCCAGGCTGGAACAGTATCTGAAGGAGTAGCCGCCGATTGAGGTCAGCCCCTCCGGCAGCGAGACGTGTTCCAACTGTTTGGCGCTGGAAAATGAACCGAAGTAGATGTCCGTTACGCCGGTGCCGATTTCCACGCCGGTGAGAATCGCTACAATCGAGTTCCATGGAAGTGACTCTGTCCGATCCATATCATCAGTTTTTGGTGTCATACTGCCGTTTCCGCTGATGGTCAGCACATGATTTTCGATGGACCAGTTCAAATTGTCAATTCCGAACTGACCACTGGGCACTGTTCCGGTTCCCAGCGATTCGAAGGTGACACCACGCGCTTCTGCGTAAAGCTGGGCATAGGAACCGGTGTAACCACATACCGTCACATTTTCCAGGTCGTACAATGCTTCAAAAAAGTTGCCATAAATGGAGATTACGCTGTTGGCAAGCGTCAAATTGGTCAGATTTCTGAAAGCGCCATTATTAGGAGCGTTAAGGGCGGTTATCCCGTCCTCTACTACAATGGAGCGCACAATGGAAAGATCGATTTCCTCCTGTACGATTCCAAAGTAATTCTCTCCTTCATTGGTTGGCATACCTCCGCTTCCTTTGAGTGTAAGCGTGTTGGCGCTGTCCAATTCCCAAATGATGTCTCCAATCAGAACGCCAGTATTCACGACTGTCACCTCATCAGAGGCGAGTTGGGTCGGTTCCTTCGCATCAATTTCTTCCTGAACGTCGCTTTCCGACGGGACAGGATCTTCCGTCTCAAGCAGCTCCGTTCCTGCTGTGTCTGCGGCCTCAACGGGCGCTGATTTTTCATCTACCGCCAGCGCTGTTACCGGCACCATGGACAGGACAATTGCCAGCGTCAATAGTAACGCAAGCAGCTTCTTGCACTTTGTCATACTGTATCTTCCCCTTTCCTGTTTTGTCTGTACAGGGTATTTACTGTCATAAGTATAGTATAAAAATGAAATTTATGAAAGTGCTGTTATTGTGTTGGAACCAGGCATTTTAAATGAGGTGTTGTTATACAAGCGAGAATGCTTATCTGCCATCGCATCACTTTGATTTTGAATCAGAGATCTAATTGAAAGCAGGTGCCCGAAAAAACAGAGGATAAAGAAAACAGGGCCGCCGTCCGAGCTCCGGGAGGATTTTGCAGTCCTGAAAAACAATTTTCCCTGATCCTGCAGACAGGGTTGACAACAAAGCGCAAAAGGCATACTATAAAAGTGAAAACAAAACAGATCCGGTAGGTAAGGCTACCACAAGGATATGGGTTGCTGCCGCAAAGTCGTGGAGACACGATCCGTTGGTATGAGCAGGTGATATCGAACCCAAAGGTATCACATAATGCAATTTCACGCCTTGTGATGCTAAAGCTTGAACGGTGGGAGGGCGGCCTTTTGGGCGGTCCGAGAACGCTCATAACAGCATCTGACGCCGGAGTGGTGTCGGGTGTTTTTTTGTTTACCGGCGGGGGAATCCCCGCCGTATCAGGGGAAGGGACGGTGGAAGGATGGCTGATTTTGAGAGCAGACAGGCAAAGACGATTGCCATTATTGAGGGTTTGCTCCAGCGAAAACAGTACGCCCAGCTCCGGGGCCTGCTGCTGCCTCTGGAGGCGGCGGATGTGGCCCAGATTATGGACGGTCTGCCGGAACAGAACATCGCCCTGCTGTTTCGCCTGCTGCCCAAGGAGTCGGCGGCGGAGGTGTTCGTGGAGCTGGGCCCGGACCATCAGGAGCAGCTCATCCGCAGCTTCTCCAACACCGAGCTGAAAGAGGTGCTGGACGAGCTGTATCTGGACGACGCCGTGGACATCGTGGAGGAGATGCCTGCCAACGTGGTCAAGCGGATCCTCGCCCACTCCGACCCGGAGATGCGCAAGAGCATCAACGAGATCCTGAAATATCCCGAGGACTCGGCCGGCTCCATTATGACCACCGAGTATATCGACCTGAAGCGGGACATGACGGTGCAGGACTGCTTCAAGCGCATCCGCCGCAACGCCACTGAGGTGGAGACCATCAACGTCTGCTATGTCCTGGACCGGGACCGGAAGCTCAAGGGCTATGTCACCATCCGGGATCTGTTTATGGCGGACTATGAGGACGAGATTGGGGAGATCATGGACTCCAATCTGGTTTTTGTCACCACCCTGGAGGACCAGGAGAGCGTGGCCCAGAAGTTTAACCGCTACGGCTTTCTCACCATGCCTGTGGTGGACACGGAAGAGCGGCTGGTGGGCATTATCACGGCGGACGACGTCATGGACGTCATGCAGGAAGAGGCCACCGAGGACATGGAGAAGATGGCCGCCATGCTGCCCACCGACAAGCCCTACCTCAAGGCCAGTGTCTTTGAGACCTGGAAGAGCCGCTTCCCTTGGCTGCTGCTGCTCATGCTGTCGGCCACCTTTACCAGCCTGATCATCACCAAGTTTGAGAGCGCCCTGGCCTCCTGCATGGTTCTCACCTCCTTTATCACCATGCTCAGCGGCACCGGCGGCAACTCCGGCTCCCAGGCATCGGTGGCGGTGATCCGCGCCCTGTCCCTGCACGAGGTCCGCTTCGGCGACCTGCTCCGGGTGATTTGGAAAGAGGTCCGGGTAGCCGCCGTCTGCGGCCTCACGCTGGCTGCGGCAAATTTTGTCAAGATGATGCTGGTGGACCGGATGCTGTTTCACAACCCCGCCGTCACCCCGCAGGTGGCGCTGGTGGTCTGCCTCACGCTGGTGTGCACTGTCATCTGCGCCAAGGCGCTGGGCGCCCTGCTGCCCATGCTGGCGGACAAGATCGGCCTGGACCCCGCCGTGCTGGCCAGCCCCTTTATCACCACCGTGGTGGACGCCCTGTCCCTGCTCATTTACTTTGCCTTTGCCACCACGCTGCTGCAATTGTAAGGAAACACAAGCGAATCAGAGACGACAAAAGGCTCTGCCGGTTTCTGCCCGGCAGAGCCTCTTTGCGGTGATTATCCCAGCATTACATCCAGCACCATCATGACCAGAAAGCCCCCCATGGCCCCCAGGGTGCCCAGATCGCTGTGAGGGCTCATATTCGCTTCCGGGATTAGCTCTTCCACCACCACATAGAGCATGGCGCCAGCGGCGAAGCTGAGCAGCCAGGGCATCACCGGCTGCAGCGTCCCGGCTACCAGCACTGCCAGCAGGCCGAAGAGAGGCTCCACAATGCCGGACAGGGCGCCAACGGCGAAGGCCTTGCCCCGGCCCATCCCCTCCTGCCGCAGAGGCAGGGCCACCGCCGCCCCCTCGGGAAAGTTCTGAATGCCGATGCCCAGGGCCAGGGCGGCGGCGCCTGCCAGCGCGGCCCCGGAGCCGTCCTGCTGGGCGGCCAGGGCGAAGGAGAGGCCCACCGCCATCCCCTCCGGAATGTTGTGCAGGGTCACCGCCAGCACCAGCAATGTGGTCCGGCGCAGATGGCTGGGCAGCCCCTCCCGCACCTCCAGAATGGTATGGAGATGGGGCAGCAGATGGTCTAGCCCCAGCAGAAACAGCACGCCCAGGCAGAAGCCCCCGGCGGCGGGCAGCCAGCCCGGCAGCCCCTGTTCCTCCGCCTGCTCGATGGCGGGCAGCAGCAGGCTCCAGACGCTGGCGGCGATCATCACCCCTGCGGCAAAGCCGAGAAAGCACCGCTGGAGGCGGTCTGAGACCTGGTTGCGAAAGCAAAAGACCAGAGCAGCTCCCAGTGTGGTCATCAGAAAGGTAAATCCGGTGCCGCAGCCGGCCCAGAACAGATATGTCAACATAGCAAGCTCCCCTCAGCGGACAGATTCTGTGTCAGTCTACGCCGAGGGGAGTGGTTCTGTGAAAGAATGGAGCGGGATCAGCATTCGTACTGAGAGAGGCTCTGCCGCAGAGCCTGCCGCATCTCTTCCACCGCCCAATCCGGAGAGAGAATGCGTACCCCGCCGCCCAGACCGAACAGCCAGCCGAAAAATTGGGGGCTGACCGCCAGCCGGACAGAGCAGGTGAAATGGTCCGGCCCGTCGGGCACCAGGGACACCTGGTCGCCAAAGCGGTCCAGAATGACGTCTGCCATCCGGTTTTCGCACCGGAGCAGCACGTCTGCCTCCCGGCCCCGGAACATGCCGAAGTGGATGCGGGCGTATTCCCCCAGGTCAAAGGCCTGATAGACCTGATCGCCCTCCCGGGGCAGGTCGGACAGGGCGATGGAGACCATCTTGTCCGCCCGGTAGTGGCGGATCTCCCCGCAGGCGGGGTCATAAGCCACCAGATAGTAGTTGTCGTCGCTGCGCAGCAGGGCATAGGGGCTTACCTGGTACCGCCGGCCGTCGTGGCGTAGCTGCTTTTCCCGGTTCCGGTCATACTTGAAGTACTGGAAGGTGATCTGCCGGTTGCGGCCGATGGCCTGATGGATGGCGTCAATGGTGTAATAGATGCTCTCGTTCATGCTCTTGACCCGGCCAGCCACGTAGACCTGGCGCTGAAGCCCCTGGGCCTGGTGGTTGGAGGTTAGCTTCTCCAGCTTGGAGATGAGCTGGGCGCTCTTTTTCGCCGTGATGAACCGGGAGGACTGGACGGCGTCCACCAGCAGCTTGAGCTCGGCCAGCTGGAAAATCCGCTCACCCAGAAAATAGCCCTTGCCCCGCTGAAGCTGGATGTCATAGCCCAGGGAACGCAGTACCTCGATATCGTCATAGATGCTCTTGCGCTCGGCGGGAATGCCCATAGCCTGCAACTGCTGAACCAGCTGGGGGACGGCAATGGGGTGATTTTCGTCGCTCTGGGCAAACAGAATGCCCAGCAGCTTGAGCAGCTTTCCTTTCTGGTTGGCGGACTTTGCCATGAGAGACTCCCTCCTCCCGGATTGAGCGGGACAGTTTGTAAAGAACATGACTCATTGTAACCTATTCCGGAAGAGAACTGCAAGAGAAATCTAAAAAATTTTGAGCAGGGAAGGAGAAAAGCTGCGCCGGCAAAATAGCACTCCACAAACAGAAGAAATTCTGATATAATAACACAATCTGGCTGCCACAGGCAGCAGGAGAAAGAGAAAGGAAGCGAGACAATGCAGAGAGAGCTGTTAGGAAGCCGTCTGGGCTTTATCCTGATCAGTGCCGGCTGTGCCATCGGCATCGGCAACGTGTGGAAATTTCCCTATATGGTGGGCCAGTACGGAGGCGGTGCCTTTGTGCTGTGCTATCTGTTTTTCTTGGTGATTCTGGGCCTGCCGGTGATGACCATGGAGTTTGCCATGGGCCGGGCCAGCCGGAAGAGCCCGGTGCGCCTGTATCAGCGATTGGAGCCAAAGGGCAGCAAGTGGCACCTCCACGGCTACGCGGCCATGGCGGGCAACTATCTGCTCATGATGTTCTACACCACCGTGGCAGGCTGGATGCTCCACTATTTTGTGGACACCGCCGCCGGCGCCTTCCAGGGCCTGGATGCCGCCGGGGTAGGAAACCGCTTCAGCGAGATGCTGGCCGACCCGGTGTCCATGGTGGGCTATATGCTGGTTGTGGTGATTGCCGGCTTTGCCATCTGCTCCCTGGGCCTGCAGAACGGCCTGGAGCGGGTGACGAAATTCATGATGCTGGCCCTGCTGGGCATTATGGTGGTGCTGGCGGTACACAGCATCTTTATGTCCGGAGGCTCGGAGGGCCTGGCCTTCTACCTGCTGCCGGATCTGGACCGGATGCGGGAGATCGGCATCGGCAATGTCATTGTGGGCGCCATGAATCAGGCGTTCTTCACCCTCAGCCTGGGCATCGGCGCCATGGCTATCTTCGGCAGCTATATCGGCCGGGAGCGGGCCCTGCTGGGAGAGGCGGTCAATGTGGCGGTGCTGGACACCTTTGTGGCCTTTACCTCCGGCCTTATCATCTTCCCGGCCTGCTTCGCCTTCGGCGTCCAGCCGGACAGCGGCCCCGGCCTCATCTTTATCACCCTGCCCAATGTCTTTAATCAGATGGGACTGGGCCGGCTGTGGGGCAGCCTGTTCTTTGTCTTTATGACCTTTGCCGCTCTGTCCACCGTGCTGGCGGTGTTTGAGAATATCATCTCCTGCACCAGAGATCTGACCAACTGGAGCCGGAAAAAGGCCTGTGCCGTCAATCTGGTGCTGATGATCCTGCTCTCCCTGCCCTGCGCCCTGGGCTATAACCTGCTCAGCGGCTTCCAGCCCCTGGGACCGGGCAGCAGCGTGCTGGATCTGGAGGATTTTCTGGTCAGCAATATCCTCCTGCCCCTGGGCTCTCTGATCTTTGTCCTCTTCTGCGTCACCCGCTACGGCTGGGGCTGGGAGAAGTTTGTCATTGAGGCCAACCACGGCAAGGGCCTGAAGGTGGCGGCGTGGATGCGGCCCTACATGACCTATGTCCTGCCGGTCATCGTGCTGGTCATCTTTGTGCTGGGACTGATCTGATCTCTATATGGACGCACTTGACGCCCGGGACGAAAGTACCGGGCGTCCGCATGTCGAAAGACCGGCAAAGGGAGGCTTTTGACAAACACCTTTCTTTCTGGTAAACTGAGAGCAATTCCCGTACCGGCGCATAGGCTGGAGGGAGACCAAACCAGGAGGAATGCGCCATGCTGGCGACCAAAGTGAAAATGAAGCCCGGCTGCGGCGGCTCCACCCGGCTGGAGGATATCCAGGCCCTGTATATCACCGGCGGCGTCCGGTCCGGCTACTTCCATGTGAATCATCTGTGGGACTATCTGGACTACAATCCGGGCTATATTCAGGTCAACGTCCGGGGCTTTCCCAACGTGGTGGCAGTGGGCCAGGGCGAGCGCCGGTACCTGAAATCCACCCTCAGCCCCAAGGGAATCGACTATCTCTTCTCCCTGCCGCGGGAGTGACAGGCGGGCTGCATCCAAAAGAGCAAAATTGTCAAAACGGAATAAAAACAAGGGCGTTGACCTGGCCTCTCTGGGCAGTTATACTAAACGCATCAGAATAAACAGGGGCCACGGCCCCCGGAAAGGAAGATCCCTATGAAACTGCTCTCTGTCAACAGTCCTGCATTCGCCCCCTACGGCAAGGTGCTCACCGGCCTGGAGCTGGCCCCGCTGCTGGAGGCTCTGTCCAACACCCCTGTGCCCGAGGACGTGGTCTATGTCGCCTCCGCTCCTGAGCTGGAGGCAACCGCCTCTATGGATGTCCTCCAGACAGTGGCCTATGGCGAGCTGCCTATCCAGGTGGGCTACTGCAACGGCCACAACCATCTGCTCAACGCCGTGGAGTATCACCGCTGCTCTGAGCTGAATATCGCCGCCACCGACGCCATCCTGCTCCTGGGCCGTCAGCAGGACATCAACGCCGACTTCACCTATGAGACCGCCAAGATGGAGGCCTTCCTGCTCCCCGCCGGCACCGGTGTGGAGATTTACGGCACCACCCTGCACTATGCCCCCTGCGGCGTGGAGGGCAAGGGCTTCCAGGTGGCCATCGTCCTGCCCCGGGGCACCAACGGCGAGCTGGTCAAGGCCCACGGCGGCGACGGCGAGGACAAGCTGCTGGCTGCCAACAACAAGTGGCTCATCGGTCACGCCGAGGGCGGTCTGCCCGCAGGCAGCTTTATCGGCCTGGTGGGCGACAACCTGGACACTGAGGCGTAAGCCACAGAACATCACAGAATAGAACACAGAACCGCTCTCCCGGTCCGTCTGCGATGTGCCCCCTGTCAAGTAGACAGTGAAAAAACAAAAAGAATATTTTTCTTGGA
>JBJDXT010000004.1:0-16694 GCA_051866795.1 Candidatus Onthomonas sp. | reverse complement strand
AGGGCAGCTCGGCGGCGTTGGCCTTGGCATAGATGGTGATCTTCTTGCCGTCGACCTCGATATAGTCCTCGCCGGCCTTGACGGTGTCAGCCAGAGCATACTTGCCCTGAGTGGAATCATACTTCAGCAGATGGGCCAGCATCTTGGGGCTGGTCAGGTCGTTGATGGCGACAACCTCGTAACCCTCAGCGCCAAACATCTGACGGAAAGCCAGACGACCGATGCGGCCGAAACCGTTAATTGCAACTTTGACTGCCATTTTTAATTACCTCCTGAAATAGGTTTTTAAATGGATTTACCGTTGTTTATTGTAATCCATTGTTAAAGATTTTACAAGGGCTATTCCAATAATTTCACAAAAATTTCTCTTTTGAAAGTGTGGAAAAGACTTTCCTCTAGTGAAAAGCGACAACAATATAGGAGGATATATGTTCGTTTTGTACAAACAAACAATCTTGCGCCGCCCACAAATCGGAAAATGCGAGCGGCGCAAAAGAATAAAAATAGGGAAACGTTTTTCTTTTAAAAGACTGTTTTACGCCTCGTCCAGATCCAGCTTGATGTGCACATCCCGGAGCTGGCTCTCCTCCACGGTGGAGGGGGCACCCATCATGACGTCCTGGGCGTTCTTGTTCATGGGGAAGGGGATGATCTCCCGGATGGACTCCTCGCCGGCCAGAAGCATGACCATCCGATCCACGCCGGGGGCGATGCCCGCGTGGGGAGGCGCGCCGTAGCAGAAAGCGTTGTACATGGCGGGGAACTTGGCCTTCACGTCTTCCTCGCCCAGGCGGACCAGCTCAAAGGCCTTCACCATGATCTCCGGATCGTGGTTCCGGACGGCGCCGGAGGACAGCTCCACGCCGTTGCAGACCAGGTCGTACTGGTTGGCCATGATCTCCAGGGGATCCATCTCGCCCCGCTCCGCCTTGAGCAGCACCTCCATGCCGCCGTTGGGCATGGAGAAGGGGTTGTGGCAGAACTCCAGCTGGCCGGACTCCTCGCCGATCTCGTACATGGGGAAGTCCACAATCCAGCAGAACTCGTACCGCTCCCTGTCCATATGGCCGGGGCAGGCGTTGCCCAGCTTGGTGCGCAGCACGCCGGCGGCCTTCTGGGCGGCTCCCAGCTTACCGGCGGTGAAGCCCACAAAGGCGCCGGGCTGGAGGCCCAGCTGTTCCACCAGGGCGTCTTTGGAGTCCTTGAGGAACTTGGCTACGCCGCCGGCCAGCTCGCCCTTTTCGTCCAGTTTGCACCAGTAGGCCTTGCTGCCGGACTGGACCTCTACTTCGGCGCACAGCTTGTCGATTGCCTTGCGGGCCAGCTTGCAGTCGGGCACCACCACAGCCTTGACGGTCTGGCCCTGGAAGGGGGCGAACTCGGTGACGGAGCAGATCTCCGTCACGTCCTGAACGGTCAGATCAATCCGTAGGTCCGGCTTGTCAGAGCCATAGGTCTCCATGGCGTCCCGGAAGGTGATCCGCTTGAAGGGGGCGGTGGAGGCGATGTTGTAGGTGCCGTATTTGGCGAAGATGGGGGGCAGCACCCGCTCCAGCACGGCGAACACGTCGTCCTGAGTGGCGAAGGCCATCTCCATGTCCAGCTGGTAGAACTCGCCGGGGGAGCGGTCGCCACGGGCGTCCTCGTCCCGGAAGCAGGGGGCGATCTGGAAGTAGCGGTCGAAGCCGGCGGTCATCAGCAGCTGCTTGAACTGCTGGGGGGCCTGGGGCAGGGCGTAGAACTTGCCGGGGTGCTTGCGGGCGGGCACCAGATAGTCCCGGGCGCCCTCAGGGGAGGAGACGGTGAGGATGGGGGTGGTGATCTCCAGGAAGCCCTCTTCCGTCATGGCCTGGCGCAGAGCGGAGACCACGTTGCAGCGCAGGACGATGTTGTTCTTGACGGCGGGATTGCGCAGGTCCAGATAGCGGTACTTCAGGCGCATGGCCTCGTCCGCCTCCCGGCTGCGGTTGATCTCAAAGGGCAGCTCGTTGTAGCGGCAGCGGCCCAGCACCTCGATGCTGGCGGGGACGACCTCAATGTCGCCGGTGGCCAGCTTGGGGTTCTTGCTCTCCCGGACGCGGACGGTGCCGGTAACCGAGATGGTGGACTCCTTGTTCAGGGGCTTGACGATGTCCATCATCTCTTTGTTCTCAATGACAAACTGGGTGGTGCCGTAGAAGTCCCGGAGGACGCAGAAGGCAAAGTTGCTGCCCACCTCACGGACGTTCTCCAGCCAGCCCACCAGAGTAACGGTCTGGCCGGCGTTGGACTCTCTCAGCTCACCACAGGTGTGGGTGCGGGATTGAAACATAGCGGTTCCTCTTTTCTCTTGTGAGATACTTTCTTCTGCATTTTGAGCAGCGGGTGATTTAGCAGGGGTCATTCAAGAATGGACCGGTAGGAGTACTTCCCTTAACCGACAATAACCTTGCCGCTGCTGCGCCGCGCCAGCTCTGCCAGCATCTCCTCGGCGGCGGTGTCAAAACCGGAGGTTTTTTGCTCACCGGTGGTCAGATTCTTGTAGGTGACGGTTCCGGCGTTCACCTCGTCCTCCCCCAAAAAGACGGCGAAGGGGATGGCCAGCTTGGAGGCATAGGCCAGCTTCTGCTTGAACTTCTTTCGCTCGCAGTGGAGCTGGGTGCGGATGCCCTTGTCCCGGAGCCGGGTGGCCAGGGCGATGGCGGCGGTGAGATCCTCGGTCATGGGGAGGATGAGCACGTCCGCCGGAGCGGTGGGCAAATCGGGGTTCAGCATCTTCTGCTCGTTGAGCACATAAAACAGCCGGGTCAGGCCGATGGAGATGCCCACGCCGGGGAGCTGCTTGTCGGTGTAGTACTCCGCCAAGTTGTCGTACCGGCCGCCGGAGCAGATGGAGCCCACCTCCGGATGATCCAACATGGTGGTCTCGTAGACCGTGCCGGTGTAGTAGTCCAGGCCCCGGGCGATTGTGAGATCCACAGCGAAGTGGCTCTGAGGCACGCCAAAGGCGGCCAGATACTGAGTGACCGTTTTCAGCTCGGAGAGGCCCTGGTCAAACAGCCCGTTTCTGCCGGTATAGTTCTCCAGGGCGGCGATGACCTCCTCGTTGGTGCCCCGGATGCCGATAAACTTCAGGATTTCATCCGCGGCCTCCTGGGAGAGGCCGTTGTCGTCAATGAGAATCTCCCGCACCTTGTCCGGGCCGATCTTGTCCAGCTTGTCCACTGTGCGCATAATGTCACCGGACTGTTCGGTGAGGCCCAGCATAGCGTAGAAGCCGTTCAAAATCTTCCGGTTATTCACCCGGATCTGGAACCGCTCCAGACCCAGCTGGGTGAAGGTCTTGTAGATAATGGAGGGGATCTCCGCCTCGTTGATGATGTCCAGCTGGCCGTCGCCGATGATGTCGATGTCCGCCTGATAGAACTCCCGGAAGCGGCCCCGCTGGGCCCGCTCTCCCCGGTAGACCTTGCCGATCTGATAGCGGCGGAAGGGGAAGGCCAGCTGGCCGTAGTTCAGGGCCACATACTTGGCCAGCGGGACGGTGAGATCAAACCGAAGGGCCAGGTCGCTGTCACCCTTGGTGAAGCGGTAGATCTGCTTCTCGGTCTCGCCGCCGCCCTTGGCCAGCAGCACGTCTGATGCCTCAATGGCGGGGGTGTCCAGAGGGGTGAAGCCGTAGAGGGAATAGGTGCGGCGCAGGGTCTCCATCATGCCCTCCATCTGCTGCTGGGGGGCAGGGAGCAGCTCCATAAAGCCGGAGAGGGTACGGGGTTTCAGTTTGGCCATATGCTGGCACGTCCTTTCCAGAGGTAAAAATAGTGTTTGGAACCTGTCTCAGCCTGACCAACAGGCCGGTTCCGCAAAATCGCCCGGAAAATTCCGGGCGACGAGGCTTACAATATGAGGGCAGGCGGAGATCAGAGCACGATCTTCTCCTTTTTGGGGCGGATAATGTCCCGCCAGTCCAAGTCGCCCCGGGCCAGGCCGTGGATCAGCATTTCAGCGGTGGCGATATTGGTGGCACAGGGGATATTGTTATTGTCACAGAGGCGGCAGATATAGCGCAGGTCATCCTCATAGGCATCGCTCTTGGGGCCGGTAAAGAACAGCACCATGTCGATCTCGTCATAGGCAATGCGGGCGCCGATCTGCTGACAGCCGCCATGGTCGTGAGTGAGCAGAAGCTGGACGTCCAGTCCTGTGGCCTCAGCCACCATCCGTCCGGTGGTATGGGTGGCACAGACATTGTGCTTGGCCAGAATGCCGCAGTAAGCGATACAGAATTGCACCATAAGCTCTTGACGATGCTCATCACTCATCAGTGCGATGTTCATTGGTAGACCCTCCTCTGTCCAATCTATCATAAGGACTCAGATGCGCATGGGAGGCACCCGCTGTCCAAGGATGCGTTTTGAAATATTATAATATGCTCTCGCTGCGCCGTTTTTAGCGTGCATAATGACCAGCTCTCCCTGGCTTGCAGCCAGAGTGACCTTGGGATCCTCCGGAATGATGCCGATGAGCGGCAGGCCCAGCGCGTCCATGGCGTCATCTACATTGGTATTCATCCGGCGCAGGAACTGCCGGGTGATCCGATTGACTGCCAGGTGGATGGGAATGTTTCGCCTGCGCAGCTGCTGGACGGCGGACTGGGCAGCCCGGATGGAGACCGGATCGGTAGTGGAGACCACAATGGCCCGGTCGGCTGCGCAGGTGGCCAATCGAAATCCGGAGCCAATCCCTGCCGGGCAGTCAATCAGGCAGAAGTCATACCGCTCCTTCGCCTGGGCCACCAGCGTTTCCATCTCCTCCTGGGAGAGGGGCTTCGAAGGGGGCGTCAGTGGGGCGGGGAGCAGATAGAGCTGATTCAGCTTGGGGTGAGCCGCGGCGGCCCGGGCCAGATCGCACCGGCCCTGGAGCACATCGGAGACGTCCATCAGGGCGATATCGGTCATGCCCAGGGACAGGTCCAAATTGCGCAAGCCGATGTCCATGTCA
Organism: Candidatus Onthomonas sp.; assembly: GCA_051866795.1. GTDB lineage: Bacteria > Bacillota > Clostridia > Oscillospirales > Oscillospiraceae > Onthomonas. Next base: position 11,714 of record JBJDXT010000004.1, on the reverse strand, counting down.
ATACAGAGTACCCGCTTGCCCATGGCGGCAAGACAGGAGGCGACGCCCACGGTAAAAGAGGATTTTCCCGTGCCGCCTTTTCCGGATGTAATGACAATAGCAGTACCCATGGCAACCTCCGCTCAATAGCATTATAGCACAGGGGAAAAGAGACATTCAAGAACTTTTTTGCGAGAATTTCCCCTAAAGAGGAAACTTTTTGATTTTAGAAAACCGTCTCGGCCAGCAGCTGGGGGTAGGGGATTTTTTCTCAATCACCACCACCCGGTGGGTAATTTCGGTACCTGGAATCTGATAGACGGCGTCTTTGCGAAGTTGACCGCCTAACATGGTGATGCACCGGTTGGCAGCGTCCTTCTCCTCCTGACAGTTGGGCCCCTTCATGGCGAGAAACAGGCCGCCCGGCCGGACAAAGGGGAGACACAGCTCGCACAGCACCCGCAGGTCTGCTACCGCCCGGGAGGTGACGAGATCAAACTGCTCCCGATACTCTGGCATCTGTCCGTACTCCTCCGCCCGGCCGTGGATGGCGGTGAGCTCTGTGACGCCCAGCGCCGGGGCGATCTCCCGGAGCCAGTCGATCCGCTTGTTCAGGCTGTCCAGCAGAGTGAGGGAGATGGAGGGCTCCACGATCTTTAGCACCATGCCGGGAAAGCCGGCGCCGGTGCCCACATCCAGCACCCGCTTGTCCCGGAAGTCGGCGCAGTTCAGCAGGGCGGCACAGTCCAGCATGTGCAGACGGGCCACCTGCTCCGGGCCTGTAATGGCGGTGAGATTCATGTCCTGATTCTTTTCCAGCAGGAGTTTGCCATATTTTTCCAAAACAGGGGCGGCGTCCCGGGGAAGGGAGAGGGTGTCCAGACCCTGGCGGAGAATCTCGTTCATCATCGGCTCCTTTTATGGGGATGTAGAGAGGAAAGAGAGAGCCGGACAAAGGAGAGGGCCCTTGCCCGGCTGACAAAGAGGGGAAAAGAGGCGGAACTTATCCCAATCTGGAGATCAGCTCCATGAACCCTAACACCAGAGAGAGCACTGTGGCAATGGAGCAGCCGATCCCCAGCAGCAGAAAGACGGTGGGATTGCCCCGCTCCTGTTTCTGGTGGAGCAGCTTCCAGCGGCAGTTAAAGCATTGGGCAGCCAGACCTGCGCAGAGCGGAAAGAGTACAATGCCGGTAATACCCCTGATCAGGGAGGTGGTGGCGATCCAGTAGGTCATGAGAAAAACGCTGATGACCATGTAGAGCACGCCGACCATTGCCCAGATGCGTTTATTCTCCATGGATTACTGCTGCTTTTCCTTAAGCAGATCCCGGATTTCCATGAGCAGCTCCTCGGTAGTGGGGCCGGCGGGAGCTTCAGGAGCGGGCGCTTCTTCCTCTTTTTTGTGGGAGAGACGGTTGACCACCTTGACAATCCAGAAAACAACAAAGGCGGTGATCAGGAAGGTGATAATGGCGTTGATAACGGCGCCAATGCCAAAACCACCGGGAGCCCACTCGGCAAAGGTGCTGTCCGGGAGAAGCAGACCGATGATGGGGGTCAGCAGGTTTTCCGTGATGGAGGTGACAATGGCGGTAAAGGCGGAGCCGACAACCACGCCGACGGCCATATCCAGCACATTGCCCCGCATAATAAAGGTTTTAAATTCATCTACCCAGCCGGGCTTTTTCATCTGATTGCTCAATTCGCTCGTTCCTTTCTCTATGTCATCTGGGGAGAACGCGGTTTACTGGGCGTCCTCCACGGCGGGAGCGGATTCCTCTTCTTCCTGAGGCTCCTGATTCTCAGCGGGGGCGGCTTCAGCGGCAGTCTCTTCCTTGGTGTCTACCTCTTCCACCACGACGTCGTTGGAGACTTCCTCGGCAAAGGGCTCTTCCGGCTCCTCCTGCCCGGCGGGAGCCTCGGCCTCTACCTCCACCTCAGCCTCGGCAGTCTCCTGCTGGGCCTCCTCCTCTTTGTCCATAAAGGGGAGCAGCTCCATGGTGTAGGTGTCCTCCGCCTCGCCGGAGGTCTTTTTCAGGTTCCACAGCAGGCCGCCCAGCTCAAATTCGCCGGACTCCTTATCGGACTTGAAGTGATAGGGGACCAGGCCGGCAGCCAGGGCCACTGCGCCGGCAGCGCCGATGATTTTGACAACTTTCTTCATTTGAAAAGCACCTCTTTCTGTTTTAGTCTAAGGTTTATTAAATAAGATGCGAACATCTCTGCTCACTTTTTGGGCAGCAGCAGCTCCTTGCCGCCCATATAGGGGCGGAGCACCTCCGGCACCCTGATAGAGCCGTCGGCGTTCATATTATTCTCCAGGAAGGCGATCAGCATCCGGGGAGGAGCCACGCAGGTATTGTTCAGGGTATGGGCCAGGACGGTGCGGCTCTTCTTCTTGCCCTTGGCGTCAGTGTAGCTCTCCTTGTAGCGGATGCCCAACCGGCGGGCCTGGGCGTCGCCCAGATTGGAGCAGGAGCAGACCTCAAAGTACTTCTGCTGACGGGGAGACCAGGCCTCAATGTCGCAGCTCTTCACCTTCAGGTCGGCCAGGTCGCCGGAGCAGCACTCCAGCTGGCGGACGGGGATGTCCAGACTGCGGAACAGATCCACAGAATTCTTCCACAGCTTGTCATACCATGCCATGGAGTCCTCCGGCTTGCAGACGACGATCATCTCCTGCTTTTCGAACTGATGGATGCGGTACAGGCCCCGCTCCTCGATGCCGTGAGCGCCCTTCTCCTTACGGAAGCAGGGGGAATAGGAGGTGAGGGTTTGGGGGAGCTGGCTCTCCTCCAGAATCTGGCCCTTGAAGCGGCCGATCATGGAGTGCTCGGAGGTGCCGATCAGATAGAGGTCCTCGCCCTCGATCTTGTACATCATGGCGTCCATCTCAGGGAAGGACATGACGCCCTCCACCACGTCGCCGTGGATCATGAAGGGAGGAATCACATAGGTGAAGCCCCGGTCAATCATAAAGTCCCGGGCATAGGCCAGCACTGCCTCATGGAGCCGGGCCACATCGCCCAACAGGTAATAGAAGCCGTTGCCGGAGACGCGGCGGGCGGAGTCAATATCCAAACCGCCCAGAGACTCCATAATGTCGGTGTGATAGGGAATGGGGAAGTCAGGCACCACAGGCTCGCCGAACCGCTGGACCTCCACGTTGCAGCTGTCATCCGGGCCGATGGGGACGGAGGGGTCAATGATATTGGGAATCTGGAGCAGGATGGCCCGGACCTGGTTATTCAGCTGCTCCGCTCTGTCCTCCAACTGCTTGCGCTCCTCGGCCTCGGCGTTAACCTGGTCGGTGATGGCTTGAATTTTGGCCTCGCACTCAGCCGCCTGGTCGGGGTTCTTCTTGGCCTGGCCCTTGAGCATGCCGATCTGCTTGGACAGGGTGTTCCGGTTGGCCTGCAGTGCCTCGGCGGACTTCTTGGCCTCCAGGCTCTCGTTATACAGGTCGATGACCTGATCCACCAGGGGCAGCTTGGCGTCCTGGAATTTGTTGCGGATGTTCTGCTTGACGATTTCGGGGTTCTCCCGGACAAACTTAATGTCTAACATGGTTGACTGTCTCCTTTGCGGAGCCGTTGCGGCCCCTTGATTTTCTCTCTGTTCTCTTTTATCCCCTGCGGGGCAGGCGGTGCAGTGCCTCCAGCAGGTCGTTCAGGTCGTCTACGCCGTAGTACTCCAGCTCCAGCTTGCCCTTGCGCTTGCCGGAGATGATTTTCACCTTCCGGCCCAGGGAATCGGCCAGCTCTTTGGCGGCCACGGCGGAGTAATCCACATCGGGCAGGGAAGGGGAGGGGGGATCCTCCGCCTGTTTGCCAGCCTTGAGCAGCTGCTTCACCAGTTCCTCGGTCTGCCGGACAGAGAGCTGACGTTGGGCCACCTTGTCGGCTACCGCCTTCATCTCCTCCGGGTCGGACAGGGCCAGCAGCGCCCGGGCATGTCCGGCGGAGAGAATGTCCGCCTCCACATACTGCATCAGCTCTTTGGGCAGGGCCAGCAGCCGGACGGCGTTGGCAATGGCGGGGCGGGACTTGCCCACCTGACGGGCCACCTCCTCCTGAGTCAGGCCGTAGTCCTGAATCAGACTTTGAAAGCCCTTGGCCTCCTCCATAGGATTCAGATCCTCCCGCTGGAGGTTTTCAATCAGGCCCAGCTCCATGGCCTTCCGGTCGTCCGCCTCCAGGACGATGACAGGGATCTCATCCAATCCCGCCTCCCGGGCGGCCCGCCAGCGGCGCTCGCCGGAGATGATCTGGTAATAGCCGGAGGCCATCAGCCGCACGTTGATGGGCTGAAGAATACCGTGGAGCCGCACCGACTCGGTTAAATCTGCCAGGGCCTGGTCGTCAAACTGCTTCCGTGGCTGGTCCTGGTTGGGTCGCACCTTTTCGATGGGGAGGGAGGTGACGCCCTCGTGCTCCGGCTGGTTGACGGCGTCGCCCAGTAGAGCGCCCAGCCCCCGGCCCAGACCGGAACTTGTATTTCGTTTTGCCATAATTGCGTTCTTTCACCTCTCTCAAACAGAGATTGGGACTTCTTTCAGCTGTTCTGGGACAAGAATTCCTCCGCCAGCTTTTGATAGGCCTGAGCGCCGGTGCTGTACTTGTCGTAGGCCATGACCGGCTTTCCGTGGCTGGGCGCCTCAGAGAGCCGCACATTGCGGGGAATCACTGTGGCGTAGACCTGGCCGGGGAAGTGACGCTTGACCTCCTCTGCCACCTGGAGGGAGAGGTTGGTTCTGCCGTCAAACATGGTCAGCAGCACCCCTTCCAGCTCAATCCCGCGGTTCAGCTTGCGCTTGACGATGCGGATGGTGGAGAGCAGGTCGCTCAGCCCCTCCAATGCGTAGTATTCGCATTGGACCGGGACAATAATACTGTGGGCAGCACAGAGCCCGTTGAGGGTGAGTAGCTCCAGGGAGGGCGGACAGTCAATGATAATATAGTCATAGTCGCTGTCCAGCTGATCCAGTGCCTTGCGCAGCAGCTGCTCCCGGTCGTCCAGACCGATCATCTCAATGCCGGCGCCGGCCAGTGCCTTATTGCTGGGCAGCACATCTCCCCATTGGGTGGAGACTACCGCTTTTTTAGGATCGGCTCCGTCAATCAGTACGTCGTAGACGCTGGGGGAGACGACGTTCTTGTCCACACCCAGTCCGGAGGTGGCATTTGCCTGGGGATCGAAGTCGCAGAGCAGCACTCGTTTTCCCAGCTCCTTCAGAGCGGCAGTCAGGTTGACCGCCGTGGTGGTCTTGCCCACACCGCCCTTTTGGTTCGCAATTACGATTCGTTTTGCCACACAAACACCTTCCAACGGGGATTTTTTACCGTCATTATTATAGTATATATCCCCGTTCAATGCAACGGTCGGGCGTGGAATTTCCGCTGTTTTTGGCTCCGGTTTTTCTGTGGATTTTTGGAGGGTTTGTTTTTGGCCTGTTTCACGTGAAACATCTTTGATCTGATTTGGCCTGAGACTTTGTTCATCTGCCTTCTGTTCGATGGCCGGGAATGGAATTGTTTCACGTGAAACAATCACCTTGTCAGGGTGCGCCTGGACGGCTGCCTCGTTCCGAATGGATGGAGCGGAAGTTGAAGATGTTTCACGTGAAACACTGTGTTTTGGCGGGATGACCTGGAGGTCGATCCGGCCGGTGCTCCGGGAGCGGGTCAGACGTAGCCGGAGAGGCCGGGCAAAACGATGAGCCAGACTGTGCCCTGTCCGGCCCAGCAGAGAGAGCAGCAGCCGTCCGGAGGGACGGGTGGACAGGACGGAGACCTTCATCTTATCTGGAGGCGGACTTGGGGATGACAATGGTCAGGGTAATGGCGTCCTCGCTCTCCTCCCGTCCGCAGGAGGCGGAAATGCCAGAGCGGCGCATGACCTCCATGCTGTGGTTGATGGTGTTGAGGAAAAGCCGGATGTCCCGTACCAGCAGTACCGGCTTACGGCGGGGAACCGGCTTGTCCGCCAAAACCGGCGCAGGCTGAGGTTGCTCCGGCTGAGCCGGCACCTCAGTTGGGGAAGGAGGCTGGAGGAGATGGTCCACCAGCTCCTCGGTTTTGGAGACAGTGAGGTTTTGCTGAATGATTGTCTCCAGCACCTGACTCCGAAGCTCAGGGGGGAGCCGAAGCAGCGCCCGGCCGTGGCGCTCAGTGAGCCCGTTGCTGCGCAGAGTCTCCAGCACTTGGGGGGAGAGCTTGAGCAGCCGCAGCTTGTTGGCTACAGCGGATTGACTCTTGCCGATCCGCCGGGCGGCCTCCTCCTGGCTGAGATGATAGGTGGAGATAAGCTGCTCCAGGGCCAGAGCCTCGTCAACAAAATCCAGATCCCTGCGCTGTAGATTTTCAATCAGCGCCAGTAGGGAGGACTCCATGTCGTCCGCTTTCAGCAGAATGCAGGGCACCGTCTCCAGCCGGGCCAGCTTGGCCGCACGGAGCCGCCGCTCTCCGGAGATCAGCTCATAGCTCCGGTCCTCCAGCCGGCGGACGGTTAGAGGTTGGAGGATGCCGTGCTCTTGAATGGAGACGGACAGCTCCTCCAGACTCTTGACCGAAAAGACGGTGCGGGGCTGGTTGGGATTGGGGTGAATCTCCCAGACCGGGAGATAGAGAATGCGGGTGCTGTCAAAGGGGCCTCTCCTTCGTGTCAATGCCATATTTCCCACCACATACCTTCCGTTTCAGATTGGGTAACATGAGAATAGCAATTTCCCACGGAAAAACTATGGGAAGTCAGTCGAGGGGAAAAGTTTGTAAATTTCCTTATTTGGACGGGAAACAGGACTGTTTGACAGAAAAATACTCCCGCTCTGCAAGAGAGCGGGAGAAAGAAAGCACTATCGGACGATTCTGGCCTTTTTCTGCTTGCGGATATCCTCGCCAAAGAACCGCACCTCAAAATACTCACCGGAAAGTCGCGAATAGACCTGGGGGCTGTACCGCCGGGAGACGTCATCCAGGGAAAGGTTGGAAGAGATCACTGTCCGCCGGTCGCCCAGCATGCGGCTATTAATCAGCTGATAGAGGGAGGACTGGACCAGAGGAGAATTCATTTCACTGCCCAGGTCATCCAGAATCATCAGGTCGCAGGAGAGGTAGCGGTCTATGTCTTGACTTGCCTGATCATCCCGCCCAAACTTCTGAGCATCGAAGCGGTTGAAGACGTTGACGGCGGAGTCATAGACCACACTGTGGCCCTTCTCACTGACCACCCGTGCAATGGCGGCGGAGAGGAAGGTCTTTCCAAGACCGGGAGCGCCGGTGAGAAACAGATTCTTGGGATTGCCCTGGCCAAACTTATTGGCGAACCGGAAACAGACATCCTGAGCAATCTCCATCATACTCCGGGGAGAGGAGCCAATGGCCGGATCATAGACCGGGGAATAATAGTCCAGGTCGAAGGTATCAAAGGACTGATCTCCCAGATTGAGCATGGAGGAAAGAGCCTTAATCTGCTCCTTTCCGCACAGAGCTTTAAGACACTGGCACATCTCAGAGCCCCGCCAGCCCCGGTCATTGCAGAAGGGACAGAGGGGCTTGTAGGTGAGGGCGTCCTGGGGATAACCATGCTGGACCAGAAGCTGTTTCCGCTGCTGCTGAAGGGAGAGATTCTGCCGCTTGGCCTGTTCCAGGGCGGGCACAGGGTCCACGCCCTTGCGCAGAGCAGTCTGAGCCGCCTGACGAACTGTCTGACTGAGCTGCCGGTCAATGGTCTGAAGCCGGGGCACCCGGAGATAGATCTCCCGGCGGCGGCCCTCAAATTCCGCCCGATGCCGCTGGGCGTTGGCGTTCAGTGCCTCGGTGGCGCTGTGGATAACCGCTCCATCGTAGGGCATAAATCTTGTCCCTCCTTAGTTCTGGGAATCGTCCTTCATCTGGGCAAGGAGCCGCTGCATCTCCTGGAGATACTGCCGGTTCTCCCGTTCCACTGTCTGCTGATCCTTGCGGGGCGGCTGGCCCGGCTTCTGGTAGGCCGGACGGGCTTGGGTGGCATCCGACCGGCGCTCTGCCTGCACCTGCTCCGGGGTGTGGAGATTTTTCTCATGCCACCGTTTGAGAATACCGTTGCAGTAGTTCCAGTTCATCTTGCCGATGCTGGTGACAGTAATATCGTAGGCGATGGCGATGGTTTCCGGCGGGAAGCGCCACTCCAGCCATTGGCGGATAAACTGGCGCTCGCTGGCCACCGGCTGACGGCCGTAGATGCCAAGGGCGGCCAGCACCGCGCCCTCCTGGGTTTCCCGGAGAGAAACGCTGCGGATGTACTCCTCTGCCGTGTCCAGGGTGTCATAGCCACGTTCTTTCCACTGGTAGCCGGTGCGCTTGATGACCGACATGGAGGGGTTCCGGGTGGCGCCATATTTCTTCCGGCTGCGCTCGCACAGCCAGTTGATCATCATCAGCAGAACCTCCGCCGGGAGCCCCACATGGTCGTACAGCTCCAGCAGAACAGAGACCTGGCTGTTGGTGAGCTTCTTCCCAAATGTCCGTTCGACTTCCTGGAGCAGCACCGGGAACTGACTGCCGGGGTCCTTTAACTCCTCAGCAATGTCGGCGGCGGTGTATTCCGGGGCCTGCTCCGGCTGAGGGGGCGCGTCCTCCAATTGGGGCAGAGCGGCTCCGGCAGCCAGGCCCAGCTCCTGCAGCTGGGCAAGGGCGGTGTCCAGCTGCCCCCGGGTCCAGCCCAGAGCCGAGCCTGCACGGGCGGGGTCATACTCTCCCTGACAGCGAAGGAGATAGAGGTAGAGCAGGGCGGCGTCCCCGCTGCCCAGCCGCACCAGCCGGTCCACCGTGGCGCCGTCCATGGAGACAGCCCGGTTATTCAGATCAATCCGTTGGACGGCCATTGGCCCGCCTCCTCTTTCGCATTCTGTGTGCTCTATTTTACATCAAAATCCGGCTGGCGTAAATAGGGGGAGATTGGGCGATACTGGGATGAAGCGGCGAAAAACGAATGGGGTTGACTCCCTCAGTCGCCTTGCGGCGACAGCTCCCTCGGAGAGGGAGCCGGGGTGTTCCGGTTAAAGCCTGCCTAAAAGGGCATATCCAAAACCAACCAGACATATCCCACCCGCAAACCAGCCATACTCTCCAGAGAAATACAGAGAAGGGAGAGACGGGCATGGGACTGTTTGGCGCCAGCCAGGGACATATCTCTCACCACCCGGAAAAGCGGCCTCAGTTTGACCAGCCGCTGACCTGGGAGAATTTTGCGGCCATCTTTCAGGATTGCGCTGACTTTTCAGAGAAGGAGCTGACTCCCCAGGGTTGGACCCAGCCCGTGCAAATCGGCTGGCTGGACGGCATGGTGCGCAGCGAGCGGCTCAACGACTATGTGCTCCGGCCCCTGGCCGCCTGGCCCCTGCCCCAGGGGGAGCGGCCCGCCCAGGCGATACTGGAGGGGGGAGTCTGGAACCAGAACGCGCAACTGCAGGAGACGCTGGACGATGTGGTGGAGGCAGTTCTGGACGGAAGCTGCGCCCTGTTTTTGCCGGATGGGGTAATCACCTGCTCAGTGGCCACCGAGGAGAAGCGTTCGGTCACAGAGCCGGAGAACGAGAGCCAGATCAAAGGGGCCAAGGACGGCTTTGTGGAGTCGGTGCGCACCAACACCTCTCTGCTGCGCCGGCGGATGCGGACGCCGGAGCTGCAGATCCGCCGCTTTATCATCGGCCGGCGCACCAGGACACCGGTGGAGCTGCTGTGGATAAAGGGAATTGCGGAGGAGGAGCTGATTCGCCGGATTGCGGACAAGCTGGAGGACATCGACGAGGACGCCCTGCTCACCACCGGCGCATTGGAGGAGTATCTCACCGACCCAAAGGCCACCGCCTTTCCCAGAGTGCTGTTTACCGAGCGGCCGGACCGGGTCTGCCAGGGCCTGCTGGACGGACGGGCTGCCATTCTGGTGGATGGGATTCCCCTGGGCTGTCTACTCCCGGGAGATGTGGGCCAATTTATGAAGGCGCCCCAGGACAAGAGCTATCACTGGGCGGTGGCATCTCTGCTGCTGCTGATGCGGTATCTGTGCCTGCTGCTCACCCTGCTGCTGCCCGGCTTTTATATCTCCGTGGCCCAGTTTCACTTTGAGCTGATCCCCACCAAGCTGGCCATGTCCATTATTGCCAGCAAACAGGACGTGCCCTTTCCCACCGCTTTCGAGGTGATTGGGTTGCTGGCCGCCTTTGAGATTTTACAGGAGGCAGGCCTGCGCCTGCCCAAGACCATCGGACAGACGGTGTCCATCATCGGCGGCCTGGTGGTGGGCCAGGCGGCAGTGGACGCCAAGATTGTCTCCCCGGTGGTGGTCATTGTGGTGGCAGTGGCGGGTATTGCGGGCTTCACCATGCCCAATCAGGATTTCTCCAACGCCCTGCGGGTGTGGCGGTTTCTGCTGGCGGTGTTGGCCTCGTTGATGGGTATCTTCGGGCTGATGGCGGGGACGGCGTTTCTTGTCGCCCATCTGGCCAGTCTGGAGGATTTCGGTGTGCCCTATCTGACGCCATTCGCACCTCAGGAGCGCAGCAGCCTGGAGAGCCACCCCATCCTGCGAAAGCCGCTGCCTGAGGTCAAGCTCCGTCCCACCGAGCTGCACCCGGAAAACCGGAGGAAGCGCACATGACTGCAAAACGAAAAGGCTTGCTGGCCCTGCTGGTGGTCTGGGCGTTATTCCTGGCCCTTTCCAGCTGGGACAGCGATGTGCTGCCCGTCACCCGGGACATCACCCAGGTCAAGCTGATCCGTACCCTGGCGCTGGATCAGGGGGAGGGTGCGGCGCTGCGGCTGACCGCCTGCGGTGATCTGCGCAAGCAGGGAAATGACGGTCAGTCTCAGCCGCCGCTGATTCTGACCCAGGAGGCGCAGACCATCTCAGGCGGCTGCTCCGGACTCCAGCAGCAAAGCGACGGCTATGTGGAGTTCGGCCATCTGGCAGAGTGCGTCGTGGGAGAGGAGCTTGCCCGAAAGGAGCTGCTCACGCTGGCCGACTTTGTGGCCCGGGACTTTTCCATGCGGATGGAGAGCAAGCTGTTTGTGGTGGCAGGGGCAACCGGGGAGGAGGCGGTCAAAGGTACCGCCTCCCAGAGCAGCGCCCTGACAGACCGGCTCACCGCCATCAGCCAGAACCGGAGCCTGGGAGGCCGAAAGTGGCCTTACACCTTCCGGCAGCTCATCAGCCAGTTGGAGGACAACGGCTGCGGGCTGGTACCGGTGCTCACCCTGACAGACAATCCGGACTACGACCCGGAGGGGAAGGGGGAGGAGCCGGAGAAGGAGATCAACCTCACCGGTCTGGCCTTTCTCAAGGAAAATAAGCTGTCAGACTTTCTCACTCCGGAGGAGTCGGTAGGGGCGGCGCTGCTGACCAATCAGAATCAGCTGGATATGGTGGAGCTGACTCTGGAGGATGGCAGCTCGGTGGGTGTCCAGCTGGTCTACGCCCAGAGAAGTCTGGAGCCTGTGTTTGACGAAGAAGGCCGGCTCACAGAGCTGACCCTCCGCATTAAGGCAAAGGGGGAGCTCAGCGAGATCAGTGGCCCGGTCAGCCCGACAGATGAGAGGGCGCTGGAGGAAATGCGACAGGCATTTCTGGAGCAGCTGAAAAGCTGGGCACAGGCAGCGCTGGATCGCAGTCAGAAAGAAGGAGCGGATTTCCTTCATCTCCGGCGGGAGCTGATCTGCTCCAAACCAATGCATAGCAGACAGCTTCAGGAGAAC
>JBJDXT010000003.1:0-16714 GCA_051866795.1 Candidatus Onthomonas sp. | reverse complement strand
GAGCGTGTCCCCCTCCGCGGTGCTGCCCCTCCGGGCGGAGATCCGCAAGAGCATTGCTCAGACCTGCACTTTGGATATGCTGGAGAGTTGAATTCTCCCCACTGCGCGCGCAAAAGCCGCAGGGCAATTGCCCTGCGGCTTTTGTCTGTTTTCTAATGTTTCAGTCCGCAACTGTAAATCTTTTTAACCAGCGTCACAGCATCACCTGTCCGGGGCCGGGCAGGTTCATCTGTCGTTTCCGGTTGGCCGACCATGCCAGCTTATCCGCCAGAGCCTGAGTGTCGCCGGACTCAATTACTGTGCGATAAGCATGGAGATTTTTTTCTAGCCGGTCGATCACCTTGGTGAGCGCGGGGGCATTCATTGAGAAGAGCTGGGTCCACAGCTCCACATCCAGGGCAGCCACCCGGGTGCAATCCCGGAAGGAGCCGCCCTCAAAGCCCCGGCACTGGAACAGATCCTCGTCGTCGCAGACCGAGACGGCGATGATGTGCATCACCTGGCTGGTGTAGGCGATAATGGCGTCGTGGCGCTCCGGGGTGGTGGTCACCACATCAGAGCAGCCAATGTAGGCAGAGACACGGCGCATCAGATCAATATGCTCCTGGGTACTCTCTGTCCGGGGGGTGATAATGAAGTGGGCCCGCTGGAACATAGTGGGGAAGGAATGCTCGATGCCAGAGAACTCAGTGCCCGCCATGGGATGGCAGCCGACAAAGTCCACCTCCGGCGGCAGCACCTTGGCTCCCTCCATAATGGCGCTTTTGATGCCGCCCACGTCGGTGACCAGAGCTCCCGCCTTGAACACGTCTTTATACCGGGCCATATAGTCCACAATCCCCTGCGGGTTCATACAAAGCCAGACCACATCCGCCTGAGGCAGCACCTCCATGGGGTCCAGGGTCACCCGGTCGCAGACGCCGTGGCTCATGGCATATTCTGCCGTCTCCTGACGCCGCACCACGCCCACGACCTCATAGTCCTCAAAGCCCCGCAGCGCCGCCGCCATGGAGCCGCCGATGAGGCCCAGGCCCACTACGGCGATGATCTTATGTCCAGCCATCCTTTTCCGCCCTCTTCCCTGCTGTTTGCTACACTTTAGCGCATTTTACTGGAAAAGTCAACGGTTCCCCTCTCAGTACTGAGGCGGCTGCTGCTGATTCTCCGCTGCCTGGTTCTGAGCCCGGATGGCATCATACCACTGGGAGAAGGTGAACTGCTGGTAAGGCACCAGAAACATATTGCAGGCAATGCCGACCACCACTGAGACGGGATAGGCAATCAGTCCTGCCACGCTGGTCAACACGGAGGCTCCTATCAGCCAGAGCAGGAAGGAATAGTCCAGCAGGAACAGCTCCCACTTACGGCCCCGCATCAGCGCCTTGCTACGCCGAAAAGCCTCCATCACCGGGCAGTCCGGATCGTCCAGCAGAATATAGGGGATCATCCGATAGCGATAAGAGGCGATCAGGCCGGGAATGATAAACAGCAGCGACCACAGGAAGGTAAACAGATAGGCCAGCACTTCGGCCAGGATAATCTTGCCCGCCATATAAAACCGGGAGAACAGCTCTCCATAGCCCGGATCCTGCCCACGCACGACGCCCATAGAGTAGCTCACATAGCCATAATTTACGATGGTCGAGTACAGGCTCAGCAGCACCGAGACAAAGATGATGATGACACCCTGTGTGCCCCGGAACATGCTCTGAATGACATACTGGGCCTGATAAATATTTCCTTCCATAATGGCGTCCTCTACGTCCAGCATAGTCTGCTGTACCGGCATAAACGCCTGGATCAGCTCACTCAAGCCGGTGGTCGCCAGCAAATACACCAGCGCCACCAGCCATGCAGCGGGCACCGCCGTGCGCATCCACTCCTTAGAGCGGCCCTTTAAAAATCTGCGATCGATGGGATAAACACCATTCATTTCCATCGCTCCTCTCAATTTAGTGGAACTCAGTATAGCACACTTCCCTATGGAAAGCAATTTTCGCCGGCTTTTTCCTCCCTGGCCAGCTGAATCCCTCTTTTCACCTTTACAGTGCCCCGCTTTTTCGGTATAATACAGAATGAATAAATCTGTAAAGCGAGTTGATTGTTTCATGGCATCCATTCAATTTGATGAATACAAGGTCAAGCTGAACAACCTGCAGCCCGTCATTGAGGATCTGGGCAAGAGCCTGAATCTGGAGGCCGCCACCCGGGAGCTGGAGATGCTCCAGGCCCAGGCCAGCGCCGACGGCTTCTGGAACGATATGGCCAAGGCTCAGAAGGTGACCCAGCGGATCAAGGTGCTCCAGGATAAGCTGGAGGCCCACCATAAGCGGGAGAGCCAGCTGGAGGACCTGTTGGTGCTGTGCGAGATGGGGCAGGAGGAGGACGACGACTCCATGCTGGAGGAGCTGGAGGAGAGCTTCTCCAGGCTGGAGCAGGATCTGGAGGCCGCCCGGATGGAGACCCTGTTCACCGGCGAGTATGACAACTCCAACGCCATCATCACCTTCCACGCCGGTGCCGGCGGCACCGAGGCCCAGGACTGGGCCCAGATGCTCTTCCGGATGTACGTCCGCTGGGGCGAGCGCCACGGCTTTACCGTCAAGACCATGGACTACCAGGACGGCGACGAGGCGGGCATCAAGTCCGCCTGCCTCTCCATCGAGGGCCCCAATGCCTACGGCTACCTCCGCTCCGAGCACGGCGTGCACCGGCTGGTGCGGGTCTCTCCCTTTGACGCCAACGCCCGGCGGCAGACCTCCTTTGCCGCCATCGAGGTGATGCCCGAGCTGCCCGACGACATGGACGTTGAGATCCGGCAGGAGGACATTGAGATGCAGGTGTTCCGCTCCTCCGGCGCCGGCGGCCAGCACATCAACAAGACCTCCTCCGCCGTCCGTCTGATCCACAAGCCCACCGGGGTGGTGGTCTCCTGCCAGACTGAGCGGAGCCAGCTCCAGAACCGTGAGAACTGCATGCGGATGCTGCGGGCCAAGCTGGTGGAGATGAAGATGCAGCAACACGCAGAGAAGATCTCCGATCTGAAGGGCGTTCAGATGAAGATCGAGTGGGGCAGCCAGATCCGCTCCTATGTCTTTATGCCCTACACCCTGGTCAAGGACACCCGCACCGCCTTCGAGACCAGCAATGTCAACGCCGTCATGGACGGGGATCTGGACGGGTTCATCAACGCCTACCTGACCTGCGAGGCCACCGGGGAGTGGGCAACCAAGTAATCCCTCCCTCATTCAGCACATTTTTCGCCGCTCTGCCGGGCTTCCGGCGGAGCGGCACAGCGTGTCGATAAAGATCGACACGCTCGAACAAAATCTACGATTTTGTTCGAAAATGCGGCCGTCCGCGCACTCGCTTCGCTCGCACACTCCCGGCCTCCCTGTGTTTTTTGGCCGGTACACGCCCGTCCAAAAAACGATATTTCATTCTGTTTTGTTGCTGACGCAACAAAACTCCTGCGGAGAGCTTCCTGAACTTTTAGTCTCAATTGGAAAACGCCAAACGTACTTTTTTGACAGTCTGCGCCGCTCTGCCAGGCCTCCGGCAGGGCGGCAGTTTTTTGCCTGCGCAGAACAGAATCCGGAATCGCTCAGCAGCGGATCTTTATCCCCGCTTCACTGTTTTTACAACTTTTTCGATTCAAAACTCCCTTCCTTAAAATTTTTTAGGGTAGAATTTATAATTTCGAGTCTTTTCGTTCATAATCAGGACATAATTATGGCTTATCTTCTATGGCAGAAAAAAGATGTGCCCCATCCATACCGGAACACATAAAGGAGTGTCTCAATCATGGGCTACAATATGTATGATAAGAACTACGGCAGCGGCTTTACGCCGGAAAACGACAACCGCCCTCCTGAGCAGCGTCCGGGCAGCCAGGCTCCGGTCAGCGGCGAGTACCACTACAGCTACGGCTTCCAGCCGGCGGACGCTGAATCCGCCTATCACGCAAATCCCACCCCTCCTCCCCAGCCGCCCAAGAAGAAGAACCGTTCCTCCGGTTCTCACAAGGGACTGAAGATCGTGGCCCTGGTGCTGGCCTGCCTATTGGTGGGCGGCGGGGCCGGTGCAGGCGGCGCCTATCTGATGTTCAGCGCTCTGAACGGCGACGGCGCCAGCATTGCCGACGCCTCCGAAGCCGAAAAGGATACCGAAAGCTCCTCCAAGCCCAATCTCCAGGTCAGCGACCGGTCTGAGAATACCGCGGCGGCCGCCCCTGTCTCCAGCGGAGAGACCATGACCCCCAGCCAGATCTATGACGCCTACTCCAACTCGGTGGTGAGCATTGAAGTTCAGACGGCCAACGGCATCGGCGCCGGCACCGGCTTTGTCATCTCGGATGACGGCTATATCCTCACCTGCTACCATGTGGTCAAGGGCTATCAGGCCCTGTCCTGCACCTTTATCGACTCCACCAGCTACGAGGCCACCTATGTGGGCGGCGATGAGGACGCCGACCTGGCGGTTCTGAAAATTGAGGCCAACGACGGATCCTCCTTTACCCCGGTTATCATCGGCGACTCTGACAAGCTGAGCGTAGGCGGTACCGTCACCGCCATTGGCAACGCCTTGGGTACCTTCGCCAACACTTTGACCTCCGGCACCGTCTCCGGTCTGGACCGGGCTCTGACTATGAGCGACGGCACCGTCATGAACGTGCTGCAAACCGACTGCACCGTCAACTCCGGCAACTCCGGTGGCCCCCTGTTCAATGAATATGGCGAGGTCATCGGCGTGGTCAACGCCAAGTACTCCAGCAGCGGTTATTCCTCCGGAAACGCTTCCATTGAGGGCATCGGCTTTGCCATCCCCATCAACGATGCCATGGATATTCTGGATGACCTGATTGAGCACGGCTATATCACCGGCAAGCCTTATCTGGGTATCACCGTCTCTACTGTCAGCAGCATCACTGCCCAGCAGTACTCCAACATGGTGGTAGGCGCCTACGTCCGCTCCGTCCAGGAGGGCTCTTGCTCTGAGAAAGCAGGTCTTCAGGTGGGCGACATCATCACTCAGGTGGAAGGGCAAGATATCACCACCTATGAGGAGCTGATTGACGCCAAAAACGCCCTCCGGGCCGGCGACGATATGACCCTCACTGTCTTCCGGGAGGGCAGCTATTACACCATTGTAGTCACCCTGGATGAGCTGGTGCCGGAGAGCGCTGCGGACAACTCTTCCGAGCAGTCCGGCAGCGGTTCCAATGGCTCTGACGGCGGTCAGTACTACACCAACCCCTACGACTTCTTCAACGACTTCTTCGGCGGACGCAATTGGTAACGCCGGACCGCATAACTGCCGGCTCTGGAGCAATCCAGGGCCGGCAGTATCTTTTCATGTCAAAAAGTTCTCCCCCGAAACACCGCTTCCGGCGCATCGGGGGAGACTTTGATTTCATCAGATTGTATCAGCCGGCACTCTCTTCCAGCAAAATTCCCGCCTCCCGCAGAGCGGCGCAGACCCGCTGGTAAGCCTCCTCATCCGGGCAGCGGAGGGTATGCAGGTGAATGCCGTCAGTCAGCAGACTGAGGGGCGCCGCCTGCTCCCGGTCGGTCTGGTCCAAAAACTGCTGGACATCATACCGGGAGGCCAACTGGAGCTGGCCGGTGAGCTGTCCGTAGAGGGGATGCTCCACAATGACGTCCAGCACCGTGCAGCCGTTATCCACACAGAGAAACAGCTCCCGGGCCATACCCGCCCGATCGTGGAGGCAGGCGATGGTGCGGCTCAGTCCCTGATCTCGGCGCTGGAGCAGATAGCCCCTGGGAGTCGCGTCGATCGCCTGGCCTCCGGCCCGGAGCAGTGCGATGTCGCCCACGATGATCTGGCGGCTGACCGAAAATTCCCGGGCCAATGCTGTCGCGCTCAAGGGCCGCTCCGCCTGACGCAGACGGGCCAAAACACCTTCCCGCCGCTGCTGTGCATTCATGGACCTCTCTCCTCTCCGTTTTAGCGCTCAATTGCGCTATTAGCATAGCGCACAGGTCAGAAATTGTCAAGACAGCTGTCATTCTCTCTTTCCAGCCAGCAGCTACTCCCCGGTTTTCCTTGACAGATACTCTCCCCAATGCTAAAATAAATCAACCGATGCAAAACGTTAGTTTTAAAATATTCTGCTGAGGAGGAACCCGTATGGAATACAAGCTGGAACGACTGGACGCCTTCACACTCATCGGTTTTGAGCGGATCATCTCCAATCAAACCGCCTATCAGGACTGCCCTGCCTTCTGGCAGGCGGTTCAGGAGCAGCATTTTCTTCCCCTCCTGCGCCGCGGCAAGCCGGAGGGTGCGCTGGAACAGGCAATTTGGGACAATCAGATCGGGGAATTCGGCGCCTGCATCTGCCTGGGCAATGACAACTTCCGCTATCTGATCTCCGGCATCTATCGGGGCGGACCGGTGCCGGAAGGGCTGGCCCTGTTCTCCCTCCCCGCCTCCCTCTGGGCCAAGTTCCCCGCCAAAGGCCCCATGCCTCAGGTGATCCAGGCGCTAAACACCCAGCTGTTCTCCGAGGTCCTGCCCAGCCACCCGGAATGGGAGCTGACCATGGGGGTCAATCTGGAATGGTATTCCATGGAAGATACAGACGGGACAGACTTTACGTGCGGCATCTGGCTGCCCATCCGGGAGAAGCCTTGACGTCTGTCTGCACAGGGAGGGATTTCTGTGAAACTGCTTGTAAACGCGCTGTTGAAATTCATCTCCGGCCTTGCAGCGGTGGGACTGCTGCTCTTTCTCCCCGCGGGAACCCTCCACTTCTGGAATGCCTGGCTGTTTTCCGCCCTGCTGTTTCTGCCCATGCTGATTGTGGGCGTCCTGCTGTTTGTCAAAGCCCCGGAGCTGCTGGAAAAGCGGCTGAACACCCGGGAGCAGGAGGGCACGCAAAAAGCGGTGGTGGCCCTCTCCGCCCTCATATTCTGCGCCGCCTTCCTGCTGGCGGGGCTGGATTTCCGCTTTGGCTGGTCCCATATGCCCCTCTGGCTCATCGCGGCCGCCGCCGTGCTGCAGCTGGTCTCCTACGGTCTGTACGCCGAAGTGATGCGGGAAAACGCCTATCTCTCCCGGACGGTGGAGATTCAGGAGAATCAGAAGGTAATTGACACCGGCCTTTACGGCATCGTCCGTCATCCCATGTATCTGGCGGTGACCCTGCTCTTTCTCGCTATCCCTCTGGTACTGGGCTCCTGGCCCAGCTTCGTGCTGTCTCTGTGCAACCCGCTCCTGCTGGTGCTGCGGATTCGGAACGAGGAGCAGGTACTGGAGCAGGGTCTTCCCGGCTATGTCGAGTACAAGCAGCGGGTTCGCTGGCGTATGATCCCCTTTCTCTGGTGAGAGGAGGCTGCTTATGAACGGCTCTATCCATATCAGGCGCCTGTCCCCCGCAGAGCTGCCTGCGGCTCAGGCTCTCATCTGGACGGTTTTTTGCCAGTTTGAAGCGCCGGAGTATCCTCCGGAGGGCATACAAACCTTCCGGGCCGCTCTGGAGGATGACCGGCACTGCCGGGCCATGTCCTTCTACGGCGCCTACGAGGGGACAGAGCTGGTGGGCGTGCTGGCCATGCGCCGTCCCCAGCACATCGGCTTTTTCTTTGTCCGCGCTGACCGCCACCGGCAGGGCATCGGCAGGCAGTTGTTTGAAGCCATGCGGCAGGACTACGCCGTGCAGTCCTTTACCGTCAACGCCGCCCCCTATGGCGTGCCCTTCTACCGCCGGCTGGGCTTTGTGCCCACCGGCCCGGAGCAGGTCACAGACGGCATCCGCTACACGCCCATGAAGCTGTCCCTTCCCGATGCCGGGCTATGAAATGAAACTATGCGCCGGTCTCCCCAAAAGAGGAGACCGGCGCATGTATTTTGAGACTGCGCTCATGCCAGCGTCAGCACTTTTTCATATGCTGGGCGGCAGATTTCAGCATTAGCTTTTTGGTGCCCACATTGTCAAAGGCGATCTCCACCAGGGCGTCTCCGCCCATGGGGGTGACGGCGGTGATCATGCCCTTGCCAAAGGCGGTGTGCTCCACCATCTCGCCCTTTTTATACTGGGCCAGCAGGTTGGCGGACTGAACCGCCGCCGCCGCAGTGACCTTGCGGCCCACGGAAGTCCGGCTGATAGAGCCGCCGCCGCCCAGACGGCCGCCCCGGGGCTCCGGACGCTGCCGGCGGCGCTGGCCGTAGCCATTGCCCTGACCGTAGCCGCCGCTCTGGCTGTAACCGGGCCGACTCTTGGACTGGAAGCCCACAATCCGCTCGCCCTCGTCCAGGACGCTGGCGGGCGTCTCCTTCTGCTCTTCGGTCTGAGCACCGTCCGCCCAGCGGCCACCGTACTCCCGGTGGTCATCGGTATAGGTGCGTCCGCTCTTTTCCAGATAGTCGTCCGGAATCTCCCCGGCAAACCGGGAGGGCCGGTTGCTGGTGGTGTGACCGAAGATCATCCGGTGGGTGGCGCAAGTGAGAAACAGCCGCTCCTTGGCCCGGGTCAGGGCCACATAGCACAGCCGCCGCTCCTCCTCCATCTCCTCCGGCTCACCGATCACCCGCATGCCGGGGAAAATGCC
The DNA here is from genome assembly GCA_051866795.1 of Candidatus Onthomonas sp. Classification (GTDB taxonomy): domain Bacteria; phylum Bacillota; class Clostridia; order Oscillospirales; family Oscillospiraceae; genus Onthomonas. The sequence continues at coordinate 8,141 of JBJDXT010000003.1, read as the reverse complement.
CTCTTCCATGCCCACCACAAAGACGCAGGGGAACTCCAGGCCCTTGGCCGAGTGCATGGTCATCATCACCACGCAGTCGTCGCTGTCCTCGCTGCTGTCCAGATCGGTATACAGGGCCACCTCGTCCAGAAAGCCCGCCAGGGAGGGATCCTCCGCGTTTTCCAGATAGCCCACAATGGAGCTGCGCAGCTCCTGGACGTTTTCAATCCGGGTATGGTTCTCCAGCGTGTTCTTCGCCTCCAGGGCGGTCACATAGCCGGTGGCGGAGACCACCTCATCATAGAACTCGGGGAGATCCATGGTCTCCAGCTTGCTCCGCAGGCCCTCCAGCAGGTCTATAAAGCCGGTGAGCTTGCTGGCGGACTTGGCCAGCTCCGGATAGCTCCGGGACTCGGCCAGCACCTGATACATGCTCTTGCCGTCCCGCCGGGCCAGTTCAGCGGCGGTATCCACCGTCTTGGCGCCGATGCCCCGGGCAGGGGTGTTGACGATGCGGCGGAAGCGCAGGTCGTCCGCCGGGTTGTGGAGGACGCAGAGATAGGCCAGCATATCCTTGACCTCCGCCCGGTCAAAGAAGCGGATGCCGCCGAACACCTTGTAGGGAATGCCGTTGCGCTTGAAGGCGTACTCCAAGGCGTTGGACTGGACGTTCATCCGGTAGAGGACAGCGTGGTCCTTCCAGTGGCGGCCCTGGCTGATGCCGGAGAGCACCTGGGCGGCCACATACTGGGCCTCGTCATTCTCGTTCATGGCGGTGTAGAGCCGAATCTTCTCCCCCGCCCCGGCATCCGTCCATAGATTTTTGCCCTTGCGGCCCTGGTTGTTCTTGATGACGGCGTTGGCCGCGTCCAGAATATTCTGGGTGGAGCGGTAGTTCTGCTCCAGACGGATGGTCCGTGCCCCGTCATACTGCTCCTCGAAGGAGAGGATATTCTCGATGGTGGCCCCCCGGAAGCGATAGATGGACTGGTCGTCGTCACCCACCACGCAGATGTTCTCCCACTTGCCCGCCAGAGTGGAGGCCAGCAGATACTGCATATGGTTGGTGTCCTGATACTCGTCGATAAGGACGTAGCGGAACTTGTTTTGCCAATAGCTCCGCACCTCTCCGTCAGAGAGCAGCAGCCGTACAGTGCAGAAGATGAGGTCGTCAAAGTCCAGGGCGTCCGCCTCTTTCAGCCGGGCCTCATAGTCCACATAGATTTTGGCGATCTGGATCAGGCGGAAGTCCCCCGCCTGCTCACACTCCCGGAGCCAGTCCTCCGCCATCAGCATCCGATCCTTGGCCTTGGAGAGATAGGTCATCACCGTCCGGGGCGGATAGACCTTCTCATCCAGGTTCCGGGCCTTGAGGATCTCCTTGATCACCCGCTTGCAGTCGTCGGTGTCATAGATGGTGAAGGAACGGCTGTAGCCCAGCCGCTCAATATCCCGGCGGAGGATGCGCACGCAGGCGGAGTGGAAGGTGGCCGCCCAGATGTCATTGGCGCAGGGGCCCAGCTTACGCTCCAGCCGCTCCTTCAGCTCCCCAGCTGCCTTATTGGTAAAGGTGATGGCCAGAATGGACCAGGGGGCGGCGGGATTCAACTGGCAGAGCCGTTCCAGCTCCGGGGCATGCTCCTCCCCAGGCTGGGCCGCGGCGGCCTCCAGGGCGGCCAGATCCTGCTCCGTCACCCAATCGGGGACGTCGGTCTCCGCCGGGTCGGAGCCCCGGCCGTATTTGATGAGGTTGGCAATCCGGTTGATGAGGACGGTGGTCTTGCCGCTGCCCGCGCCGGCCAGCAGGAGCAGCGGGCCCTCGGTCATGAGGACGCCCTGACGCTGCTGGGGGTTCAGGTGCTGGAATTCCGCCTCAATAAAGGCCCTGCGCGCCTGGCAGAAGCGGTAGGCCTGGGATTCGTTCAGCATACGTTCACCTGATCTCTTTCTCTGTTTTCTCCTTTATTTTACGATAATTTCGGCCTCCGGTCAATTGATGAAAGGGGCAAAAACCGGGCGCGTCCCGGAGCGGAAGTTGGCCGTACCTGAGTCTCCCTTCCAGCTTTTCCCACAGCAGGCAAAAAAACGGCGGCAGCAGAATCCATCTGCCGCCGCTGGAAAATCATCTATACTCTTTTCCTGTCAGTTGACAAACAGCTCCGCCCGCTTGTCAAAGTAGACCTTGTTGGCGCCGATCATGACGGCGCTGACCACCAGTTCGCTGACTGTACTGGCATCCAGCACCGGCCCACCCAGCACAGCCGAAGCTGCGACAATGTAAAACACCGAGAGCGCAATATCGGCCCCCAGCAGCGTTAGATACAGCTCGGGCGCCCCCTGGCGGTAGTGGGCCAGCTTCTGCCGGACAACGATGGCCAGCACAGCCAAGACCAGCACACCCACTCCTACAATCAGATCCACCACCCGGAGGCCGGGGAACGTACTGTAGACCTCTTCCGGTGTGACAAGTCCAGTGGTGGAATAGTTCGCCCCGGTAAGGCAGGACACGCCGCTGATCAAGCTGGTAATGGCACTGAGGAACAGCTGGAAGTAGATGATAAATTTGAACCACTTCATGGGATAGGCCTGGCCTGACGGCTGACCCTGCATTCCGCTGGGGGAAATCGCCCCGCAGTTGGGGCAGTGGTCATCCTGAGGGCCCAATGTGGTGCCGCAGACCGGACAGTTTCTCTCCATTGTTATCCTCCCTTTCTCTTTCTGCAATCAGCTTGCAGAGATAATTTGATTGTATCGGATTTGGAAGTTTTGTCAATCAGAATCAGGAAACTATTTTATGTTTTAAGATTTCCCCCCTGCAGTCTACCCTGACCGGCCAGACCCCAGCTCTACAATCGAATCAGACACGCAAAGCCCGGAAGCATATACGCGCTGCCGGGCCATTTTCCGTTTATTCCACTGTTTTCAGCGACTCCACCATGTCAATCTTGCGCAGCTTGCGGCCCGCCGCCAGGTTGACCAGCAGGGCAAAGAAAATGGTGAGGGCCAGGGCCAGGATATAGCTCAGAGGATGAGCCTCCCGGCCGAACATGACCAACTCCACCTCCACGGTGGTAATCAGGTAGGCGTGGAACCACTTGCCCAGCAGGATGCCCAGCGCCATGCCGATCAGGGTGAGCACCAGGTTTTCCCGGAACACATACTGCCGCATCTCCCCGTCCCGGAAGCCCAGCACCTTGAGGGTGGCCAGTTCCCGAAGCCGCTCGGTAATATTGATACTGGAGAGGTTATAGAGCACCACAAAAGCCAGGGCAGCGGCCGCCGTGATAATGATGATCACCGCCGGATACACGCCGTTGAGCTGATTCCGGATCATGTCCTGAGACTCCTTCAAGTAGTAGATCCCGGTGACGCAGTCCTGTCCCAACAGCCGGCTACCCATCTCGCCCCAATCTGCCGTTTCCGGATAGCTCAGCAGAATCTGGCTGTCCTCGGGCTTTTCGCCAAAGGCCTGGGCATAGGCAGCCTTAGTTAAGTAGACATAATGCCGGACGTAGTTTTCCACGATGCCGGTGATGGGAATCTCACCCCGGCGGTTATCCTCCACCACAGTGATAGTATCTCCCACGGAAAGCCCCAGCAGCTCGGCGGTCTTTTCCGAGATCAGGGCACCCGTCTCCTGCATTTCCACCGGTTCCCCGGTCAGCCGGTCCCGGAAATTCCAGAAGCCATCCAGATCCTCCGGCTCCTCTACCGCCAGCAAGTTACCGTCCAGAGAATAGCTGTCGCTCTCCAGGGTGACTGTGGTCAGATAGCAGGGTGTGTAGGCAGTGAGCTCTTCCTCTCCCTCCAACGTCTCCAGCAGCGCAGACTCCTCCACGTCAGTCATATCATCATCCGTGTAAAGGACAGCGGAATAGGGGCTGATCTCAGTAAACTGAAGATCCACCACATCCATAATGGAGTCCCGTAGGCCGAAGCCGGTGACCATCAGGCCGGTGCACCCGGCAATGCCGATCACCGTCATCCAGAACCGCTTTTTATACCGGAAGAGGTTTCGGGCCGTGACCTTCTGGCTGAAGCTCATCCGTTTCCAGACAAAAGGCAGATGCTCCAGCCAGACCCGCTTGCCCGGCTGAGGCGCCCGGGGGCGCATGAGGGCGGCAGGCGTGGCCCGAAGGGCGGCCAAGGCCGCCACCAGCACCGCCAGGGTACAGCAGGCCATTGCCGCCAGCATACAGGCAAGGGCGGTGGGCCAGGAGAAGGTCAGGCTCACCCCGGGATAGTCATACATCACCTTCCAGCAGGTGACAATGACCCAGGGGATACCGATGCCGCCCAGTACCAGTCCGATGACGCCGCCGATCACCGAGGCCAGCAGGCCATAGCCCACATACTTCCGGGCGATGTCCAGCTTGGAATAGCCCAAAGCCTTGAGGCCGCCGATCTCCACCCGCTGCTCCTCCACCATGCGGGTCATGGCGGTGAGGCAGACCAGAGCCGCCACCAGGAAGAACACGGTGGGAAACACGGTGGCCAGCTTGGTCATCCGCTGGGCGTCCTGCTGATAGCTGGCAAAGCCGGTATTGGCGGTGCGGTCGAGAATGTACCACTCGGCAGGCTCGATGTCGTCCACCTCTCTCTGGCCGTCCTCAATCTCCTGCCGGGCATCGGCCAGCTCCTGCTCCGCCTCCGCCTTTCCGTCGTTGTACTCCACGAGGCCGTCGGCATACTCCTGCTCGCCGTCGGTCAGCTCCTCATAGGCGTCCAGCAGCTCCTGCTCGCCGTCCCGAACCTCCTGTTCGGCGTCCTCCAGCTCAGCCAGACCGCTGTAGTAATCCTTCCAGCCCTCGTCCAGCTGGCTCCGGGCGTCCTCCACCTGCTTTTTCGCATCTTCCAGCTTGGATTTACTGGACTCCAACATAGATTTGGTATTTGCCAGCAGCGCTCCGTTCTCATCCAGTTGGGTTTTGCCTGCAACAAGTTCTTCCTCTGTGGCCTCCAGAATGGCCTTCGCCTCGTCCAGTTGGGTGCGGGTAGATTCCAGCACCTCTTTATTTTCGTCCAGTTGCTTCCGGCTGAATTCCAGCATCTCTTTCGTCTCGTCCAGTTGGGCTCGGCCAGCCTCCAGCGTCCCTTTCGTCTCATCCAGCTGGCTCCGGCTGGATTCCAGCGCCCCTTTCGTCTCATCCAGCTGGCTCCGGCTGGATTCCAGCGTCTCTTTTGTCTCGTCCAGTTTCGCGCGGCTGGCCTCTAATGTAGCCTCGGCCTCATCCAGCTCTGCTTTGGCACTGTCCAACTCTTGCTGCTTCTCAGCCAACAGGGCATCCACTATTTTCTCGTCGAAGCCCGCCTCCAGAAGCTTCTGCCGCTGTTCCTCCAGCGCCTGAGCGCCTGCCTCATACTGGGCAAGCCCTTCCTCATAGGCGGCAAGGCCATCGGCATACTCCGCCTCCCCCTCCTCATACTGAGCGAGGCCGTCGGTGTAAGCCGCCTCCCCTGCCTCATACTGGGCAAGGCCATCAGCGTAGGCTGCCTCTCCCGTCTCGTACCGGGCAAGGCCGTCTGCATACTCCGCCTCTCCTGCCTCATACTGGGCAAGGCCGTCGGCGTAAGCCGTCTCTCCCGCCTCAAGCTGGGCAGCTCCATCGGCATAGGCTGCTTCTCCCGCCTGATATTCGGATAGTGCAGCCTGATACTGTTGATACCCACTCTCATACGCTTGCAGAGCAGCCTGATATTGCTCGTCGCCCTTCTGATATTGGGCCACGCCATCGTCATAGGCCTTTTTGCCGTTCTGATATTCCTTCAGGCCGGAGCTGTAGTCCTCCTCGCCCTGATTCAACGTGTCCCGGGCGTCGGCCAACTCCACCCTTCCGTCACTGATCTCCTGCCGGGCGTCCGCCAGGTCGGTCTTTCCCTGGTCATAGTCTGCCCAGCCATCGTCCAGCTCTGTACGGGCATCGGTCAGTTCCTGCCAGGCATCTGCAAGCTCCTGATCTGCCTCGTCCTTGGCGTCATAATACTCCTCCCAGGCATCGTCAATCTCCGCCTGTGCATCCTCTATGACCTGCTGGGTTCTGGCCTCCTCCCGCTCACTCCGGATCACCTCTACGCAGTCGGTATAGTCGGCAATCAGATCCTCATAGGCATCCTCATAGGCGTTGAGGGCTTCCGCCCCCTCTACCCGGATATAGAGGTCGGTGAAATAATCCATAGCATAGGCCGACCGATCCAAGGTGACAATGGCAGAGACGCTGCCGTTGCCCAGGGTAGAATTTCCCCGGGAGAGGGATACATAAAGAGGACTCTGGCCCACGCCCACGATGGTAAAGGTATCTCCCACCAGAGCATCCTCATAGCTGCCGGTGCCAGTATCCAGCGTAATCTCGTCCCCCAGCTCCAGGCCCAAGGTGAGCAGCAGGCTCTCCTCCGCCAGGCATTCGTCCGCGCTCTGAGGCAGACGGCCCTGGGTCACACAGGGGGCGTTTATACCGCTCTCCCCCAGACTGATAGCCTTAACCACCAGCGTGTCCTGGCCACTTCCACCGGAGGCCAGGGCGTCCACCGTGTAAAAGCCTTCCGCTGCCTGTGTCCCCTCTGTCTGAGCCAGGACATCCACATCCTCCTGGGTGAGCCCCAGCGTGGACATCACATGGACGTCCATGAGCTGCTGCCGGTCCAGATAGGCATCCATAGACGCTTTCATGTCTGGTGCAGTCATCCGCAGACCGAAGAGAAAGCAAACAGCAATCACTACCAGCATGAGAATAGAGAAAAAGCGGCTCCGGGTCTTTCGGATCTCCCGGAACAGATCTTTGTTCAGTGCCCGCTTGCTCATATTACCACTCGATCTCCTCCACCGGAGTGGGATTGGGATTGGTCGCGATCGAGGCAACCTTGCCATTTTTGATCCGAATCACCCGGTCTGCCATGGGAGTGAGGGCGGAGTTGTGCGTGATGACCACCACTGTCATCTCCCGCTGGCGGCAGGTATCCTGCAGCAGCTTGAGAATCTGCTTACCCGTCATGTAGTCCAAAGCCCCGGTAGGCTCATCGCAGAGCAGAAGCTTTGGATTCTTTGCCAGTGCCCGGGCGATAGCCACCCGCTGCTGCTCGCCTCCGGAGAGTTGAGCGGGAAAGTTCCCCATACGCTCTTCCAGCCCCACATGGCGGAGCACCTCCTCCGCCGGCAGAGGATCCCGGCAGATCTGTGCCGCCAGCTCCACATTTTCCAGGGCGGTCAGGTTCTGCACCAGGTTGTAAAACTGAAAGACAAAGCCGATATCATGCCGGCGGTACTCAGTGAGCTGCCGGGCATTGCAGCCGCTGACCTTCTGACCGTCCACAACAATCTCACCGCCGGAACAGCTGTCCATACCGCCCAGCAGGTTGAGTACCGTGGTCTTACCCGCCCCGGAGGGGCCGACAATTACTACAAACTCTCCTTTTTCAATGGAAAAAGAGATGTCCTCCACCGCGTGGATGACCACCTCACCCATTTGATACCGTTTTGAGACGTGCTCCAGCTGAATATAGGACACGGGAATCCCTCCCTTCAAAATTCACCACAATAATGATATCATGTCGGTCTTTGGGAAACAATGGAAGTTCTGTAAACAATGATTGTAAAATTGTTTTAGCCAAACCAGAATACAAAAGCCTGCCCCTTTCAAATCGGGGCAGGCTTTGATCACTGCAGTCTTTTATTCCGCGCTCTGTCCTGGGCAATGAGGAGTTTCAGCGCCTCGACTCCCACCCGCACTGCGGCAGAGGTATCGTGGTCCTCTGTCTGATCCAGCCCGGCGGCCTGGCGCTCCTGATTCCAGATCACATGGAAGCAGGAGCCGCAGCGCACCCCCAATGAGGCCGCTACCGTAAACAGGGCCGCCGACTCCATCTCGCTGGCCAGCACGCCCAGCCGCTTCCACGCCTCCCATTTGGCCTCCAACTCGTAGGAGACCGGCATCCGCCCAGGGGAGTGCTGTCCATAGAAGGAGTCCTTGCACTGAACCACGCCGGTCTTGCCGTTTTTGCCCAGCTTGGCCGCCGCCTGCACCAGGGCGGTGGTGACCTCAAAGTCCGCCACAGCAGGGAACTCGATGGGAGCATATTCCCGGCTGGTGCCCTCCATGCGGACGGCGCCGGTGGCAATGACGATGTCCCCACTCTGGACATCCAGCCGGATGCCGCCGCAGGTGCCC
>JBJDXT010000002.1:0-17855 GCA_051866795.1 Candidatus Onthomonas sp. | reverse complement strand
CCGTTTTCTTCTTTTTTGATTTTTGTAACTAATTGTTACTGCTTCATCCGTTTTTTCGCCTCTCTTCAACATTCTTCTGCTGCAATCACCCATTTTTTGTGTCGACATAATCCAAAACTGGCTCATTATCAAACTTTTTATTGACAAACTTGATTTTGAGGTGTATACTATCTGTAGTCGAACGAGGTTACAAAAGTTACAGTCCTGAGCAAAAGAGTGATACCCGTCGCTTCGCTGCTCGGTTAGGAGGTAATTATGTCTCACCGCAACACTGCATTATGTTCCCCTCTCTTCCGGACGACGCTCCAGCTTTTGGTCTGCATTGCCACTGTGCTGGCCGTCCTGATGGTATGTAATATTCCTGCCACCGCAAAGATCGACTATGAGATCAGCGACGGCGAGCGTCAGTATTACCTGTCCTCCAACGCCACAGACCTTTCCCAGGTATTGGATGAGGCAGGCGTCAATCACTCCGATGTGGATCTGGTCAGTGCGTCTGCTGGCAGCGAAGTGATCAGCGTGTCCATCACTCGCAGACAGTATGTGACCGTTCTGTGCGATGGCGTGACCACTTCTATGTTGGCAGAAACCCAGGATACTGTGGCCGACATTTTGGCTCACCTGAACATTAAACTGGGCGAGTATGACCAGGTCTCCGCCGAACTGGACTCCAAGCCAGAAGCGGGTGCCACGATCGAAATCTTCCGTGCCGTGATCAGTTATACCACTGAATCTACCCCCATCCCCTTCTCCTCTGTTCGACAGGCTGATACCGAAATGGATCGGGGTGAGGAAGCTGTTACCACCGAAGGTGTGGAAGGTTCTACCACCACTACTTACCGTGTCATTCAGCTTGAGGACAGCGAGCCCCGTTATGAAGCCATCAAGACTGTGGTCGTCGACCCTGTAGACGAAGTGGTTTCCTATGGCACCAAGGTGCATTTTGAGCGTCCCTCCGGTCTCAGCACCTCCAGCGAGTACATCACTAACATCGATGATGAAGCAGGTACCTTTACCACCTCCAAGGGTGACACTTATTCCTTTTCTAAAACCCTGACTCTGGAGGCCACCGCTTATACTGCAGGTCCCGGTGCCATCTGCTCCACCGGCCGTCTGGCTCGGGTTGGCGTAGTTGCCGTTGACCCCAAGTATATCCCCTATGGCACCGAGATGTTCATCATGTCTGCTGATGGCAGCTTTGTATACGGCATGGCAGTCGCCGGTGACTGTGGAGGTGCCATTGACAACTACGATGTGGACCTCTACATGAACTCCCGTAGCACCTGCCTCACCTTCGGCCGTCAGGACGTGGTCGCATATATCATCGAGAGTGACAACACCTGATTTTTCAAATGCACAGAATCTCCGGACGGCATCTGCAGTCCGGAGATTTTTCTGCTGTCGGCAGGCTTCCCTTTCCTCGCCGCATCTGGTATGATAACGATATCGTTTTTGTGAGGTGCAGACTATGAATCTCTGTGATGAGCGTCAAATCAAAGCCCTTCTGAGCCGTCATGGCTTCCGCTTTTCCAAGTCCATGGGGCAGAACTTTCTCATCATCCCCGCTGTCCCCCAGGAGATCGCAGCCGCCTCCCAGGCGGACGCCAGCTGCGGCGTGCTGGAGATCGGCCCCGGCATCGGCCCCCTCACCGCTCAACTGGCTCAGCGGGCGGGCAAAGTAGTCTCTGTGGAGCTGGATCAGAAGCTTCTCCCCATTCTGGAGGAGACGATGGCTCCCTACCCCAACGTGGAGATTGTGCCCGGGGATATTATGAAGCTGGAGCTAGATGAGTTCGTGGCAGACAAACTGACCGGGTACCGGCCTCTGGTCTGTGCCAATCTGCCCTACAACATCACCACTCCAGTTCTCACCCGGCTGCTGGAGTGCAAGCTGTTCCAGTCTATCACCGTGCTGATCCAGCGGGAGGTGGCCCGGCGGATCTGTGCCTTGCCAGGCACCTCGGACTATGGCTCTTTTTCTCTCTTCTGTCAGTACCACGCTGACTGCAAGCTGCTCTTTGAGGTGCCGCCGGAGTGCTTCCTCCCTGCCCCCAAGGTAACCTCCGCTGTGCTGCGCATGGAGCCGCTGGACACACCTCCCATTCAGGTAAAGGACGAGGCACTGCTTTTCCGCACCATCCAGGCCTCCTTTGCCCAGCGGAGAAAAAAGCTGCTCAACGGTCTCACCACTGGCTTTGGCGGTGAGCTGAATCGGGAGCAGCTGGCCGGAGCGCTGGCTCAGTGTGGCTTCCCGGAAACGGTCCGGGGAGAACAGCTGGGGCTGGCCGAGTTCGGACGGCTGGCTGATATTTTGTGGGAAACACTCCAGCAAAAGTAAATCGAACGCGAAAGGGCGGCGGCCCGGGATACTCTCCCTAGCCGCCGTCCTTTTGTCTTTCCTTCATTCCGCTGTCTTGTCCTCAGGCTGTTCCGTTTTCAGAGCTTCCGGCTCCGGCTTCTGTTTGGTCTGACGGTAAGGGATTTTTCCTTTACGGCCATTTCGGACTCTTCCGACTCCCAGGATGACCGCCGCAAGCAGCAGTAGGAAGATAATGATTCCGATGATGTTGTAGGCTGCCCAGAGGAGCAGATCCTCCAGCCCCTCCAGAAAATGCTCTGCACCCCAGCGAAGGTTCTGGCCCAACCGCTCCGCGAGACCGACCTCCTCCTCTTCTGTCAGGTCCAGCACCTCGTCCAGATAGAGATGAACAGTTGCATAGCCAATCAGGCTGTCATAGCGATTGAGGTCGGAGGTATATTGCTCAATTTGATACTCCGTCTCACTGATGGCACTCTCAATGGTGATGATGTCCTCCATCTCGGTGGCTTGGGCCAGCAGGTCTTGGAGCCGCTCCATCTTGGTACGCAGGGTGGCCAGCCGGGTCTCGGTGTCAAAATAGACCTCCCCCACATTCTGGACGTCCTCGCTGCGGCTGAGCAGGTGGCAGTTGTCCCAGTCAGAACAGGCATCCAGGAAGGCCCGGTAGTGCTCGCTGGGCACCCGCACCGTGTAATCCGCTGAACGGCTCCTGCCGTAGTTGTAGAAGTTGGAGTTCTCGCAGTAGCCGCCCAGCTCCTCCACCAATTGGGTGAGTCCATCCAAAGCGGCATCAAAGTCCAGCACCTCAATCTCCAGACTGGCGGTGTAGATCAGTTTGACCTGGGCCTGGGCATAGCTGTCTGATGTCTGGCCACCACCCGTGGACGCAGTATCTTGCGAATAGGCCTCTTCCGTCTCTGCGACCTCAACGCCATAATAGCCGTAGCCGGTGTCCATAGCAGCCATTGGCTCAGACGCAGTAGCCGCGCTGTCATTGGCAGAGCCGCCGGACGCGCCGCAAGCGGCGAGGGTCAGCAGCAGGGCCAGCAGTAATGGGATGGGCTTCCAGTTTCGTTTCATCTCAATCGCTCCTCTCCGGGTCGGGTGTGTTTTCCCTTCTATCTATTTACACGGTTTTTCCCGGGAAATTGTTGCACTGGAACCAAGAAAATTTTGGCAGCATGCCGCCACGCTGCATAGAATGGAATATCTCATCACTACCAGGAGGCAGTCCTATGGCGCTGGTCTATCTCTCCCCTTCTACCCAGGAGTTTAACCCGTACATTACAGGTGGCAATGAAGAGCAGTACATGAACCTGATCGCCGACGGGATGGAACCCTATTTCCGAGCCAACGGGATCTCCTTCACTCGCAACCGCCGGGACATGACAGCAGCCCAAATCATCCAAGCCTCCAATGAGGGGCAGTATGACCTCCACTTGGCACTTCACTCCAATGCCGCACCAGAGGCCCTTACCGGCACGCTTCAGGGAACAGACGTCTATTATGATCCCCGTTCCCCCAGAGGACAACGGGCAGCCGAATTGATCGCTGCCGGGCTCAGAGAGATATATCCTCATCCGGAGCTGGTAAGTGTTCTGCCTACCTCAACCATCGGCGAGGTGGTCAAAGTACGAGCTCCGGCGGTACTTATCGAGTTCGCCTATCACGATAATCCAGAGGACGCAGCCTGGATTCAGAACAACATCTCCGCCATCGCACGTTCTGTCAGTCAGAGCGTCACACGATTCTTTGGTCTTCCCTTTCTGGAACCCCAGCCGCCCCGACAGGGTAGGGTAGATGTGACCTGGGGTAGTCTGAATATCCGGGAGCGGCCCAGCACCAGTTCTGCCATTCTGGCTCGTGCCTACGACGGAGCCACACTCACCATCTGGAACCACTATCAGGATTGGTATGTGGTTTCCTTCGGAAGCATATTCGGTTACGCGTATGCAGCCTACATAATCCCGGAGTAGTGTAAAGCGAGATACCTTGTCACTCATTCAAAAGATGGCAAGGCATCTCGCTTTACATATTATCTCTTTGTTATATTTGTAATGCAGTATTACTTTACAGGTGTAAGCGGACTTACTTTACAGACACGCCAATATCCCTTTACGCTTTTCTTCCCTGCTCAGCGGTAAAAAGCGTGGTTTCCGATTGTCACCAGATAGGTGCAATTACGGACAATCCAGGAGGCAGAGGTCTTGGAGGGATTGAAGAAGTAGAGGGCGTCCGAGGCGGCACTGGCGCCATCCAGCACCAACTTAGCAGCAATGACGCTCTCCTCTGTGGGTGTGTCGTGGATGCTGCCGTTGGCGGCCGGGGTGAACTGATAGACGCCGCTGTTCACCTCAAAAACGACGCCTTTCACCGTGTTGGGAAAAGACTTGCTCGCCACCCGGTTGAGCACTACATTGCCCACGCCGATCTTACCGGCCAGGCTCTCCCCTCTCGCCTCGGCGGAGATGATGCGGCTGAGCCAGTGGAGATCAGTGCTGTCATAAGTACTGCTACCGCTGGCCAGCTTACCGGAGCCGGTGACTGTGGCGGTGTAGGTCTTGGCGTCCCAGGAGACAGAGGCACCATAGGCTCGGGCCAGAGGACGGACGGGCACCAGCAGGCTGCTCCCGGACTGGCGTACCGGAGAGAAGGAGCCAGTATAAAGGTAGCGACCATTGGCAACCACGTAGGGATCCCCTGCTGTTGCTTGGACGGTGTAGTCTCCCTTAGCTGTCCCTGTCTTTCCGGAAACTGAGGCTGAGCTGGCCCCCATAGTACGGCAGAATTCGGCAAAGGGCACATAGGTTGTATTGCCGATGAGCTGGGCGCCGGAGAGAGTGGCTCCATTCACCTTGACAGCGACGTTGGAAGACGCCGCCTGCGCCTCGGGAATGAGTAACCCCACCATCAATACCAGGGCAGCTGCCAGGGAGAAGATCCGTCGTCGAGTTGGTTTCATATGTAACACTCCTTGTAAAGATTGTAACCAAATTGTAACCTATTCTCAGACCAAAGGCAAGCTGTAATGATTTCCAACGAAATACCCCCACGCAGTCGGACGCAGCCGGCGGCATAGGGGTGTTCGTCAACAAGGCAATTGGAAGAAGGTGTCCGCCAAAGAGAGGTCGTGAAAGAGGGCGCCGTTGGGTGGCTGGATAGTCCAGCAAATGATCAGGCCCGTGAGGAGGATGACTGCTCCGGTGAGCAGACCTTCCCACTTCTCCCCCACCGGCAGCAGGATGGGCAGCAGAAAGGCCAGCCCCATGAGCAGCAGATAGAGGGATACATCCAGCTTGAGTGCATCTGTTCCCAAAGCAGAATGAAGCAGCCAGCCAGCCGCCAGCAGCGTCCCACAGATGAGCAGCAGCGTCAGCAGCCAGGGCGCCCGTCGCCACTTCCCTGTTCCGGTCAGATAGAGCCCCGCCAGCAGGTAGGGCCAGAAGATCAGCTTGACGTGCTCCCACAGACTTTCGTTGACTGGCGCGATAAACTCAGTCAGAATGCAGGGCCAAAAGTCGAACAGTCCGTGCAGAATGACGCCCAGCACCAGGGTCACTCCAAAGCAGCCCAGCAGTCGCTTGTCCAATCTCTCCATAAAAAAACCCCCCTCTTACACAGAATATGCAGAGGAGGGATTTTCCAGTATCAATTTTCTTCGGCGTTATTTTACCTCAAACAGCTCATAAGTCCGACTGCCCAAACCGATTTCTTCTGCATGTGCAAGGCAGGACTTCCACTCGGACTCGGGTGTCGAATTTTTGAAGTGGTCATGATAGTCGTGGAAGTCAGGCTTGGCCATGTTGTCCGAGAGCTGGGAGTTGGGCAGCGGATTCTGGCGCAGGCAAGCGTCAGCACAGGCCTGATCCAGAGCCACCGGATCGAAGGAGGCGAACATGCCCACGTCAGGCAGGATAGCCGTGTCATTCTCCCCATGGCAGTCGCAATTGGGGGTGATGTCCATGACCAGATTGATGTGGAAGTTGGGCCGTCCATAGCATACTGCCTGGGCGTACTCCGCCATCTTGCAGTTCAAATCCTCGGCGGAGCTGCCGTCGCTGGGGGAGATGGCGTCGAAGTTACAGCCACCGATGCACCGGCCGCAGCCCACGCACTTGCTGTGGTCGATGAACGCCTTCCCGGTGTCGTAGGAGATGGCGCCTTGAGCGCACTGACGGGCGCAGAGCTTGCAGCCCCGGCAGGTGTCCGGATCCACCACCGGCTTTCCGTGGTTATGCTGCTCCATCTTGCCCGCCCGGCTGCCGCAGCCCATGCCCAGGTTTTTCAGGGCGCCGCCGAAGCCGGCCATCTCATGTCCTTTGAAGTGGTTGAGGCTGATGACGATGTCGGCGTCCATAATGGCATGGCCGATTTTGGCCTCTTTCACCCGGACGCCGTTGTGAACCGGCACCAGCATTTCGTCCGTCCCCTTCAGGCCGTCGGCAATAATCACCGGGCAGCCGGCGGAGAGAGGGGTGAAGCCATTCTCCCAGGCGGTTTCCAGATGTTCCAGGGCATTTTTGCGGCGGCCGGGATAGAGTGTGTTGCAGTCAGTCAGGAAAGGCTTTCCTCCCCGGGCCTTGATGTAGTCGGCCACCGCCTTGGCATAGTTGGGCCGGAGATAGGCCAGATTGCCCGGCTCTCCAAAATGGATCTTAATGGCTACAAACTTGCCGTCAAAGTCGATCTGATCCATACCGGCTCTGGTGAGCAGTCTCTGGAGCTTATCCAGCCGGCTGCGGCCGATGGTGACCCGGAAATCAGTGAAGTATACTTGGGATGACTGCATGGTAATGCCTCCAATCTTAGTCTGATCGTAAGGGAAAAACACTTGTCACATTTCTGTAGCCGATTTTCTGCCCCGCAGCCACAGGGACACCGCCATCTGACACACTGAGAAGAGCGCTACGATAAAGAACACATAGCCAGGCCCCCAGTTCAGCCAGACAAAGCCGAACACCGGAGAGATGACGATCGCCACAATGTGGTCCACCGCAAGTCCGGCGGACAGGCTCTCGGTGACCTCTGAGGGATCCAGCGCCAAGTAGCGCATCAGGTAGGAGTGAACCATATTGAAGGGCTCCAGAAGGTTGCAAAGCACATAGGCCACGAAGGTGAAAATCGTGAGCCACCCGCCGGCAGATCCGTTGTAGAGCAGCTGGGCGGCAACGCCCAGCATGCCGGCGGTGACGGCGATATAGCCCGCCTCGATAAGCAGCATCTTCCGCACGCCCCACTTGTCCAGCATCCGGCCAATCCAGGGACCGAAAGCGGTGCCGATAAAATGGGTGGCGATGGCCAGCAGGGCCAGGGCATCCGCCCCCATGTGCAGTAGCTCCGCAATCACCCAAGGGCCGAACACCAGCCGGATCCGTTTCTGGCAGCCGTAGGCGAAGGTGATGCAGTAGTAAGGGATGTACTCTTTCCGCAGCAGCAGATGAAATTTTTTCACTGTGCCGCCATCCGGATGAAACTGCTTCATCCGCAGCATGGCCGCTACCGCGCCCAGTGAAACCACCGCCGCAATGGCAAAGGGCAAGATCACCGGGGTTGTAAAGGAGAACCAATCCAGTCGGAAACCGAAGAAGACCACCACGGCGATGAGCAGGGAGCAGAAGGTGGAGATCCCCTTTACCCTGCCCAGCATCGTGCCGGTTTTCCCCTTGTCCGCCAAGGAGATGGCGATGGCGTCATTGAGGGTGAGCAGCATATGGGTGCCCAAGGAGTTGATGAACAGGAAGACCATCATCACCCCCAGGCCAGGGGACAGAAAGCCCATAACTACCAGGCCCACGGTAATCAGCGCGTGGGCGATGACAGCCAACTCCACATTGCCCAGAAAACCCAGGCCGGAGATGAGGAACAGAGTCAGGATGCCGGGAGACTCCCGGGGAATCTCGATGAGGCCACGGAGAAAGGAGTCCGCCTGATATGCCTCCTTAAAATAGTTGGTATAGATGCTGCTGCTCAGGCCGTAGGCCACCGAGTAGCAGATAATGGCAGCGAGAAAGGCCTGAACGGCCCTCTCCCGATTGGTCTTTTGGTTCACGTTGGTTCTCTTCTCTCTTCTTGTCTCTCAATCTCTCTGCTCAGTTCAGGAAATCCTTCAGCTTCTTGGAGCGGCTGGGATGGCGCAGCTTGCGCAGAGCCTTGGCCTCGATCTGCCGAATACGCTCCCGGGTGACGTGGAACTGCTTGCCCACCTCTTCCAGGGTGCGGGTGCGGCCGTCCTCAATGCCGAAGCGGAGCTTGAGCACCTTTTCCTCCCGGGGAGTCAGGGTGGAGAGCACCTCCACCAGCTGCTCCTTAAGCAGGGTGAAGGAGGCCGCCTCCGAAGGCTCGCTGGCGTCCTCATCGGGGATGAAGTCGCCCAGATGGGAGTCCTCCTCCTCACCGATGGGGGTCTCCAGAGAGACCGGCTCCTGGGCAATCTTGAGGATCTCCCGTACCTTGTCCACAGGCATATTCATCTCGGCGGCGATCTCCTCGGGGGTGGGGTCATGGCCCAGCTCCTGGAGCAGCTGCCGGGAGACCCGGATGACCTTGTTGATGGTTTCCACCATGTGGACGGGGATGCGGATGGTCCGGGCCTGGTCGGCGATGGCACGGGTGATGGCCTGACGGATCCACCAGGTGGCATAGGTGGAGAACTTATAGCCCTTGGTGTAGTCGAACTTCTCCACCGCCTTGATCAGGCCCAGATTGCCCTCCTGGATCAGATCCAGGAAGAGCATGCCCCGGCCCACATAGCGCTTGGCGATAGATACCACCAGACGGAGGTTGGCCTCGGCCAGCCGCTGCTTGCAGCGCTCGCCCTTTTTGACCGCCTTCTCCAGCTCCTTGCGAACCTCCTCGGGGATTTCCTCTCCGCTGTCCTCCAGCTCGTCCAGCTGCTCCTTGGCAGCGTAGCCGGCGCTCATGCCCATGGCCAGTTCGGTCTCCTCGTCGGGGGTGAGCAGGGGAACCTTGCCGATCTCCTTCAGATACATCCGCACCGGGTCGTCGATGCCAAAGCTGTCCATCAGAGTGTTGGGGTCAATTACCTCCTCCTCAGGCAGCTCCTCAATCTCCTCCTCGGGAGGCTCCAAGTTCTCGGGGATCTCGTCGTCAGTGACCAGCTCAATGCCCTGGTTTTCCAGAATATCGTAAAAGCGATCCAAGGTTTCGCTGTCCAGCTCCACGCCGTCCAGTTCCATCATCTCGATGGCGGTGAGCTTCCCCTTTTTCTTGCCCCGCTCAATCAGCTCGTTGAGCTTCTCTGCGCCTGGAACGCCGTCCGGGATTCGGGTCTGATTCTCTTTGCTCTTTTCGGGGTTTTTCTTCTTGTCGCTCATGTCGGTTCCTCCATGCCTTTTTTGTCTCTGTAGGCCATCAGGGCAGCGTCGTCCACCCCGGCCTGTTTACCGCCTTTCAGGCGTTCTGTCTGTATGATATTGATGTAATCCTCCATGGCCCTCTCCCGGTTCGCCTGGGAAAGCGGCGTCTGGAGAATGGACGCCAGGTGATTCATCTCCTCGCCGGTGAGCTCAGGCCCCAGGGCGTTGAGGGAGACCGGCCGCTCCTCGGACCAGCGCTCCCAGATCATCTGGTAGACCCGGCCAAAGAGGGGGACGGTAAAGTCCTCCGGGCTCAGGCCCCGGGTATTGGCCAGCAGTCCCGGGTCGTTGAGCAGCAGGGCAATGATCCCCTCCTCCGCCTTACCGGAGCGCATATTGTCATAGCGGAGGGCCCGGTTTTCCGGCTGGTTCATCTGCACCGGCTGGAGCACCTTCCGGGCCTGCTGCTTCTCCTCCCAGCGCAGCTGCCGCTTCTGACAGCGCTGGACCTCCCGGAGCATGGTGTCCGGAGTGATCTCCAGCTCCTTTGCCATCCGGGTACCGTAGACCTCCCGCTCTGCAGCGCCGGGGAGCCGGGCAATCACCTGGGCCAGCTCCTGAATACAGGCCACCCGCTGATCATCTTCACTCAGGTCATACTTGTTTTTCACCTGAAGCAGCCGGAACTCCACATGGTTCTCCGAGCCGTCGATCAGCTTCTGGAAGGCGGCGGCGCCGTACTTTTTGATAAACTCATCCGGGTCCTTGGCCCCGGTGACCTTGAGCACCCTAACCCGGATTCCTGTCTTGTTCAAGAGTTGAATCGCCCGCTGGGCGGCGTTGACGCCGGCGGCGTCGCTGTCATAGGAGATGACCACCTCCTGGGTGCGTTGGGCGATCATCCGGGCATGGTCAGGGGTCAGGGAGGTCCCCAGAGAGGCCACGGCGCAGTCAAAGCCCGCCTGATGGAGGGCGATGGTGTCCATATAGCCCTCGGTGAGGATAATCATGCCCCGCTTGGACTTTTTCGCCAGATTGAGGGCGAAGAGGTTTTTACTCTTATTATAGATGATGGTGTCCGGGGAGTTCAGGTACTTGGGGGTGGAGTCGTCCAGCACCCGGCCGCCGAAGCCGATGACATTGCCCCTAAGGTCGATGATGGGAAACATGACCCTGCCCCGGAAGCGGTCATAGATATGCCCTTTCTCGTTTTTTACCACCAGGCCGGCATCCAGCAGATCCTGCTTGTCATAGCCCTGCTCAGACATGGCTTTGATCAGCCCGTCCCACTGGTTGAAGGAATAGCCCAGGCCGAAGTTGGTGATGGTGCGTTTGGAGAGGCCCCGGCGAGCAAAATACTCCTGGGCCACCCGGGCCTGGGGAGAGAGCAGATTCTGGTGATACCACCGGGCCGCGGCCTTGTTGAGCTGGTAGAGCCGCTCCCGCTTTTTTCGGTTGTCCCCCTGGCCTTGGGTCTCCGGCACAGGGAGCCCCGCCCGCTGGGCCAGGATGGCCACCGCCTCAGGGAAGGAGACGCTCTCCGTCTCCATGACAAACTGGACGGCGCCGCCGCCCTTGTGGCAGCCGAAGCAGTAGTACATCTGCTTGTCCGGCGATACGGAAAAGGACGGAGTTTTCTCACTGTGGAAGGGACACAGACCCCAATAGCGGTTCCCCTTTTTGGTCAGGGAGACGTAACTGGAAATCAGATCCACAATGTCTGTTCTGGCGTTCAGTTCTTCCAAAAATGACTCCGGGATTGCCACGTTCTCCCTCCTCTCTGGGGCATTTTGTTCTCTTTTCCCCCATATAATAGCCCTTTTTCCCCCATCCTATCCGGAGGGAAAGGAAAATCACTTCACGGTCCATGCTTTGGGGATGAACAGCTCTCCGTATTTGGAAACGGCATAGGAGTCGGTCATGCCGGCGATATAGTCGCAGACTGCCCGCTCCACCCCCTCCTGGAAGCGGATCTCCTGAAAGTCGGCGGGCAGCTTGTCCGGATCCTTCACGTAGGCCTCAAACAGGCGGTGAAGCATCTCCTCCGCCTTGCCCTCCTCCCCTTTTGCCTGGGGATTCCGGTAGACCATCTGGAAGAGGAAGTCCCGCAGTTCATTCATGGCTTCACCAATCTCCGGCGTCTGGCGGATGCAGCCGCGGCCCTGGCTGGCGTCGATGACGTCCCGCACCAGGGTGTCAATCCGCTGGCTCTTTTTATAGCCCAGGGTCTGCCGGAGGTGAATGGGAATGTCCAGGGGATAGATGATGCCGCCCCGCATGGCGTCCTCAATGTCGTGATTGATATAGGCGATCCGGTCGGCGTACCAGAGGATCTGGCCCTCCAGCGTCTCCGCCCGATCATTGCCGGTGTGGCAGAGGATGCCCCGGCGCACCTCGTAGGTGAGATTGAGGCCGTCTCCCTCCTTCTCCAGCTTGTCCACCACCCGGAGGGACTGGACATTGTGCCGAAAGCCGCCGGGCATGATCTCGTTGAGGGCCCGCTCTCCGGCGTGGCCGAAAGGCGTATGGCCCAGATCATGGCCCAAAGCGGCCGCCTCGGTGAGATCCTCATTCAGGCCCAGCCCCCGGGCAATGGTCCGGGCAATCCGGGTTACCTCCAGGGTGTGGGTCATCCGGGTGCGATAATGGTCCCCCTCGGGCTGGAGAAAGACCTGGGTCTTGCGCTTGAGCCGCCGGAAGGCCTTGCAGTGGACGATCCGGTCCACATCCCGCTGAAAGCAGGTGCGCACCGGGCAGGGCTCCTCCGGACGCAGGCGGCCCCTGGAATCCTTGCTCTTGCAGGCCTGTGGCAAGAGGAGGAGCTCCTCTGCCCGCTCTGTCCGTTCTCTGCCGTTCATACCCTGGCCCCCTTTTCGACTGCTGTACGGGGTGAAAATACCTACCTATTCTCTTTATACGCAGGGAATGTCAAAAATACTGCCTGCCGCCCAAACTTTTTTCAAAAATTTTGTTCGGACGGCAGCGCGTGAAACTGTAGTGGTGGCAAGCCCCACCCTGCATTGTGTGTTTTCTTTGCCAATCTTAATCGGTTCTTTTTTCCAGCAGGAGGAGTGGCACCTGGCTGTCCGTGGCGGGCCCCAGGGGGACAAAGCCGAACTTCTGGTAGAAATGCAGCCCCTGCTGGTTGTCCGGAGAGCATCGCAGGCGGATCCGGTCTCTTCCCATGGGACGGAAGGTGGAGACCGCCTGGCCCAGCAGTTGGATGCCCAGGCCGTGTTCCCGGGCCTCTGGAGTCACATAGTAGAAGTAGATAAAGCCTGCCTGTTCCTCCTGGTACCGGTGGAGCTCCATCTGGAGGAGACCTGCCACCCGGTCCCCCTGCATGGCACAGACCACTGCCCAGGGGTTCTCCCGGGCGGCGCAGAGGGCCTGCTGGTAGAAGGTATCCCCGTCAAAGGGCAGGCCGGGGTGCACCCGCTCCCAGGTCTCCCGGCGGAACTGGAGATAGAGGTTCCGCTCCCCCACCGGGTCCCAGGGCCGGTACCAGAGATTGCAGGCGGGGTCGGCCAGGTTGCCAGTTATCTTCCAGGTCTGCTTACCCAGGGTAGAGAGCTCCGGCGTCAGGTGGGAGGCGTCGCACTCAAAGACCACCTGTACCCGGTCGCCCTCGATCTCCAAGCAGGTGACTCCGGTATTGTCGCACTTAGGCACCTTCTGGTTGATCTCATCCACCCGGTAGCCGTGAAAGACGGAGAGGGCGGAGCGGAGGGCGATATAGTGGGTGGAGATAGCGATGGTCTCCCCCGGATGGCGGGCAGCCAGCTTCAAAATCGTGCCGCTCACCCGGGTACGCAGCTCCTCATAGCTCTCTCCTCCCGGTGCCCGGAAGTCAGGAGAACAATTTTGAAAGCCCCAGATCCCCTGTGGGTCGGTGCGGCCGATCTCCCCCCAGGGATGATCCTCCCAGCCGCCTAGGTTCATCTCCCGGAGGCCCGGCTCCAATTGGAGGGGCAGGCCCTTGTGCTCGTAGAGAGCCCGGGCGGTCTTTTTGCAGCGGCGCAGGTCGCTGGAATAGACGGCGTCCAGATGGATGGAGCGGAACCGCTCCTCCAGGGCCTCCACTTGGCACAGGCCGTTGTCGGTGAGATTGCTGTCATATTGTCCGTGGGCCCGACGGTAAATGTTGCCCTCCGCCTCGCCGTGCCGGACGATGTAAACTCTTGTCATGACTGTCGCTTCTTTCTGTGGCGGTTCGTGGAAAAGCAGTCCGCGCACGCCGGATTCCGGTTTCTCGGACTGCTTTCGACCCAATCACCAGGGCTTGACGCCGCCGGTGAGCTGAGAGACCTGGTCCAGGCCCTGGCGGGCGGCGATCTCCTCCAGGCCGTCCCGCACCTTGAGAGGGGCATAGGGATCGGCAAAGCAGGCGGTACCCACCGCCACGGCGGAGGCACCGGCCAGCATGAGCTGGACCGCGTCCTCGCCCTTGGACACACCGCCCATGCCCAGGATGGGCACGTCCACCGCCTGGGCCACCTCCCAGACCATCCGCACCGCCACCGGCAGCACGGCGGGACCGGAGAGGCCGCCGGTGTTCATTTTCAGGACAGGCCTGCGGGTATTCACGTCAATGCGCATGCCACGGATGGTGTTGATGAGGGAGACGGCATCCGCCCCCGCCTCCACCACCGCTTTGGCGATGGCGGTGATGTCGGTCACATTGGGGGACAGCTTGACCATGACAGGCACCGAGGCGTGGCTCTTGGCCTGGGCGGCCACCTCGGCGGCCATCTCGGGCACTACGCCATACTGGAGGCCACCGGCCTTGACGTTGGGGCAGGAGATATTGACCTCGATCATGTCCACCCCAGCTTTGGACAGCTTTTCGCACATAATGCCGTACTCCTCCGGGGTGTTGCCGGAGATGTTGGCGATAATCCGCACGTCCTGCTCCTTCAGCCAGGGCAGCTCCTTTTCAATGAAGCCGTCCACACCGGGATTCTGGAGGCCCACCGAATTCAAAATGCCCATGGGGGTCTCGGCGATCCGGGGAGGGGGATTGCCCTCCCGCTGGTGGAGGGTCAGACCCTTGACGCAGATGCCGCCCAGATTGGACAGGTCATAGAACTGGCCGTACTCCCGGCCGAAGCCGAAGGTGCCGGAAGCCACCACCACCGGGTTCTTCATGGTCATACCCGCCAGGTTGACGGAGAGATCTACCTTGCTCATTACCAGTCCACCTCCTCAGCGTTAAAAACAGGGCCGTCCTTGCAGACGTGCTTGTGATGGCCGCCCACCGAGCAGGCACAGACCAGGCAGGCACCGATACCACAGCCCATTCGCTCCTCCATGGAGACGAAGCAGGGGGTGTTCCCCTCTTTGGCGGCAGTATAGACACTCTTCAGCATGGGCTTGGGGCCGCAGGCAAAGACGGCGGCGTACTGCTCCTCCGAGAGGGCCTGACGGACCAGAGCGTCCACAAAGCCGTGGGCGCCGATGGTGCCGTCGTCGCTGGTGACCAGCACACGGCCACAAACGGCGTTCAGCTCGTCCAGCAGAATGGCGTTGGCCTCGCTGCGAAAGCCCACGCAAGCATCGGCCGCCTCACAGCACTTGGCGGCGTAGAGCATGGGGGGCACGCCGATGCCGCCGCCCACCACCAGGACCTTGCCCTGGGGGATGTCATAGCCGTGGCCCAGAGGGCCCAGAACGTCCAGCTCCTCCCCAGCCTGGCACTGGGAGAGCCACTGGGTGCCCTCGCCCTTGATCTGGAAGACCACAGTGAGCAGCGTTCCGTTCACGTCACAGATGGAGATGGGACGGCGGAGCAGCAGGCCCTCGCCGCACTTGATATTGACAAACTGGCCGGGCTTCGCCGCCCGAGCCAATTCTCCCGCCTCCAACGTGATGGAGACCACGTCACGGGTCAGATACTGGAGGTCGGTGATGGGGCAATTTCTTGTCATGGGCATAAGATCACCTATTTCTTCTGTTCTTTCATGGGAAAAGGCTGGATATCCCAGCCTTTCCTCCGTTGGAAATCAAATCAAACTTCTGTTTTCCGCTTACAGGATGGGCGTGACCGCCTTGATGGCGTCCCGCATCTCCAGAGCAGCGGCCCGGGCAGCTTCGGCATAGTCCATGCCGTTTTTGCCCGTCTTTTTCCAGGCACACATAATGCCGCGGGAGGAGTTGACGATGGCGCCCCGGCCATAGCGGTCAAAGGCGTAGTGGACATCCTCGGCGGTGCCGCCCTGGGCGCCGTAGCCGGGCACCAGGAAGAAGGTGTGGGGCAGCAGCTTGCGCAGCTGGCGAAGATCGGAGGGGTAGGTGGCGCCGGTGACGGCGCCCACCCGGTTGTAGCCGTACTCGCCCACAGAGGTGGTCTTGCCCCAGCGGTCCACCAGCTCGGCCATGACTTTATAGACCAGCCGGTCGCCGGCCACCATGTCCTGCAGCTCGATGGCGGAGGGATTGGAGGTGCGGACCAGGGCAAAGACACACTTGTCCTCGTTCTCGGCGTCCTTCAGGAAAGGCTTGATGGCATCGCTGCCCATATAGCCGTTGAGGGTGACACAGTCGGCGTCAAAGCCGGGGACCATGGTCTCCCCCACCCTGGTCTTGCCCAGCCAGCCCTCAGAGTAGGCAGCGGCGGTGGTGCCGATGTCGCCCCGCTTGATGTCGGCGATGACAAAGAAGCCCTTGTGCTTGGCATAGCGGATGGTGCGCTCCAGCATCTCCATGCCCTCCCAGCCCAGGTTCTCGTAGTAGGCTGCCTGGGGCTTGACGGCGGGGACGATATCGCTCAGCGCATCCATCAGGCCGCAATTGAACTCAAAGATAGCCTCCACGGCAGCCTTCCGGGTCTCGCCGTAGGCGGCGATATACTTCTCCACAATGTGGGGAGGGACGTACTCCAGCCGGGCGTCCAAACCGGCGACGGTGGGGTTTTTCATGGCCCGAATTTTGGCCTGCAGTGCGTCAAAGGACATGTGCGACAGCTCCTCTCAATGAACGGTTCAGCGGTCCTGATAGATAATCTTGCCGCCGACGATGGTATACTTCACTTTTCCCTGCAGCTCCATGCCAGCAAAGGGAGTATTCCGGGCCTTGGAGGCAAACCGGTTCGGATCCACCGTCCAGCGCTCGTCCGGATCGAAAATGGTGATGTCCGCGCTGGCGCCCAGGGCCAAAAAGCCCTTGCGGATGCCCAGAATCTTGGCAGGGTTGATGGTCATCTTCTGGATGACATCGGACAGACTCATGAGGCCGGTATGGTAGAGATAGGTCAGCGCCAGGCCTAGAGAGGTCTCCAGTCCGATCATGCCGGCGGGGGCCTCGGGCAGAGGCTTGGCCTTCTCCTCGGCGGAATGGGGGGCGTGGTCGGTGACGATGCAGTCAATGGTGCCGTCCTTAAGGCCGGCCAGGATGCCCTCCTTGTCCTTGGTGGCCCGGAGGGGCGGGTTCACCTTGGCCAGCGTGCCCTGGCGGAGAATCTCCTCATGGGTGAGGGTGAAATACTGGGGACAGGTCTCACAGGTGATCTGGACACCCTTGCGTTTATACTGGCGGATGATATTGACGCTGTTTGCGGTGGAGACGTGGCAGATGTGGACGGCGGTACGGGTCTCCTCCGCCAGCATGGCGTCCCGCATAACCATCAGCTCCTCGGCGATGGCGGGCCGTCCGGGCAGACCCAGCTGGCGGGAAACTCTGCCCTCGTTGACGCCCCGGCCCCGGACCATATTGTCATCCTCGCAATGGGAGAGGACAGTGAGCTTGTTCCGATGGGCCCGCATGAGGGCGTCCCGCATCAGATTGGCGTTCATCACCGGCACGCCGTCGTCCGAGATGGCCACCACACCCGCCTCCTTCAGCGCCCGGGCGTCGGTCATCGTCTCGCCCTTTTCTCCCAGAGAGAGGGCGCCGATGGGCCAGACCCGGACACCGCAGTTTTCCGAGGCCTTGTCCAGCA
Organism: Candidatus Onthomonas sp.; assembly: GCA_051866795.1. GTDB lineage: Bacteria > Bacillota > Clostridia > Oscillospirales > Oscillospiraceae > Onthomonas. The sequence continues at coordinate 283 of JBJDXT010000002.1, read as the reverse complement.
CATACCGTACCCGCTCAGGGCAGTCGATGGTGGGCTTGGTGTTGGGCATACAGGCGATGGAGGTAAATCCGCCCCGGGCCGCCGCCGCGGAGCCGGTGAGGATGTCCTCCTTATAGGTCAGGCCGGGATCCCGGAGATGGACATGCATATCGATGAGTCCGGCACAGACGCACAGGCCGGAGGCGTCCAGAATCTCTGCCTCAGGGTCCTCCAGACGGTTTCCGATCACCACAATAATTCCATCTTCTACCAAAATATCCATGACCCCGCCCAGACCGCAGAC
>JBJDXT010000001.1:0-17957 GCA_051866795.1 Candidatus Onthomonas sp. | reverse complement strand
ATGGTGGCGATGTTGAACTTCACCGTCCGCCAGTCGGTCAGGTTGTCGCCGCCCCAGACCTGGGCATAGCGCTGGATACCCGCAAAGCCGGCCCGGTTGATGATGTAGGGCCGCTCGTTGGGATAGACCTCCGCAATGGCCTCCTTGCCCAGATAGGCCATCATATTGCTGTGGATGATCTTCAGCTCGGCCATATCGCCGCCCAAACCTTCATGCACACAATAGGCTGTGCGATCCTCCACGCCGTCCAGCTCGCAGTTGTCGTTCCAGACGGTCTTGGTGCCCTTCTCCAAGATGTTGGCCTTGAGCAGTTCCTTCCAGGCCTGACGGGCCTTGGGGCTGGTGAAGTCCACAAACCGGCCCACGCCGCCCCACCAACGGCCATAATAGTCGTCCTGGCCATCCGGGGTCTTGATGAAGGCGTCGGCCTCCTTCCACTTGTCCATGTAGGGGTGGTTCTGGAGGATGCCCGGCTTCAGGTTGGGGATCACATTGATACCCCGCTCATTCATGTGGGCGAAGAAGCCCTCGGGATCAGGGAAGCGGCGCTTGTTCCAGTTGAAGACGTAGCGGAGGTTGTCCTCCTCACCGGAGGAGTAGCCGCTGGCCAGCCAGAAGTTGTCGATATAGATCTTCTCGGCAAAGTGCTTGTCGATGACCTTGTAGATCTCCTGGTCGCAGTCCTTCTCCAGCTCGGCGTAGTACATGGTGCTGGCGGTAAAGCCCATCTCCTGCTTGGTGGGCATGGCCATACGGCCGGTGAGCATAGTGTAGCGGTCCAGCACGGTAGGCATATCCGGGCCGTTGATCAGGAACAGGTCGATGTCGCCGCCGTCCACCTGGTAGTAGGAGTACCGCTCCCAGTAGCCGCTGATCTCATTGCACATGTCGAAGGCGGCGTCATAGCTGTTGTTGTAGAACAGGCCCACTGCCTTCTGAACGTTCTCGTTGATGCGGATATAGAAGGGTATGTGCTTGTACAGGGGATCGCCGAACTCGGGGTCGTGGCCGATGGCGTCCTTGGGGCACATGCGCATATGGCGGCCCTTCTTGTCCAGGTGACCGGTCTTTTCACCGAAGCCATAGAAGTGGTCATTCTCCCGGTCCACCTTGGAGTAATGGGTCAGGCGGCCCAGCTGATCCCGGTCATAGGCCCGCTCGGCCAGATCGGAATAGATCAGGGTGCCATCCTTGTCATAGAGGCGGAAGTGGAAGGGGGCCTTGGTGAGCACCAGCTTGAGAGAGGCGGTCTGGAAGGTGATCTTCTTCTCCGTCTCCTCATAGGGCACATCCAGCGCGGTGATGCGGGTACGCTCCTCCTTGAGCAGCTCGTCCAGATCGTCCGCCCAGGCGGTGGTAACCAGCGCATAGGAGGCCTCTTTAAACTGTTTGTCAAAGCTGACCCGGATACGGATGACGTCGTCGGTCATAAAAATCAGCTTGACATCCGCACAATCTCCGTGAATGAGATAACCGTTGTCGGTTTTTTCGATGGATTCAAACTTTCTCAGCAACATAAATATTATACCACCTTTTTTCAAGTAGTTCCAGCATTACATGCCGATTAAGTCAAATTGCTCGAAAGAAACCACCAGCGTGGTGTCCTGCCTGGGATTGGGGTACTTGACCAGGACCGCCTTCTTGGTCTGGCTGTAGTACCAGCCGGACTCGGCGGCCTCGAACTTGCGGCGGTTGAGGAAGTGCTCCAGCTTTTCGCCGCCCAGGGTGACCCAGAAGGGGCTCTTGTCCTTGCGGATCATCTCCACCATGACGCTCTCCACATGGTCGGTGTAGCTGCCCTCAGCGGCAAAGTCCACCTTGATCACGTCGGTGCCAGACATATGGATGCTGGTCTTGCGGTAGACACCCTCGGCATAGTCGTTGCTCACGCCGTCGTCGTCATACAGGGTGTAGGTGCGTTCCGCGCCGGGGGCCAGGGTCAGGTGCAGGGCGGTGGTGTGATCCCGCTCCATGCTCATGAGCTGGTTGTCCGCCATGGGAATGATGGCGCCCTCCCGGATGAACATGGGGATAGACTCCATGGTGACCGGGATCTCGATGGTCTGGCCGCCCTCATAGCAGGCAAAGTTGTTGCTCCAGTCATACCATTTGCAGCCGGCGGGCAGGTAGACCTTCCGGGTCTTAGCGCCCTTCTCGATGACGTTGGCCACCAGGATATCCCGGCCGAACATGAACTCGAAGCTCTCCTCGTAGACCTTTGGATCGTTCTGGAACTCATAGACCAGGGCACGCATAATGGGAGCACCGGTCTGGTTGGCCTCGTACTCGGCGGAGTAGAGATAGGGAGCCATGCGATAGCGCAGCAGGATGTCATTGCGGATCAGATCGGCGGAGCCGCGGAACATCCAAGGCTCGGTAACCGTGTTGTCGTTGCTGGCGGAGTGGATGGAGAACCGGGCCTGGAAAATGCCCTGCTGCACCCAGCGGACAAACAACTCCTCCTCAGGGGCGGGGCCGGCGAAGCCGCCGATATCGGCGCCCTCATTGGGCTGGCCGGACAGGCCCATGCCGGTGATGATGGGGATGTTGTACTGGAGGGAGTCCCAGCTGGTGTAGTTATCGCCGCACCAGGTCTGGGCGTACTTCTGGATGCCCGAGCTGCCGGAGCGGCAGACGGAATAGGGCCGCTTGCTGGGATCATGTTCCTTGACCGCGTCGTTGCTCAGCTTGCACATGATGGTGCACATAATGGGCTTGAGCTGGCCGATGGTGCCGCCCTTGCCGTCGAAGTCCACGATGGCATCCTTGTCCAGCAGGCTGTCATACTCGCAGTTGTCATTCCAGACGGAGTTGGTGCCCACGGCAATGACATTTTCGGTCAGATACTTCTTCCATGCCTCACGAGCCTCGGGCTTGGTATAATCCCAGAATGCGCCGGGGCCGCCCCACCAGCTGCCCACAGCATAGTGCTCCGGATGCTCGCTGTCCTTGACAAAGACGCCCTGGGCATCAAATTCATCGAACCAGGGATGACAGAGCAGGATGCCTGGCTTGACGTTGGGCACGTTCTCCGCGTTTTTCGCCTGCATCTCGTGGAAGTACTTGCTGGGATCCTTGAAACGCTCGGTGTTCCAGGTGAACACGCAGCGCTTATTGTTATAGCTGGTGTAGCCGGAGGAGAGGTGGAAGCCGTCGATGGGGAAGCCCTCTTCCTTGATGGTGTCGATAAAGCCCAGAACGGCGTCGTCGCTGTCCTTCTCCAGCTCGGGATAGTACATCGAGGAGCCCTGATAGCCCAGTGCGCGCTTGGGCAGCAGAGCGGGACGGCCGGTCAGCAGCGTGTAGTTGTCCACAATCCGGGCCAGGGTGCCACCGCCCAGCAGATACAGGTCGATATCGCCGCCGTCCGCCTGCCAGTAGGTGTAGCGGGGCCAATAGTTGCTCTTCTCACGGCCCATGTTGAACACGGACTCATAGAAGTTATGATAGAAAACGCCCACTGCCTTCTGGGTATCCCGGTTGAGCTGGATGTAGAAGGGGATGTGCTTATAGAGGGTATCCATCTTCTTGGGGTCGTAGCCCATGGCGTCGGTGGCACGCTCCCGAAGGAACTCCTTGTTCTTGTTCAGCAGACCGGTCTTTTCGCCAAAGCCATAGAAGCAGTCCTCTTCATTCATGCGGCTGTAGTGCACCACACGGTGGTTGCTGTCCAGCACGAAGGGGTTGCCGGCCAGGTCCTGATACAGCAGGGTGCCCTCGGCGTCATAGAGCCGGAAGGACAGGGGATCCTTCTGCACCTCCAGCCGGACGGCGGTGGTGGCAAAGGTCAGCGTCTTGTCGTCCTCGGTGATCTGAGGCACCACCGGAGCCACGTGCTGCCGCTCCGGGAAGAGAGAATCCAGACGGTCCTCCCAGGCCACAGTGGACAGCACATAGGACTCCTCGGCAAACTCCTTGTCAAAGGAGGCGCGAACCCGGACAATCTCATCGGTGACAAAGCAGACCTTCACGTCCGCCTGGTTGGTGTGGATCAAATACATGCCGTTTGCAGGCTCATAACCGGTAAATACGGTACAGATTTTCATAATGGAAACGCTCCTTGTCTCATAGATTCCGTTTTGCCGGGCCTGAAACGGGTCCGGCGGTGAAAGAGATAAGAAAAGCGGCGGTTCCCAGTTATCCATGCGTTGTAACTGTGAACCGCCGCAAGGACGTTTATGCGATCATATCACCCACAGGGGCTCAGCTGAGCCAGCCGAAGCTGGGCACCAGGCCGCACAGATAGGGAACGATCATCGGGATGGCAGGAATGAAGGTGACCAGCAGCAGTGCGATGACCATTGCGGCAAACATCGGCACAATGTACTTGGTAACGCCCTCGATCTTGACCTTGCCGACGCCGCAGCCCACGAACAGGCAGGAGCCCACAGGAGGAGTGACGGAACCGATGCCCAGGTTCATGATCAGCATCAGGCCGAAGTGGACATCGCTCATGCCCAAGCTCCGGGCGATGGGCAGGAAAATGGGGGTGAAGATCAGAACCGCGGGGGTCAGATCCAGGAACATGCCCATGACCAGCAGGAACACGTTCATGACCAGCAGCAGCACATACCGGTTGTCGGAGACGCTCATCAGAGCCTGGCTGATGGCGGCGGGGATGCCGGTATAGGACATGACGTAGGACATAATGGAAGAAGCCGCAATCAGGAAGAGGATGGTTGCAGAGCTCTTCATGGTGTCCGCCAGCAGGTTGTAGAAGGTCTTGAGATCCATCTCGCGGTAAATGATGGACAGCACGCCGCAGTACAGGCACATGACCACGCCGGCCTCAGTGGCGGTGAAGATACCGGCCAGGATGCCGCCCATGACGATGATGACCGCCAGCAGAGAGGGGATGGAGTCCACCAGAATCTTCCAGACAGGGTCGTCGTCCTTAACCGCAGACGCCTTGTAGCCCTTCTTGATAGCCAGGAAGATGGCCACGGCAATAACGGAGGCGCCCAGCAGGATACCGGTCAGATAGCCGCCCATGAACAGAGCTGCCACGGACACGCCGCCGGCGGTGATGGAGTACAGAATGAGGGGGCCGGAGGGGGGAATCAGAATGCCGGTGGGGGCAGAGCAGATGTTGACAGCCGCGGAGTAGTTGGGGTCATAGCCCTCGTCCTTCTCCAGGGGGCTCATGATGGAGCCCATGGCGGAGGTAGCGGCCACGGAGGAGCCGGACACGGCGCCGAAGAACATATTGGCCAGCACGTTGGTGGCAGCCAGATAGCCGGGCACCTTGCCCACCAGCAGACGGGCCAGACGGACCAGACGCTTGGCGATGCCGCCCTTATTCATAATATTGCCGCCCAGGGAGAAGAAGGGCAGGGCCAGCAGGGAGAAGGAGTCCACGCCGGAGAAGCAGCGCTGAGCCGCAGTCAGGGCGAAGATGGCGGGATCCATACCGCAGGCAAAAGCGGTGATCACGGATGCGATGCCGATACCGGCAGAGATGGGCACGCCGGCAAATAGCATGACAAAGAAGGAGCCAAACAGCATCAGAGTAGCTTGTACGACCATTATGCCTGGCCTCCTTTCTTTTCAATGAACAGCTGCAGGTACTTCAGGATCCGGGCAATGTAGATAAACACACCGGACACGGGCAGCACCATGTACAGAGCCTTGAAGGGAATCCGCATGACGGAGGAGACGTTGGTGGCGTTCATCGCCAGCTTCCAGCCGCCAAAGATAAAGACATAGCCAACGAAGAAGAGAATCGCAATTTCAATAAAGACGCTCAGGATGACAGCGCCCACGCCGTGGACGCGATCCTTGACCAGATCCAGGGCCAGATGCTCGTCCTTATAGAAGCAGTAGGCGGAGCCCAGCATGGAGGCCCAGATCAGCAGATAGCGCAGGAACTCGTCGGTAAAGGTAGAGGGATTTTTCAGAATCCAACGGGTGAAAATCTGCCAGGTACCGAAAACCAACAGCAGGAACATGGCCACAGCCATGACAAACCGCATAACGGTATCCAGGACTTTGTCGACCTTTTTCAAAGTTTCATCTCCTTAGCTTGATTGCGCGGGACGGAACAACAGCCCAAAAACCGTTTCCGGCTTTTGGGCTGTCGCCGGATGTAATCAGTTCAAAATCCAGCTGAATTGCTATCCTGATCAGCCGGCGTTCTGGATCTGCTCCACGACGGAGTAGACCTCGGGATCGCTGGTCTTCAGGTTCTCATAGATGGACTGGCAGGCTTCCTGGAAAGCAGCGGTGTCCACATCGGTAACCAGCTCGACCTTGCCCTCGACGGAGGCCAGAACCTCGTCCTCAAAGTTCTTCCAAGCGGTCTTGTACTCGTTGGAGGCCTCAGCGGCGCACTCGGTCATGATCTGGCGCTGGTTGTCGGACATGGAGTTCCAGACGCTGGTGGAGATGACGACGATGTCGGGGATGCGGGTATGCTCGTCATAGCAGTAGTAGCCGGTCACGTCGGCGTGGTCACGCAGAGCGGTGACGTTGTTCTCAGCGCCGTCAATGACGCCCTGCTGCATGCCGGCATAGATGTCGGAATAACCCATAACGACGGAGGAGCCGCCCAGAGCGTTCATCATGTCGATAGCCATCTGGGAGTCCATGGTGCGGATCTTCAGGCCGGCCAGGTCAGAGGGGGTGCGGATGGGGGTGTTGGCGGTGTAGAAGGAGCGCGCGCCGGAGTCCAGCCAGGTCAGGCCGATGAAGCCGTCGGACTCAGTGGACTTGTACAGATCCTGAGCGATCTCGCCGTCCATGACGTTGTAGTAATGCTCCTGATCGTTAAAGACATAAGGCACGGACAGGGCGTTCCACTTGGTGTTGAAGTTGCCCAGAGTACCGGCGGAGACCTTGGTCATCTCCAGAGCACCGGCCTGGATCTGGGAGATGCAGTCAGCCTCGGAGCCCAGGGTGCCGTTGGGGATGATCTGGATGTTGATGGTGCCGTTGGACTTCTCCTTGACAGCCTCAGCAAACGCAGTCAGCTCAATGTGAACAGCGTGATCCTCAGCCAGGTTGTGAGCCAGCTTCAGATTGAAGGTCTGCTCCTCGCCGGAGGAAGCAGCGGCGTCATCAGAAGCGGCGGAGCTGTCAGCGGGCTGGTCAGCGGCGGGCTGCTCACTGCTGCCGCTGCTGCCGCCGCAGGCGACCAGGGACAGCATCATGGCGACTGCGCAGAATGCCGCAAGGATGGAACGACGGATTTTGTTTTTCATATTTTTACCTCCATATCTAAATGCGCTCTTCCGCTCCCGTTCCAGAGCGGTCATGGCACGCATTCCGAACCTGTGGGCCAGTCAAATGCCGGCCGGTTTTATCTCAGGAGCCTGGGCTCCCTGACTGCACATTTATCGTTTTTTTCGATCCTTTAGGGCCTGACGCAAATCCTGGAAATTCATCAGCAGCAGCGAAGTGCCCTTCCACTTTTTCCCGGTCTTTTCTTCGATGAACTGCTTGAAGGCGCTCTCGTCCGCCGGATCCAGAGTGCGCTTGTCCAGCATCACCGCCGTCTGCCGGTCACAGAAAAGGAACAGATAGTCCCCGTCCATCACCAGCCGGTCAATGGCGCTGTACTTGTAGCTCTGCTTGCCCTCCACCACTTTGACGGAGCTCTCTCCAAACTGAAGATTCACCGTACTGACGGCGCCCTGCCGGGCCTGAAGCACGCCCTCAGCCTTGACTTTGCTGGGAAAATCGATGCAGACGATCAGCCAGCAGCCCACCGCCAGGCAGGCAACGACAAAAACAGTGGACAGTTCGAGGAAAACCGCCATGGCAATCAGCGCGAAACCAATACAGGCGCGGGTAATGATCTTAATCCGGTCATAGGTGAAATACTCCACCCGAAAGACCTTCTGGATTGTCTTTTCATTGTACTCCACGCTGGCTGTAAAACGCTGTTTGCCGTTTCTCATAACTGTCCCGATATCTCCTCTGGGGCATGACCCCCGTCTGGTATACCAGTATAATACACGCTTTTTGGCAAACTGTCTATTGAACGTTCTGACAAACTATCAAATTTATTTTTGTTCATTTTGCCGTAACGCAAGCGGTTTCGCTCGCTCACTTTCCAGCTGTTTCCACCTTAGACGTCGAACTTTTGAAAAATCGCCGTCAAAAATTTGTACACTGCGCTTTCTCTTCAGACAAGTTGACGCTTTGCCGGAAGCTGTGCTATAATCACAGAAACTGAAATAATATCCTTGGTACCGATTGGCTTTTTGCTCTCTCTTCCCCGTCCCGAAACGAGGTGTGACTCATTAAAATCACAGAACGTCTCCCACAGGAGAGCGGCCGGGATTATGCCTGCCGCATCATCAAAGAGAATATCATCAGTCTGGACCTGGCTCCCGGCTGTCTGGTCAGCGAGAAAGAGCTTGCCCAGCAGCTCAGTCTTTCCCGCACCCCTGTCCGGGAGGCGCTGATCGACCTGGCGAAGGTGGGCATCGTAGAGGTGCTCCCCCAGCGGGGCAGCCGGATCTCCTATATCGATTACCAGCTGGTAGATGAGGCCAGATTTGCCCGTAGCGCTCTCGAGGTAGCTCTTTGTCAAAAGATCTGCCCGAACGCCGATCTCTCTCTGCTGGCTCCCCTGACGGAAAATATTCTGCTGCAGGAGCAGTGCCTGGCCCAGGATGATCCTCAAACCTTTTTCTACCTGGATAATGAATTTCACCGTCTGATGTTTGAAATCGGCGGGATGAGCCGCACCTATGAGATTATCAGCGGACTGACCGTTCATTTTGACCGGGTGCGCAGCATGTCCCTCTATGTGGTCAAGCCGGATCAGCTGCTGATTGATCACAAGGCTATCATCTATGCGCTGCTGTCCCATGACCAGGACCTTGTCTCTGAGACGGTGGAGGCCCATCTCTGCCGCTACAGAATTGACAAAGCCGCCATTCAGCAGCAGTACCCCAGCTATTTCAAGCCGGAACAGGCCTGAGCCTGCATTTCGCAACGCAAAACAGCAACGGATCCGCTTGTGGGATCTGCTGCTGTTTTTGCTTTACAGGTTCAAATATTTCTGCGCGAAGGCCACAACCCGCGCCACGCTGCCCTCGGCATAGGCCGGAGACAGGCCGGCCTGGGCCAGGGTGTCGGGGTAGCTCCGGCTGCCGCCGGAGGCGCACAGCGCCTCATAGGACGCCCAGGCCTCCCGGGGATTCTCCTGCATCCGGGCAAACAGCTCCATGGCGCACATCTCGGACAGGGCGTAGCTGATGACATAGCGCGGGAACAGATAGACCGCCATGTTCCGCATCAGATCCGCTCCCTGCCGGACATAGCCGTCCAGCTCGCCGTAATCCAGATCCGGGTCGTACCGCAGGTTGATCTCCTGCTGGGCGTCCACCAGCTCCTCAAAGGAGGCGCCGGGGTGGGTGTAGATCCAGGTGTTGAACTCGTGAATGGCGCAGTAGGCGGCGATCTCCCGCAGAGCGTTGCGGAAGTGTCCCTGGCGGAACTTGTCCGCGTTTTTCCCGAAAAATCCCCCGGCGTAGGGATAGCTCAGCAGCTCCATCGTCTTGGAGGGAATCTCCACCGCGTCCAGGGCCATCTCCTGAAGCAGGCCGGTCTTGACCTGCTCCGCCGTCAGCTGGCCCTGCCAGGCGTGGCCGATCTCGTGGGTGAACACCGCCACATCGGTCTCAGTCCCGTTGCAGTTGCCGAACACGAAGGGATAGTAGCCCTTCTTCATACCGGCGCAGAAGCCCATGCCGGCCACCTTGTGGGGCGAGGCGGTCACATCCAGGCTCTCACTCTCCACCATACCCCGGAAGAAGGCGCCGAAGTCAGGCGAGAGGGCGTCATACATCTTTTGGGACACCTCTGTCAGATAGGCCGCGTCCCCCGCCGGCACCGCGTTTCCATCGGCAAATCGCACACTCTGGTCATAGGACATCAGCCTGTCTACGCCCAGCGTCCGCCGCTGCTCCTCCTGCAGGGTGCGCAGCAGAGGGACCAGGTCGGCTTTTACCTGCTCACAGAAGGCGGTCAGCTCCGCCTCCCCGTAGCCCCGCCGGTCATAAACAGCATTGGCATATTCCAGATAGTTGGCAAAGCCGTTGGCCTTTGCGATGCCGCTGCGCAGGGAGATCAGCTCCAGCAGCAGAGGCGCAAACTCCTCCTTCCGGGCCAGCACCGCCTCTGCCAGCGCCTTCCGGGCCTCCAGACGGGTCTGCCGGTCCGGATCCTCAAAAAAGGCGAACATCTCCCCCTCGGAGCGCAGAGCACCCCGGAAATCAATCTGCAGCATCGCCTTTTTCTGCTGGTACTGGTTGCTCAGCAGCTGCTCCCGAGCCAGCAGCTCCCGGCCCGCCGCCTTGATGCGAAGCTCCTTCTCCAGCCGGGGACGGTACTCCGGTCCGAACTCAGCCTCCAGCCGGGGCAGAAGCCGGCTATCCAGCAGGGCCTGATAGTAGGGGGCGGTGTCCAGTCCCGCACAGCCCATCCCCTCCCTTTGGGCGGCCTCGTTGTAAAAGTCGTCCGTGCAGTCCAGGCTGCTGCGGATATAGGCCAGGTTGGAGGCAAAGTTCACATCCTCCATCAGCGCGTCACAGCGGGCGACGACCGAAAACACCTGCTCCGTGGACTCCGCCGCTCTGATCTCCGCTGTATAGCCGTTCAGCGTCTGCTGAATCTGCTCAAAATCGCTGGGCACATAGGGCAGCCGGGAAAATTTGTACTGCTCCATCCGATTTGCCTCCTTTCAAGGCTAACACTTGAAAAATTATAGCACAGCACAAGCCCGATTGGAACCGCCCGTCCCGGCTTCCGGGGCGTTTTTACTGGACGGATTTCTCCCGCCGGTGTATACTGGTGAAAATCAACTGCCCACTGGCAAAAGGAGCCTTTTCCCGTCATGTACCACTTTGAATCAGATTATGTCAACGGAACTCTGCCCCAGGTGCTGGAGGCCCTGACTGTCACCAACGGGGAGGAGACCGCTGGCTACGGTCTGGACCCCCACTGTGAGCGGGCCAGCGCCCTGATCCGCGCCGCCTGCCAAGCCCCGGAGGCCCAGGTGTCCTTCCTGCTGGGCGGCACTCAGGCCAACACCACTGTCATCGCCGCCGCCCTCCGCCCCCATCAGGGGGTGCTGTGTGCCGACACCGGCCACATCAATATTCACGAGTCCGGTGCCATCGAGGCCACCGGACACAAGGTGCTCCCCCTCCCTGCCGCAAACGGCAAGATCACAGTCGCCCAGATCCGTGCCGCCTGGACCGCCCACTGGTCGGACGCCTGTCATGAGCACATGGTGCAGCCCGGCATGGTCTATCTCTCCCAGCCCACGGAAATCGGAACCCTCTACTCCAAAGAGGAGCTGGAGCGCATCTCCCGGGTCTGCCGGGAATGCGGTCTCTTTCTCTATGTGGACGGCGCCCGGCTGAGCTACGCTCTGGCCGCCCCGGAAAACGATCTGACGCTCCCCGATCTGGCCCGGCTCACCGACGTGTTCTACATCGGCGGCACCAAGACAGGGCTGCTCTTTGGCGAGGCGGTGGTCATCACCAACGATCTGCTCAAGCGGGACTTCCGCTATCACATCAAGCAGCACGGCGGCATGCTGGCCAAGGGCCGGCTGCTGGGGGTTCAGTTTGCCGCTCTGTTCACCGACGACCTCTATCTGAAAGCAGGCCACCATGCCATTGATGCCGCCCGGCGGCTTCAGACTGCCTTCCGGACGGCGGGTATTCCCTTCTTTGCCGACTCCTCTACCAACCAGCAGTTTGTCATCCTCACGAAAGAACAGCAGCGGTTGCTGAGCCAGCACTTTACTTATGAATACTGGACCAGAGTGGACGAGCACCGGGACGCAATCCGCTTCTGCACCAGTTGGTCTACCAGCGACGCCGCTCTGGAGCAGCTGGAGGCGGACCTGCTGGCCATGAGCTGCCGGTGAGTCTATGGAAGCCTACTACTATCAGCAGCTGCCCCGGTACCAACAGAGCGTCTATCACGCCATGGAGGCAGGGCTGACTGCCCTCTCCCCCGCCTTTCCGGTGCCCCGGCTGGAGGGTTGGGAATTGAGTGAGATTCTGCTCCGGCTGCGGCTGGATCACCCAGAGATTTTCTACGTCACCGGCTTTTCCTACCGGCTTCGGCCGGAGGCCTCCAATGTGGAGCTGGTGCCGGAGTATCTCTTTGACAAGGGGAAAATCCGTTCTCACCAGCAGGCCATGTCCGCCCGGATCGCCAAGCTGGCCCGGCCGGCCATGGGCAAGAGCGAGTGGGAGCGGGAGCAGTATGTCCACGACTTTATCTGCCGGAATGTCCGGTATGACAAGCTGAAAAAGCCCTACTCCCATGAGATTCTGGGTCCATTGGGTCAAGGGGTCTCTGTCTGTGAGGGGATCGCCAAGGCGGTAAAGGCCCTGTGCGACGCATTGGGGCTGTGGTGCATTGTGGCTATCTCGGAGAACAACCCGGACAAAGGGATCAAGTACCGCCACACCTGGAACATTCTCCGGCTGGGCGGAACATATTACCACCTGGACGCCACCTTTGACAACTCTCTGGGCAGAGACGGTCCCATCCGCTACGACTACTTCAATCTGGATGACAGGACGTTTTTCCGGGACCACGAGCCGGTGATCTTTCCCGTCCCTGCCTGCACCGACGGCAGTCAGGCCTACTACCGGGTAAAAAAGCTGTCCTTTACCAAAGAGGAAGAGGTACAGAAGCGGGCCCTCCAGGCCATCCGGAAAAAGCAGCCCCTCATCTTCCACTGGCGGGGCGGATATCTCACCCGGGAGGTGCTGGCCCAGCTCTGCCTGTTGCTGGAAAACACTGCCCGGGAGAAGGGCGTCCACGCCCGGATCCATCTGAACTGGCCCCAGGCGGTCTTTCAGGTCTCCTTCACCGCCCAGCTCCCCGGAGAGGAGATGTCCCTCCAGCAGGCCAACGAGGGGGAGCTGGATACGCCTGAAGCATGACGCAAAGGAGGTCCTGTCCATGATTTTGTACTACACCGGCACCGGAAACAGCCGTTTTGCCGCCCGCCGTCTGGCAGCGCTGCTGGAGGATGAGCTGCACGACTTGAACCAGGATCTGAAAACCGGCTATTCCCGCATTTTCCGTTCGGAGCGGCCCTGGGTTTTCGTCTCCCCCACCTATGCCTGGCAGCTTCCCCGGCTGCTTCAGGAGTATCTCCCGCAATGCCAGTGGAACGGCAGTCAGGACGCCTGGTTCCTGCTGACCTGCGGTGACGGCGTGGGCAGCGCCGCCCAGTCTGCCCAGGCCCTCTGCCGGAAGCTGGGGCTCCGGTTCCGGGGGCTGCTGCCGGTGGTCATGCCGGAAAACTACCTCGCCATGTTTCCCGTCCCTGGCCCGGAGGAGGCGCAGCAGATTGTCCAGGACGCCCTGCCTCAGATCGACCGGGCCGCGGAGCTGATCCGCGGAAATGAGGATTTCCCAGATCAGCGTCCCCGTGTGCTGGACCGGCTGCTCAGCGGGCCGATAAACACCCTTTTCTACTCTTTTTGTGTCACCGCCAAGCCCTTCCGGGTCAGCGACGCCTGTCTCCACTGCCGCCAGTGTCAGGCGCTTTGCCCCACCAACACCATCCGGATGGAGGACGGCAAGCCGGTCTGGGAGGAGGGCTGTACTCACTGCATGGCCTGTATCGCCGCCTGTCCGGCCGGCGCCATCGAATATGGAAAAGCCTCTGTCGGGAAACCGAGACACTATCTGGAATAGACCTCTGAACGCAAAAATCCCCCGCGCTGCCTATGCAGCGCGGGGGATTTCAGTCACTTTGGAAGGTTGAATTACTTCAGCTCGACCTTGGCGCCGGCAGCCTCCAGCTTCTCCTTCAGAGCGTCGGCCTCTTCCTTGGCCACAGCCTCCTTCAGAGTGTAGGGAGCGCCCTCGACAGCCTTCTTGGCGTCGGCCAGGCCCAGGCCAGTGGCCTCACGGACAGCCTTGATGACCTTGATCTTGGCAGCAGCGTCGAAGCCAGCCAGGACAACGTCAAACTCGGTCTTCTCCTCCACCTCGGGAGCAGCAGCGGCAGCGCCGGCAGCGGGGCCGCCCATAGCAATGGCCTCAACGCCGAAGGTCTCCTTCAGAGCGTCGGTCAGCTCCTTAACCTCCAGCAGGGAGAGAGCCTTGATCTCTTCAACAATAGCAGTGATCTTCTCAGACATGATAGTTACCTCCTAAAATAGAGTTAATTTTGTAATCATTTTTCCGGGCATCCTGCCCGGCTTTGGGGCTGTGCTTATTCGGCGGCAGCCTCGGCAGCGCCGTCCTTGTCGGCAATGGCGGCGACCACAGCGGCCAGGTTGGCCATGGGAGCCATCAGAGTGCCGATCAGCTGAGCGTACAGATCCTTCTTGGAAGTCAGGGTAGCCAGCTGAGCGATCTCGGCCTGGGAGAGCACCTTGCCCTCCATGAAGGCAGCCTTGATGTGGAACTTGTCCTCACCCATCTGCTTGGCGTAATCGGAGAACACCTTGATGGGAGCGATGGGGTCATCCTTGCCAGTAGCCAGAGAAGTGTTGCCATGCAGCACAGAATCCAGCTCGGACAGGCCGGCGTCATCCAGAGCGCGGCGCACCATGGTGTTCTTGACAACACTGTAGGTGATGCCGGCCTGACGGGCGGTGACACGCAGCGCGGTGTCCTGCTCGACGGTGATGCCGGAGTAATCCACCAGCACGCCGGACTGAGCGGTCTTGAGCTGCTCCTCCAGGGCGGCGACAACAGCCTTCTTGGACTCCAAAACCTTTGCGTTAGGCATTTGTTTTCACCTCACAAATAGAAAATCCTCCGCGTCAAAAGACAGGAGGACAGTAGACACAGAAAATCGATTCGCTTTTCCATGCACTCTCGGCAGGATGGCCGGGGCCAATTACGCGCAATGCTCCTGCTGTCTTTGAACGCTTTGAACATTATATCAGGGGGAGGGAGGGCTTGTCAACCCTCTCTCCCCTGAATTTCACACATTTTCCGCAAAAATCAGGCCAGCTTGGCGGGATTCACACGGATGCCGGGGCCCATGGTGGAGGCCACGGTGCAGCTGCGGATATACTGGCCCTTGGCGGTGGAGGGCTTGGCCTTGATGACGGCGCCCACCAGAGCGTTGAAGTTCTCCTCCAGCTTCTGGGGGCCGAAGGAAACCTTGCCAATGGGGCAGTGGATGATGTTGGTCTTGTCCAGACGATACTCCACCTTACCGGCCTTGGCCTCGGCGACGGCTCTGCCGGCGTCGGGGGTGACAGTGCCGGACTTGGGGGAGGGCATCAGGCCCTTGGGGCCCAGCACACGGCCCAGACGGCCGACAAAACGCATCATGTCGGGAGTGGCGATGACCACGTCGAAGTCGAACCAGTTTTCCTTCTGGATCTTCTCCACCAGGTCCATCTCGCCCACATACTCGGCGCCGGCGGCCTTGGCAGCCTCAGCCTGCTCGCCCTTGGCGAACACCAGCACGCGGACAGACTTGCCGGTGCCGTTGGGCAGCACGATGGCGCCGCGGACCTGCTGGTCAGCGTGACGGCCATCAACGCCCAGACGCAGATGGACCTCAACGGTCTCATCGAACTTGGCCTTGGCAGTCTTGCCCAGCAGCTCCATAGCCTCGGAGACGTCGTACAGATTGCCCTTATCGATCAGCTTAGCGCTGTCCTGATATTTCTTACCCTTAGTCACAGTATCCTACCTCCTTACTCGCCGACAACGATACCCATGGAACGGGCGGTACCGGCGATCATGGACATGGCGGCCTCCAGAGAAGCGGCGTTCAGGTCGGGCATCTTCAGCTCGGCGATCTTCTGGATCTCAGCCTTGCTGATGGTGGCCACCTTGTTCTTGTTGGGCACGCCGGAAGCGGACTCCAGATTGCAGGCCTTCTTCAGCAGGACAGCCGCGGGGGGCGTCTTGCAGACGAAGGTGTAGGAGCGGTCGGCATACACAGTGATGATGACGGGGATAATCAGGCCCACGTCCTTCTTGGTACGCTCATTGAATTCCTTGGTGAACGCGGCGATGTTGACGCCGTGCTGGCCCAGCGCAGGACCCACGGGAGGGGCGGGAGTCGCCTTGCCTGCCGGGATCTGCAGCTTCACATAGCCGGTAATTTTCTTATTTTTAGCTGCCACGAAGAGCACCTCCTAAAATTCGTCAGCAGAATGGAGCAGTCCATTCTCACACTTCGACGGGTTCCACCTGATCCAGCTCCAGCTCTACCGGAGTCTCCCGGCCGAACATGGAAACCACGACACGGACCTTGTTCTTCTCCATGTCGATCTCCTCCACCACACCGAGGAAGGAGGTCAGGGCGCCGTCGGTAATCTTCACATTGTCCCCCACCGCGTAGGCCACGGTAACCTCGTGTTTCTCTACGCCCAGGGCTGCGATCTCCTCATCGGAGAGAGGAATCGCCTTGTTGCCGGAGCCGACAAAGCCGGTGACGCCGCGGATATTGCGGATCACGTGCCAGCTCTCGTCATCGAGCACCATCTTCACCAGCACATAGCCGGGGAACACCTTGCGCTCATAGGTCTTGGGGCCGTTGTCAGTGATCTCAGTGACCGTCTCCATAGGGATGGTCACCTCGCTGATCAGATCGTGCAGATTGCGGTTGTCCACATTTTTCAGAATCGCGCTGGCGACTGTATTCTCGTAACCGGAATAAGTGTGGACCACATACCACTTTGCAGTTTCAGCCATTTTCGTATCCTCAGCCCTGGAACAGGTTGATCAGGGCGCGGACAACAGCGGCACTCAGCGCGTCAAAAACCCAGATCACGACACCCACGACCAGGACACAGGCGATAACCACCAGCGTGTCGTGCAGCACGTCCTTCTTGCTGGGCCAGACAACCTTCTTCAGCTCGACCTTCAGCTCGTGGCACCACTTTCTGATGGCTCTCCAGCGGCGGACGAACCAGTTGGGCTTCTTTTCAGCCTTCTTCTCAGCCGGCTTTTTCTCGGCAGCCGGCTTGGTCTCGTTCGCGCTGCTTGTCGTCTTATTTTCAGCCATGAATCACACTCATCCTTCCAGCTTACTTCGTCTCGACGTGTTCGGTGTGCTTCCGGCAGAAGGGACAATACTTGTTCAACTTCAGACGGTCGGTGGTATTCTTCTTGTTCTTGTTGGTGTTGTAATTTCTCTGCTTGCACTCAGAGCATCTCAGGGTGATCTTCACCCGTGCGCCGGCTTTCGCCATAGTTCGGCACCTCCTTAGTTTGTGTTTGGTTGTCTCGGGCACAAAAAATGCCGGATCTCCGGCAGGCCCGAAACGGGGCAAACTTCCGCCGAAGCTCCAGCAAAGTGCCGCTCCCTGGGAGCGGTCTGTCTCAGTTGGGCCTTCGGCAGAGGGTTTTCTGCCTCCCTGATCTTGCGTCTCCGCAGCAAACGGGGCGTCCGGTACGCTAAAAAACGCACCACAACAAAGCCCGTTTTCACAGGTAGGTATAGAATACCACGCCGTTTGACCCCCGTCAAGAGGAAAAATACGATTTTATGTCTTTTCCCGGCCAAATCCCAGCAGATACCAGACGCAGGAGCAGAGCAGCAGCAAGAGCAGTGCGCAGCCCACTCCAACGCAGACCCCGCCAAAGTCAATCCACACGTCCCGGACGCTGGAGGAGCGACCGGAGACATACAGCTGAATGAATTCATCGGTGTTGGCGATGAGCAGCCCCAGCAGCAGTGGCCAGCTGATATGGCGGATGTAATGGCGGGTATAGACCCGCAGGCAGAGGGTAAACCAGAAGCCGGAGACAAAAAACTCGGCAAAGTGGGCCAGCTTGCGCACCGCAGCCTGGGTCATGGTGGGCAGGCCCACTCCGGAGAGGAACCGGTTGAGCAGGGCAGTGACCTCACCGCTCCGGGCGGAAGAAACTGAGCCAATCTCCAGGGAATTGCTGAAAATAAAATAGACCGAGTACAGGGCAAAGCCGGTAAACAGCACCCGGAAGAGCACCAGCAGCACGGTTTTCAGAGAAGAAGAGGCGGAATT